>JAJFJG010000190.1 GCA_021774265.1 Nitrosomonas sp.
GTCGCCAAGAGTACGTTGGCCGATGCCAACGAGCAGCGCGACTATCGCATCTACATGGATTTTGCGATGAGCTTGATCCAGACCGCAAGAAAACTTTACGCTAGCGACAGCTTCGCGGTGGAGTTGGAGCAGACGGTTTATGCACTCGATACCACGACCATCGACCTCTGCTTGAGCGTCTTTCCGTGGGCACGCTTCCGCTCCGCCAAGGCCGCCGTCAAGATGCATACACTGCTCGATCTGCGCGGCAATATTCCAACCTTCATCCACATCAGCGATGGCAAGATGCACGAAATCAATGTGCTCGACATCCTGATACCCGAAGCTGGCAGTTTTTACTTCATGGATCGCGGTTTCACTGACTTCGCTCGTTGGTTTGTCTTGCATCAAGCGCAGGCGTTCTTTGTCATTCGTGGCAAATCCAATCTGCTCTTTCGTCGCGTCTACTCTCGTCCCGTGGACAAATCCACGGGGCTGCGTTGCGATCAGACCATTGCATTGACCGCTTCCAAGGCCAGTAAGGATTATCCACAGCACCTGCGACGCATCAAGTTCTATGATGCCGAACACGACAAGAACCTGGTATTTTTAACCAACAACTTCGATCTGCCTGCGCTTACCATCGCCGAGCTTTATCGTTGCCGCTGGCAGGTCGAACTATTCTTCAAATGGATCAAACAGCATCTTCGTATCAAGCGATTCTATGGCACCTCCGAGAACGCAGTCAAGACGCAAATATGGATTGCTATCACGGTTTACGTCTTTGTCGCCATCGTGAAAAAGCGGCTCAATACCGATGCTTCGCTTTACACAATTCTACAAATCCTGAGCCTAACTCTTTTCGAAAAAACAACGCTTGATCAATTGCTTAAAAATACAGAGATACAGATGTGCAAACAGCAAAACAATAACCAACTGAATCTATTCATCTAATTTGCCGGACACTACTGACTAATCGTACAAAATTAGCCTCTGGCCCAAACCCAGTATTGTTTGCACAATACGGACCACGTACTTCGGCGGTATGATCTGACACACACGCCCTTCCACCACTTCCTTGTGCCTCACCAATTATCGAAATATCGCACCAAGGTGCTGGCACAGTTCCCGAATATTTTCTTCTTTCGCATCTTCAGGATAAGCACAACATGATGTTCACAATCCCATCTCGCATGCGTGAGCCTCAGGTACTCTTCCATTTGTGAATCTTTTTTGTCTTTTGGTCAAGACTCTGAGATTCACTCCGACCGTCGTATAGGTCAAACCTTGCTGAGGCCCCCGGCGGAGCCGGTGGCTTACCTCAGTGAATTATTTGCTGATACATTCCAGCACAACTCCCATCACCTAAGAAACATAATTTTTACCGCATTATTTAACAAAAGTACAAACTAAACTTCATCAAAATTTTGCCGTTAAGCTGTAAAACTAAGAGAGCTTTTACTAATTCAAGTGCCGGTTCACCAGTATCGGCTCTTATTATTAATGAAAGTAACTTAGCCTAGTTTACATAACAATGAAATATATTCCTGGAGATAATAATGCCTGACAAAAATTTAAAATTCTTGGTAGTAGATGACTTTTCTACTATGCGTAGGATTATTCGAAACCTCCTAAAGGAATTAGGTTTTGTCAATGTTGAAGAAGCGGAGGATGGTGCTGTTGGTCTACGCAAACTTCAAGACGGAAATTTTGACTTTATCGTTTCTGATTGGAACATGCCCAATATGGACGGACTAACAATGTTACAGAATATTCGGGCAAATGAAGCTTTAAAAAAGATACCTGTATTAATGGTCACAGCTGAAGCAAAGAAAGAGAATATTGTCGCAGCTGCTCAGGCTGGTGCCAGTGGTTACATTGTTAAACCTTTCACAGCAGCCACACTTGATGAAAAGTTAAACAAGATCTTCCAGAATATGGAAAGCAAAGCTTCTGCCTAACTCATTTAGCAATACCATCATAACAAACAACAGGTGACATTAAATGAATAACACGACGAGTTCTCTGGAACAACCACAATTATTTGATGAATCGGTGGCAACAGCCATAGAAGATCCGATTGAATCGACTGAACCTTCATTATCTACCTCAATCATAGAAGAAGACACGAATGAAGAGACGACTATTGCTTCAACCGAAGTAACTGAAAGTGATGATATTGAACAAGCATTTGATCCGATGACAACAACAGGTGAGGAATCTTATGAGCCTTCATTAGCTACCCCAACCATAGAGGAAGAAACGATTGAAGAGACCACTATTGCTTCAACCGAAATAACTGAAAGCGATGATATTGATCAAGCATTAAATCCGATGACAACAACAGGTGAGGAATCTTGTGAAGCTTCATTAGCTACCTCAACCATAGAAGAAGAAACGATCGAAGAAACCACTGTCTCAACAGAAGCAACAGATACTACAATTGTCGATCAAGTTGGCCAATTAACACGTACATTACATGATAGTTTACGTGAATTAGGCTTCGATAAACGCTTAAAGGATATTTCATCAGAGGTTCCAGAAGCGCAGGACAAGCTAACTTACATTGCTTCAAAAGCTGAGCAAGCTGCTGAACGCGTCCTTACTGCGACAGAAATTGCCATGCCGATTCAAGAAGAGCTTTCATCTGAATCAACAAACTTGTCTAAGCAGTGGAAACAGGCACTTGAGTCCCAGGAGTCTTCTCCTGATGACGCAGAAAAATACAAGAATTTGATTATCAATACGCTAGCTTATCTTGATAGCGTACCAAAACAAGCAGATGCCACCAATGCTCAGTTAATGGCAATCATGATGGCACAGGATTTCCAGGATCTTACGGGCCAAGTCGTAACAAAAGTGAATAAAATGGTCAAAGACTTGGAATTTGAGTTGCTACAGTTACTGGTTGCAAATGTACCGGAAGATAAGAGGAGCGGTATTGATGAAGGTTTGATGAATGGTCCAGTAGTC
Source organism: Nitrosomonas sp. (assembly GCA_021774265.1). GTDB lineage: Bacteria > Pseudomonadota > Gammaproteobacteria > Burkholderiales > Nitrosomonadaceae > Nitrosomonas. The sequence goes on from JAJFJG010000190.1 coordinate 2,953, forward strand.
AATCCAGAGAAACGCGATGATGTGGTTTCAAATCAAGAGCAAGTTGATGATTTATTGGCAAGTATGGGATTCTAAATTCTTAAGAAAGTACCGATTAATTCTGAAAGAAATGGATGATTAGATAAAATTCTCAAATTAAGGCGCAAATTGCAGATAATAGTTAGATTGCCAAAAATTGCAACAATAATGTGGACGATTTTAGCTCTCAGACATTGGTACATGAATTATTCGGCGCATCCTTAAAGAGCACTATTACATTAAAATCACATCATAGTGTTCTTGAGAATAGGATTCCTCGACTTGGAGACTAATCGGTTTGGCAATAAAGTCTCCAAGTTGTGCAAGACTTTGTGATTCTTCATCAAGAAATAAATCAATGACTTGTTGAGAAGCAAGAATACGAAACTCATTAGCATCAAATTGTCGAGATTCACGCAATAACTCTCTTAGAATCTCGTAACATATAGTTTGAGCTGTTCTGATTTCCCCCCGCCCTTGGCAAGTAGGACAAGGTTCACACAAAACATGAGCCAGACTTTCACGGGTACGTTTCCGCGTCATCTCAACTAATCCCAACGTCGTAAACCCATTAACCGTCATACGTGTGCGATCTTTTGTTAATGCTTTATTGAATTCTGACAACACCGAATTCTTATGATCAGCATTATCCATATCAATAAAATCAATAATGATAATACCGCCTAAATTACGTAAACGTAACTGTCGTGCAATAACTTGTGCAGCTTCTAGATTGGTTTTAAAAATCGTATCGTCAAAATTTCGTACTCCAATAAATCCACCCGTATTGACATCCATTGTCGTTAGTGCTTCGGTTTGGTCAATGATCAAATACCCACCGGACTTAAGGTCCACACGTTTGGCTAGCGATTTTTCAATCTCATCTTCAACACCATATAAGTCAAACAGGGGTCGCTCGCCACTGTAAAGATTTAATCGTTCAACGATGTTAGGCATGTAATTTTTAGAGAATGACGCCATTTTCTGAAAGTTCTCTCGGGAGTCGACCAAAATACGTGACGTATCCTCATCCACAAAATCACGCAACACACGATGACTTAGGTCTAAGTCTTGATATAGTAATACTGGAGAAACAACAGTTAAGGACTTACTTTGAATATCATGCCATAGTTTATGAAGGTATTCGATATCGGCTTGCAATTCACATTCTTCCGCAGCCTCGGCCATTGTCCGAATGATATAACCACCCGATTCTTCAGCCGGAAGCACATGCTGTAATTTCTCACGCAGCAAATCTCGTTCACCATCATTTTCTATGCGGAGAGAGATGCCAATATGCGATTCTTGCGGGAGATAGACTAACATTCGACCAGCTAAACTAATTTGTGTCGAAAGCCTGGCACCTTTGGTTCCTATCGAATCCTTAATGACTTGAACCAAGACATTATTACCTTCATGCAATATTCTTTCTATGGGTTTGACTGTTTCCCCATCGCTATTTGAGTCCCATATATCAGCCACATGCAAAAAAGCAGCTTTTTCAAGACCAATATCAATAAAAGCAGACTGCATACCTGGCAACACTCGACTGACGCGGCCATTATAAATGTTACCAACAATGCCACAGCTACTCGAACGCTCAATATGCAATTCCTGCGTTACACCTTGCTCTAATACAGCAACACGTGTTTCTTGAGGCGTTGTATTAACAAGAATTTCATTACTCATAGAAAGGCAAGTTAGATATTACTATTCTTTTATACACTAAAATTCAGGAAAACATTTTTATCCCGGACTCTTCTAATATTTCACTAGTTTCAAACAGTGGCAGTCCCATCACACCACTATAACTCCCCGATATTTCGACGATAAAGGCTGCCGAAATGCCCTGTATTGCATAAGCACCCGCCATATCTGTATATTTACCATCAGAAAGACAAGCACGAATTTCTTGTGTACTTATTTCACGAAACCTCACAGAGGTTGTTGAAAGTCGTACCTGAATGTTTTCCTCTATAATAAGCGCAACGGCTGTCAAAACTTGGTGTGTTCGGCCAGAGAGTGCTGACAACATTTCTTCTGCATGAGTAAGGCTTGTGGGCTTACCAAATATACGTCCGTCGATAGTCACAACAGTATCAGCTACCAGCACAGGAAACAAGGGCAAGCCACGTTGTATTAGCCGCTGCCATCCTTCTTCTGCCTTCGTATGCACAATTCGATGCACATATTCGGTTGGCAACTCATTAGGCAATGGCGCCTCATCAATGTCGACAGGACGAGAAAGC
>JAJFJG010000020.1 GCA_021774265.1 Nitrosomonas sp.
CCACTGCGGCTCATACTCGTCTTGGTGTTCATGCACCAGCCGGATAGCCCGTCCCCGTACTTCTGGTGAATATCTGATTTGTTTTTTCATAACCCTATCCTCTCAAGTAATAGAGCCTCCTGTAAACCCGGGGTGTTTCACCATTAAGCGTATCGGCTTACTCGGAGTACCAACGGCTTCTTTGTAATGTATTGCGAAAACTTCTTCAAAATAATCCCAGGGTATGACTACGGATAATTTGAGGAGTGGGTCGTTTGGATCAAGTTGTAAAAGTAGATCCGTGCCAAATAGATTTGTTTGATGAGAGGAGCTGCTTTGTGTGAGCATTTTTGTTAACCATTTCGACCAGAAAATAGTGTGTTATTTTACCATTTCCGATCGAAATGAGAGCTAAAAACACACTCGTTATTTTACATTATCAATGAGTTGGATTGTTATTCAGGATCGACTAATTAAGCATATGCCACCGGCACATCATGCCATTTAGTGGTGTAACACGGCGACATAATTTTCCTGCGCATAATCCACGACTTTTGATTGCCTGCTGAAAAAACGGACACAGTGTTACGGCCATAGCGCCGATTCAATTGATCCATCACACCCATCAGTTTTATTGATTTTTCATCTGCGCCATATTCTTTGAACAATGAACCTTGGGACATAACAATAGAAGAAATACCGATTAACATCACGCCGGTTTTTTTATAGGCAAATCCTGGCTGATAGATACGCTCTAAACCAAATAATGCGGCTCGTATCAATAGACGGGTATCACTACTCGCATTCGGTAGTGGTATCGTGATGCTATTACTGTATTGTGGATCTTTCTCACGAAATGGATTCGTATGCACAAATATTTTTATCGCGTCACAGGTTGACTGCTGGCCGCGCAATTTTTCTGCTGCACTGCTCACATAGCTTGCAACAGATTCACTCAGCTCCGGCAACGTATAGACTAGCTGACCAAAGGAGCGCGAAGAAATGATCTGTTTTCGTGGCGGCGTTACTTCTTCTAATGCCAAACACGATATGCCGTTCAATTCATTGCCAGTGCGTTCCATCACCACACCAAACTTTGAGCGCAGCCATGATGTGGGTGTGTTACGCAAGGCTTGTACTGTTTTAATTCCCGCCGCTTCCAGTTTTAAACCAATACGTGATCCGACACCCCATACTTCACGCACGGCAATATTAGATAATAACGCATCGATTTGTTCTGATGACAATAACCCCAGATCACACACCCCATTAAAAACAGGTTGTTTCTTGGCAATATGATTGGCGAGTTTTGCCAAGGTCTTAGAAGCACCAAACCCTACACAGACCGGCAACCCTAACCACTGATGTATACGCTGACGCATTGTTTGTCCCATTTGTGTAGCAGACGGCCAAAGTGAATTCAAACCATTTAGGTTTAGAAAACATTCATCAATGGAATAAACTTCGACGTTAGGACTAAAATCTCGCAAAATCGTCATAACTCGGTCAGACATATCTCCGTACAGCGTATAGTTCGATGAAAGTGCAACGATATGATGTTTCTTTGCCAAGTCTTTTAATTGAAACCATGGTGTAGCCATTTTGACACCCAGTGTTTTGACTTCATTGGAACGGGCTACCGCACATCCGTCATTGTTCGAAAGTACGACCAAAGGCTGGTTTTCAAGCTTGGGGTTAAATGCCCGTTCACAGCTGACATAGAAATTATTGACATCAATCAGCGCAAAACGACTATTCATGCAGCACGATCACTTCGACATCTTTCTTGTTCAGAAATGTCAGTAGATAGCGATAAGTATCTTGGTCAAAACAGGGAGGGCGTACTGTTAATTCATCCAACTCATGGAGATCGCTGACGGCACCCAAATGGCACCATTGGTCAAAAACGTGTATTTCGGAGATGTCATACTCCGGGTTATGTTCCCTGATTCCGATACGCCCTGCATACGGCCATGTCAGCAGTTTATATTTGTTTAATGCAATGAGAAGACGTGTCCAGTGCGACTCGGCGGATTCCTTGCCAGCACACAATCCTTTGCAATTCTTTAATTGATGCGCAAAACATATCCCGATGCCTTTTTCGAGTCCTAATGCCTTGTCGCATAGCCCGTATTCGTCGGCTAGTTTATTCAAAACGGCGGTGGCCTGTCGTTTAGTTTTGAAAGCGCCATATATATTTTCTGCAGCACACCAGTTGATGCCGCTGTTATTGACCAAAGTCACCAGGGGTTTGGCATTGGGGTCATACGATACTTGCCACGCACAGAGTTGCCGCTCACGCCTGAGCTGCCGGTTATGAATGGGTTGGTTTTCTTTAATCAATCGCGATTCCAGTAACAACGCACTTAGTTCTCCACTGGTGATACGATATTCGACACGCTTGATTTCCTGTGCAATGCGCATTTCCTTTGCTGAGCGATGATCACCCTGAAAGTGGTTGAATACCCGAGATCGCAGAGAAATACTTTTGCCGACATACAGCAATGCGTTATCACCATGAAATAAATATACACCACACGTTTGCGGGATGGTGTGGATATCTAGGTGATCAAGACCCGTTGGGGTGGCTTGCTGCTTCAAAAGTGCCCGCGCTGTTTCTTGAACCGCCGATTCTCCCAGTTCACAGATTGCAGCATCAATGAATGCCGCCATCATTTCCGTATCGCCCATGGCGCGGTGGCGCTGGTTACAGACTAGCTGAAACCTTTCGATAATGGCATTGAGACTATGGAATGATGTTGCGGATAGAGTTTCCTGGAAAGTTTGACGGTGCACAACAGTTTCTTTTGGAAGGTAACACCGATACGTTTGAATTCGTTTTTGAGAAACCCATAATCGAAACGAACATTGTGCGCACACAATACCGTTTTTTCGAGCCATTGCAGCAATATTTCACAAACTTGAGCAAAAGTGGGCGCATGTTTGACCATGTCCTGAGTGATTCCCGTCAGTCGCTGAATGAAAGCTGGGATACTGACTTCTGGATTAATGAGCGTGTTCCAGCGCCCTACTTCAACGCCGTTTTCATAGCGGATCAAGCCGATTTCAGTGATGCGGTCCTTGGTTGGAGTGGCTCCTGTTGTCTCCAGATCAAGCAACACATAACATGGCAACAACGTACTCATTTAAAACGGCGAAGTGATCCTATTACAACACCCAAAACCTCAAACTGCGTATCGGGACGGATGTAAATGGGTCTGTAAGCTCCAGATGAATTGGCTGGCATCAACCTTGGCATTTTGTTCGCCCCCTGACCAAGGATTTTGATCGTAAATTCCCGGTCAACCACTGCTATTATAATATCCCCCATTCTGGGCGTTTTGGAACGATCCACGACCACTTTATCACCAGGCAACAAACCGACATCAATCATTGACTCTCCCTTGATCGTGATGAAAAATGTCGATGAAGCGTGATCAATCATATATTCGCTGATATCCAAGCGCTTCTCAACATGATCATCTGCTGGGCTGGGCAAGCCTGCGGCAACTTTGGTTGAGTATAGCGGCAAACGGGTCGGTTTTTTACTGATCTCGGGAATGAAAAATTCGTTCATATCGATAGTTGACGTGTCGCAATCAGCCTCCGCTCTTTTACGTTGGAAGGCATCCAGAAAACTTTTTACAGTTGCTGTTTGGCTTTGCGGTATGCGTATAGTTGTCGTTGGTTCGCCAAATTTTCCTTGGCCGCGCGGCCTGCCTGCATTTTCTCTTTTTCCACCACGATTTGACATAATTGAATTACTCCAAATTGAAATATGTAACAACATTCAAACACACTCAAAGAACTCATGTCAAATAGCTTTATAAAAGTAAGTAAATTATTTAACGAGCGACTGCATAACCGTCATTATTGGAGGGCACCACCACAGGCTGACGTTCAAGTTTCGGACGAAACTCCCGTCACAAATAAAAAAATTATTCACATCCACCAGTGCGAAAATGGGCTGATTGATAGATGGACTGTTGGAACGCATGACTACACCGCGAACTTAGAAACCGTTCCAACCACAACGCCCCATACTTGCAATTCTTCATGCTCTCTAAAGCGAATCGGTTGATAATCGGGATGTTCTGCGTGTAACTCAACCACTTCGTCCTGACAGTAAAGCCGCTTGACAGTATATTCGTTATTGATTACCGCCAATACGATATGGTTGTGTTTGGGTTCAACAGAACGATCAACAATCAACATGTCACCGTCATGAATATGTGCACCGGTCATAGAATCCCCAATGACACGAAAGAAAAACGTCGCGGTCTTGTTACGAACTAGATATCTATTGAGATCAAGCTCACTTTCAATATAGTCGTCTGCTGGTGATGGAAACCCGGCTGGGATACGATGGTGTAACAATGGCAATCGACAGACAGCCGGATTACGCTTAGCTCGCTGTAAGTTAGGCAGTACAGTTGAAGTACTAGCGTGTGAAAATCGAGTGATATTAGTCATGGCAGGTAATTTGCGTACACTATAAGACGATCAGTATAAAACACTCATTGAACTCATGACAATCAATCTATGGGTATGTGTAGCGGATGTGCAGGTTCTATTTTTAAGATAAAATACCGGAATATAGAACAAATTGAGAATAAATTAATGCCTGTTCCACTTATTGTTTGAGGATTAACTGCCGGAGCAACGGCTTACGTTGCTTGGAAGAATAAAGAGATAATTTCAGCTTTCTTCAAGAGTGAAAAAGGACGTCGGTTGATAGATAACTTAGCTAATATGGCTGAAGGCGCAACTAAACCATACCAAGATATTTTGACGGAGTGCCTTCGAAGACCTAGTACTGAAAGAAGAGAGTTCTTATACGAATGTCGGCAAAGAATGTTATCAACAGAATGGGACTATCTCGTTATCTATAGTAAAACTAAATGCCAGACAGACCCAGCCTATATACTGGTTAATGCTGATGTGCTCTATGTAGATGATGCTTTAAAAAATAATGAATAATTCTTTTCTGCATCTGAGCTAGTACATCTAAAAATCTAAGCTATAAGGATAGAATTTAATGGACTCATTTTTTATAAGGTTCTTCCAGACTGTTTGTTATGCTAGGTGTAACAGCTTGCAAACATCCAATAAAACTCACATTAAGTGCAAATATAAAATCATATCGGAATCCCTATTCCCAATAGGCTATTTTGTAACTCCTGTGTTTTAACCACTGCTTGATTAATAGATTTGGAAAAATTCATTGGGTTTAGATCTATTAAATTACAAAATTAGATTTGATCTGTAGTTCATATAGTTAACCAATTTTCTGCGAAAATAACCGGAATATCGGCCAACCCCCATTTCCATTTCTTTCTCCAGTTTAATGACCTCCGGCAAAGCCAGAAGCTTATTAGGCGTATGTGCCTTTAAGTTATTGTCTTTTCAGCCAGTAAATTAGCCAGCCCAAGAAGATATTTGCCATTATCTGGCTTGCCCTCATCTTTCAGGCCGGAGACAAATATCTCTGGAATGGCATTAATTCCTGTCATTGCGCCTGTCAACCTACCTGTCAGGGCTGCACGAGCCATATTGTTTCCACCACTATTTGTTGCAAACAGAATCGCTTTTTTAAAGTCTTTGGCATATTTGAATGCCAGGTAATAAGCTGCAGGAAACAGGTGAGCGCTGTGGCAGTCTGGACCATGCACACGGGAAATAAATCGGTCATCCTGCAGGGGGACAATATTGGGTCTCTGAACCAGATCCAGGGCATAGGCCATCAAGGTGAGATCATCATAGCTTGAAATATATTTGCCAATAAAGCCGACTCCTATATCTACAAGATAATCACACATTTCCTCGATCATTGTTCCGTTAATAATAGCCTGGACAATCAAAGCATAGACAACATGATAACTGATAAAGGCCGGATCGTTGTACCACAGACGGGAAAGCTGATGAGCCTTTTCTGCCAATACGGCAGGGTTCCTATAAAGGCCTGCAAGTACAACTGCGTACTGACCCGCATCGGATGTGGACGTTCCGCTGCCCATTTCAGAAGCCTGCCAGGCAATCCCTTTTTTCCTAGCGTTCCATGTCTCCCTTACTGCACGGTCTGTGAATCTTCCTGACAAAGCAGTTCCATCTATGGTTTTAAATAAATTATCTACACGAAGGGTGTAATCTTCGACATCGAACTCTCCCTTTTCGGTGACAGATTCAAGCAGAATCTGTATGAGCTGACCGGTTTGAGAATTGTATCCCGCCCTTACGCCTATATCGTATCTGTGTTTGTGGATATATGACATGTTAGTGCTTGAATCGGGCTTCGGATCCATGTAATCATCTATCCATGTCCCGCAATCTTTCCAAAGATCATTAAAATCATAATACCAGTGGCAACCAAGTCCCAGCGCATCACCTACAAAACAGCCCATTATCGAACCGACGATGCGATCATGAATGGGAACATCCCCAGGATAAATTATTTCGATATCACTTTTCTTCCATGATTCCAAAATTGCTTGATCGTCATTTTTCATTTTAACCTCTTGTTTAGTTTGAGTTCCCACATATCGGCCCAGATCTCACGAAGCTGTAAAAAATGGACATATTTTAGCTTAGCCAGCTAGAAATGATTTCATAATACGGTCACCCAAGACCCCAATCTCCTCTTCTAACGATATATCCATTAGAATCAATCTCTTTATAAAAGGTGTCATTATGCCGAATGAATTCTGGATTGGGCTAGTCCATGTAAACAATTACAGCTACTACACACAAATAGATTGTACTCAAAAGAATCCATGACCAGTGCCATCCGTTTAATCTCTACTGGGTCTAATTCCCCGCTGCTTGCAGCGTACAATTGAAATTATATGTCTGTTGATACCTCGTAGCTTGCTGCAGGGTTATTCATTTTCATTTCAAATTATCGTCATAAATTGATATGTTTTAGGGCTGCAAGCCGGAACCCGCCAAATTTTTAAATTTTATTTTCTGGTGATACAACGTTGATTTGTATGGTAGCTCTGTAACCACAACTGGCTAAAAAGAATAGGATAAATATGACTAAAACTTATACTTCACCCTGAAATAATGTTGTAAATCGGGGTAAACTGTTTATGCCTGCCAACGCTCACAATGCTATGAGGGCACCTCTAAAAATTATCTATTTTGCAAGAGAACCACCTGCAACCATTTGATTCATTTGTTTCACACATCATTCGCAATGTGGACGAGCTTCAGGTGGAATTGCCACCCAATGGCAAAGACTGGCTTGATGAAGGCGATTTGTACGCCATGTCTGAATTCGGTACCGGCCTTTAAGTTTCAGTTCTTGGGCTTCTCGGAATCACGCTTGGCCTTGCTGAAGGCATAGAACTCGATATATTGGAGCTTAGTTTTGGGATGGACATCCTAAGACCAGCCATTAAGTTGCATGCCGTAGGTCGACTGGGCTTTAAGGATACTCCAGTGTTCAAAAACTAGAATTTAAAACCAAATAGGGGAAAATAATTATGATTACTATTTATGGCTCACCCAGATCTAGTTCAGGAAGATGTTTTTGGTGTTTAGAAGAAGTTGGCGAGACATATAATGCCAAGCCACTTAACTTTAAAGAGAAAGAACACAAGTCTCCTGCTTATTTAAAAATTAATCCCAATGGTAAAGCTCCAACCCTCACCGATGACGACTTTGTGATTTGGGAATCCATTGCCATTAACTTCTATCTTGCTGAAACCTATAAGCCTGAATTACTTGGCTTGGACAACAAAAACTATCTTGTTGGTGAGGACTTTACTTTAGCTGACATCAATGCGGCTTCAATTGCTTCATTGTGCTCAGAAATTAAATTTGATCTGACTACTATCAGAAACTTCGTTAGAACGTGCCAACTGGGACTCAAAGAACTCCTCCGCTCTCTTAAATGGTACTGCCAAATCAAATATCTTCAGAAAATCTGGAAGCTTGATTTTATGAACCACTCAAAGCAGGTTATTAATTGTGCCACCTAAAGGTGACCTGACATCAATATAGGTTTAACTGATATATTCTTCGGCATTCAACTTCTGGGTGCGTTTAAACAAACGACACCAAAGTCCCATAGGTTTTATAAGCGATTACAATTGATTTAAATCAGGAGATAACGCTATGGAAGATTAATGGCAGCATTAAGGAAACAACGCATACTTTACTTTTATCAACAAGCAAAGAGGTCATTACATTATGAAAAATATAACAATTATTATTACAGTTAGTATCTTTACACTTTTCTTCAATAGTCAGATCATTGCATCAGAATATTCAGGGAAAACTAAATCTGGAGGAGCGGCTGTTTCTATAGCAGAAGCAATCAAACATGCAGAAATGGCTAAAGCGCATGCAGATGATCCGCAGAAAATTGTTCAACATGCAGAGAAGAGCTTAGAGTACGATAAAAAAGCTGAGAAAGAAGCGTCTGGAAAAGGAAACGCCAGGGGAGTGGCGCACATAGCTGCGTCAATCAAACACTTAGATGAAGCTATAAAGCACGCTAAAATGGGACATGCTGATGTCGCCAGCAAGCATATTGATAGTGCGTTAGAAGAAATGCATGAGTTTGAGCCATTTGATTGACTTACCTCGCTATGCAATGAAAAGCTAATTCATAAAATTGAGAGTTAGAAATCATAATTGCCGCAGTACTCAGTTTGATCACGTTTCACATGTGTGATCCGTGCTTATCCGGTTGTTACCCTTTATCGTCCGCTTATGTCCGGAGACCTTAATAAGAAAGGTGACGGTGAAGATGTTGATGAAGCCAATCAAGCTGCGACAGATGCTGTAAAAAATTTTAAGGAAGCTATGAAATAATCTAAGTAGTTTCAGTATGAAAAATACAATGAGCAAATCCAACTGTCTTTTATCTGCTACTTTAACCCTTCCAACGCCCAAGGGTCGCGCCGCCGACCGGGAAGAAGGGTATGCTCGCAGAAACAAGCTGTCCGATCCGTAAAATGATTGATCTTTATTCGTCAAGATGTACAAAATCAGCTCAAAGTGATGGATGAAATGGAAGAAAGGTTTGAGTAGCTATCTCTCTTCTAAAACAAAACTCGGCCGCAAGCGGCCGAGTTTTGTTATCCTGACTATACCCTTTTGCTAAACGGTTTTTATCAGATTGTAGATAAATTCTGCAAAAAACAGTTTTTTCTATCGACCTACTTGACTAGATCAGGGTCAATTTTTAAATTATTCAGAACATTCTTTACGCCATCTACCGAATGTGCAATGCTGTGGACCCTTTCTTTTTCTGCGTCTGATTCCACCGCACCAGTTAATACTACAATTCCGTTGTTGTCTGTATCTACTTTAATGTGCAAAGAATCAATATCTTTTGCCCCAAGTAACTTGGCCTTGATTTGAGTAGTAATAGCTGAATCTTTTACAAACTCCCCGATACTACTACCTTCCGCAGAAACTACGGCAGGAATAAAAAATATACTGATCAAAAACAAAGTGGCAATTAATTTTATAGTTTTCATATCATTTACCTTAGGTGGTTAAATTTAAAGTTGAATCGCTCCAGTTTTTCCGGAGACCTTTTAGTTTGAGTCAAACTGCCTCATCTGACTCATTCAATTGACGATAATATGCCATTTCATATTCTGCCGGTGGAATATTTCCTATTGATTCGAATAACCGACGATTGTTAAGCCAATCAACCCACTCCAAGGTTAGGGTACTGTGCACATTAGTGCAGAAATACAAAATCTCCTAAAAATTGCACGGCCAGGACAGGCTACTTTTGGAAAATTGAAAATAGCTAAATGCAATACTGGATAACCCATACGAAAAAATTCTATGAGACTTTGGTGTCGTTTGTTTAAACGTACCCTACGTACAGGAAGCGCCACGCCATTAGCCCAAGCAATGTGTTCTGCTTTAAATGATTTGTTGATAGATGAAGAATACTGAATAAGTGATGCAAGCATTGACCGCTTTCCTGTGTAAAATAATATTAGTTGCCATAAAAGATGCTATTGAAGAAAACATTAGATGATTTTCCGCAACGTATCTCTATATTATGTACGCCAAGCAGTTTTTTCTTTTAATTCTAGTTGACGCTAGAAATAAAACAGGAGAAATAATTATGTTGATGTCGATATTCCTATCAATAAAAATCACTACGCCTCACCTAATCTTACAGAGTAAAATCGGGTGAGGTAATATTAAAGTGTTTTTCATTTTAGGTTCAGTCATATAACAATTTTCATTCAGATATTATTAGTATACTTATAGCTATTCTAAAACACATTATCTTCTTGGATGATAGTAAATCTCTAACTAGGAAACTGTATATATTCTATGCAGTTTCCTAAATAGGCTCTTGAATGAAACAATGAATTTGATTTATATAACCATGCTTGATGATTTTTAAAATATTTCAGACTCACCCAAGAAATAGAAAGTATTTGTTTCTTAATAATTCAACATAAAGGTTTGAAAATCTTTCATTGCGTCAATCATTGTCATTGCTTAACATTATTACGCCAAGAAAAAAGTTGTTAAAACCGTAAGGTGAAAATCTATTTTTTTATGCCTGTTGCTCTCTACCCTCGCCTTCTCTCAAAAGTACTGTGCACATTTGTGCGTAAATAGGCGTTAAGCGATTTGGAAAGTCAGAATCTGTGGCAAAAGATATCTCAAGAT
>JAJFJG010000191.1 GCA_021774265.1 Nitrosomonas sp.
CACGTAAAACCCTGTAAAATCCGCTCTGTTACGATTACCACGGTTTCAACAAAAGCCCTTCATGCCAACACTCACATTCCAAGAAATTATACTCACCCTGCAGCACTACTGGGACAAGCAGGGCTGCACCTTACTTCAACCCTATGATATGGAAGTCGGCGCAGGAACAAGCCATACCGCAACATTCTTACGTGCACTGGGACCAGAACCCTGGAAAGCTGCTTATGTTCAGCCTGCCCGTCGTCCAAAAGATGGCCGCTATGGCGACAATCCCAATCGCTTACAACATTATTACCAATTCCAAGTGATACTTAAGCCGTCGCCTAAGCATATTCTTGATTTATATTTAGGTTCACTTAAAGTGCTGGGCTTTGATTTAAAACAGAACGACATTCGTTTTGTTGAAGACGACTGGGAAAACCCGACGCTAGGTGCATGGGGTCTGGGATGGGAAGTATGGCTTAATGGTATGGAAGTGACGCAATTCACTTATTTTCAGCAAGTGGGTGGCATTGATTGCGAACCAATCACTGGCGAAATCACTTATGGGCTAGAGCGTTTGGCAATGTACTTGCAAGGTGTCGAAAACGTCTTTGACTTAGTCTGGACAGAGGGCGTTACATATCGCGATGTTTTCCACCAAAACGAGGTGGAACAATCAATTTACAACTTTGAAAAAAGCGACACCGAGTTTTTATTCTTAGCCTTTGGCAAGTATGAGGAAGAAGCCATTTACTTGATCGAGGAAAAATTGGCATTACCCGCTTATGAGCAAGTTTTAAAAGCAGCACATACGTTCAATCTACTCGACGCACGTAACGCCATTTCAGTAACAGAACGCGCCGCCTATATCGGACGCATTCGCAAATTGGCGCGGCTTGTGGCTCAAGCTTATTACGAGAGTCGTGAACGCCTGGATCCACCTTTTCCGATGGCACCGCGTGAATGGGTTGAGCAAATGGCGAAAAAGGCGGGGTAAACATGGCGATGAAAAATTTATTAGTAGAATTATTGGTTGAAGAATTACCACCAAAATCACTTTACAAGCTAGGCAATAGTTTTGCAGAAGTGTTGGCAGACAGCCTAAAAACGCAAGGCTTGACGGCTAATGACAGCGTTGTGACAACTTACGCCACGCCACGACGCCTTGCTGTACATATCACGCAAGTGACGACACAGGCCGAGAATAAACCCGTTTCGCGTAAATTAATGCCCGTGACAGTTGGTTTAGATAAAAATGGGCATGCAACGCCCGCCTTACTTAAGCGGCTCGCTAGCCTTGGTGCTGATGCATCAGTGGTTACGCAATTACAACAAAAACAAGACGGAAAAGCAGAATCACTGTTTCTCGACAGTATTGAAACGGGTGTGATGCTGGTAGATGGTTTGCAAAAAGCACTAGACGAAAGCCTTGCGAAATTACCGATTCCAAAGGTGATGACTTACCAATTGGCCGATGGCTGGGAAAGCGTCAACTTTGTGCGCCCTGCCCATGCACTCGTTGCCTTGCATGGCATGGAGACGATACCCGTCAGTATACTAGGTCTAGTCGCTGGTCGTGAAACACAGGGACACCGTTTTGATGCAAAAGTAAACCCCATTGTGCTGAAGAACGCAGATGATTATGTACAACAATTAGCAAATGAAGGCATGGTTATCGCCAGTTTTGTCGAGCGTCGTGCAAAAATCTCGCATCAACTGGCAGCGGCTGCCACCAAGGAAAATCTTAAGCCCATTGATGATCATGATCTACTGAATGAAGTAACCGCATTGGTTGAGCATCCAAACGTACTGGTTGGTATATTTGAGTTGGAATATCTCGACGTGCCACAAGAATGTCTTATCCTGACTATGAAGGCGAATCAGAAATATTTCCCGATGTTTCATAAAGATGGAAAGCTCGCCAACAAATTTCTGCTGGTTTCTAATATTTGTCCAGCAGACACTAGCAATGTGGTTAGCGGGAATGAACGTGTGGTGCGCTCACGTTTGGCTGATGCAAAATTTTTCTTTGACCAAGATCGCAAGAAAACACTGGCCTCACGCATTCCAAACTTAGATAAGGTTGTGTACCACAACAAGATTGGCACACAGGGTTTACGCATTGAATATGTCAGAGCCATCGCCCGTGCAATTGGTCAACAATTGGGTAACGATAAATTAGCCGCGCAAGCGGATGAAGCCGCCACCTTGGCGAAGGCCGACTTGCTCACCGACATGGTGGGCGAGTTTCCTGAGCTGCAAGGCATTATGGGACGCTATTATGCGCAGCATGAGGGACTCAATGACGAAATTGCATTTGCGATTGAAGACCATTACAAACCTCGCTTTGCGGGTGATGAGCTGCCGCGTAATCAAGTAGGCGTATGCGTCGCATTAGCTGACAAACTGGAAACGCTGGTAAGTATGTACAGCATTGGCCAGATTCCAACAGGCGACAAAGATCCGTTTGCGCTGCGCCGCCATGCGCTGGGCGTTATTCGTTTACTCATTGAAAAAGATTTAGCGCTTGAACTGCAGGATTTAGTTCTGCTAGTCATTCAAACCTTAAAAGACAAACAGATTCCGGAGAATTGGTTAAAACGTAGTGGTGAAACCAAAGTTGTATTTCGCCAAGTGTCTAATGAAGTCAGTGAACAATTACTCACTTTTATCTATGAACGCCTAGCGGGTAGCCTGCGTGACCAAGGCTACAGCCCGCAAGAAGTGGATGCCGTCCTCAGTTTACGCCCACAACATTTAAGCGACATACCTAAACGGTTGGCGGCTGTGCGTGCATTTGCGGACTTACCAGAGGCTACCAGCCTAGCTGCCGCTAATAAACGCGTAGGCAATATACTTAAGAAGGTAAAAGAAGGCATTCATAATAAAACCGATGTTAACTTACTGCACGAGCCAGCTGAGAAAGCACTACATCAAGCGTTAACGGGTGTGTTGCTGCAAACGGAGAAATCATTTTTGGCAGGTGATTACACCACGTCATTGCAAACCTTGGCTGCTCTGAAAACGCCAGTTGATACTTTCTTTGATAATGTGATGGTCAATGCAGAAGATGAATCTTTACGTAACAATCGGCTGGCATTATTAACTCAGCTACAGCAAGCCATGAACCGTGTTGCAGATATTTCAAGATTAGCTACCTGATATGAAGATGATCATTCTCGATAATAGTGGTGTCATTAATTTCAGTAGTGACACATTTATTAAAACTCCCGACGAGTGGAAACCCATTCCAGGAAGTCTGGCGGCTTTAGCTCGACTCTCACAAGCGGGTTACCGGGTGGTAATTGCTACCAACCAATCAGGTGTTGGACGTGGATTAATGGACATGGAAACATTTAACGTCATTAATGAAAAAATGTATAAAGAGGTAAGTCAAGCTGGTGGACGCATTGATGCCATATTCTTTTGTCCCCACGCCAAAGCCGATAAACGCAACTGCTGCAAACCCAAAATAGAAATGTACGGCGAAATTATTCAGCGATATGGTGTTGATCTCAAGAGTATTCCGATCATCGGTGACTCATTGCGAGATATGCAAGCTGCCGCAAAAGTAGACGCTTTGCCGATATTGGTATTAACTGGCAAAGGTGAAAGAACAAAGGCCAAACATACATTGCCAGACAGCACAAAAATTTTTGATGATTTAGCAAGTTTCGTTGACTCTCTACTAGGAAAATCGTGATGTTAGCAATTATACGTTCTACGATTTATATGGGCTTGCAAATTATCATCACCGCGCCTTACGCAATATTCACACTCGCCTGCTTCCCACTCTCTGCTCATAATCGTTACCGTGTGACATCCACCTGGACACGCACCATGTTATTTCTGTTGCGGGTAATTTGTGGCATCAATTACCGTGTATTGGGCGAAGAAAACATTCCTAAAACACCGAGCATCGTGCTATCTAAGCACCAATCAGCATGGGAAACAATGGCCTTCCAAAAAATATTTCCGCCACAAGTTTGGGTTCTTAAAAAAGAACTGCTACGCATTCCATTCTTTGGCTGGGGGCTGTCCATGACAAGCCCAATTGCTATTGACCGCAGTTCTGGAAAAGCCGCTCTGGAACAAGTGGTTGAACAAGGGAGGGACCGACTTAAACATGGTTTTTGGGTGGTCATTTTTCCTGAAGGCACTCGCATCGCACCTGGTAAAAAAGGCAGGTATCGCATTGGCGGTGCATGGCTTGCAACACATACTGACGTACCCGTTGTACCTGTGGCGCATAATGCTGGCGAGCTCTGGGGGAGAAATGCTTTCGTTAAGCACCCAGGCACCATTACCGTGAGTGTCGGCAAACCCATTGATAAAACCGGTCTAGAAGCTGGCGAACTTAATGCCAAGGTAGAAGCATGGATAGAACAAGAAACAGCACGTATCAGCAACCGAAAAGAAAGTGATTGAAACGCGCCGCATTGTTCTAAATGGTCAAAAGGTTAACTACACCTTTAAACGCAGTAACCGTCGGTCCATTGGGTTAAGAATTAATGGCCACGGCCTAACGGTTAGCGCGCCACTTAACGAACCATTAACAAGTGTTGAGTCCGTATTAAGCAAAAAAGCCAACTGGTTATTCAAGCACCTCACCCACTGCGAAAACAAGCAATCCACTCAACCAGCATGGGAAAAAGAATCCACTTTCCTATTACTAGGTCAACCCTGGCATCTAACGCTAAACTCATCGGATGCCATCCAAATGACGCAAGGGAAATCGCCAATCAAAGCACACAATCCCATCACCCTAACCCCTCATCAAATCGAGACATTCGTCATGGCTTGGTACAACAAACATGCCATCACCTGCTTTAATGAACGTGCTAAATGGTATGCCAATATGCTCGGCGTACCCGTACCACCAATCCACCTGTCTCGCGCAAAAACCCGCTGGGGCAGCTGCAATTCACACGGCGTTATTCGATTAAACTGGCGACTGATGCAAATGCCTATTCACCTAGTAGATTATGTCGTCATTCACGAATTGTCGCACCTCATTGAAATGAACCATTCACCAGCGTTTTGGCATTTAGTGGAAAGCATCTGCCCCGCCTATCAGACTGCACGCAAAGAATTAAAGACATTTAGTTGTTGAGCGAAGAAAGATGACAGCCAAGCACCTTAATTAGAACCATTATCTAATAATATTGATTACATTAGCTGTTATACAAAGGAGCACATCTAAGTTGAGTTCAGTTGCGGTTACCTTGACTAGCTTAATATTGGTATCAGTTGCTGGAATTTAAACGCTTAGCTGACCTGAAATTAGCGTTCCGACCAGAAATGTAGTTGTTCTGCGTTGTAGAGAGCATACGCATTTAGTTCAGGTCAACGCAAGGTTAAACCAGCAAATGAAACTTTGGGCGCAAGCTGTACATTTGCTTAATTCCCAAAGGCTAATATACATACGAATCACAAGCTGAAAATTAGCGAACTGGTGTAATATTTAAGCTAGTCGATCCTGAATAACAATCCAACTCATTGATAATGTGAAATAACGAGTGTATTTTTAGCTCTCATTTCGACCGAAAATGATAAAATAACAGACTATTTTCTGGTCGAAATGGTTGATAAAATGCTCATACAAAGCAGCTCTTTCCATCAAACAAATTTATTTGGTACGGATCTACTTTTA
>JAJFJG010000192.1 GCA_021774265.1 Nitrosomonas sp.
TTAAGCGGCTAAAGCGTAGTTTTCGTCGTTTGCGACTAAAGTTTTTCAGTTGGATTTACGAGGTACTCTGACCCTCGGTATGCCCTGCGCTGCTTTGCAACCCACGTCGAAGCCAGATCGTCCCCGGTAATCTTTGTGGTAATGGTAAGATAGTGTCGAAACTGGAAAGTTCAATCCTTTACTCTTACGATTAACTCATTCTAACATCTAAAGGTAAGTAAGCAAGTCTTGTGGATGATCAATGAGATGCTTGGCGCCCCAGGTTTCGGGCGGTTGGTCGTTACCCAGGTAACCATAGTTGGCAACAATAGGTAACATGCCTGCGGCTAGGCTAGCCTGGACATCTCTTAGGTCATCACCCAGATAAATGCATTCAGCTGGTGTCACCGCAATTTTTTGGCTGGCAACGAGGAGTGGCTCAGGGTGTGGTTTTGTGTGAGCGGTTTCGTCACCACTAATAACGCAGGAAGCACGTTGTGCTAAGCCGAGTAGTTTAATTAATGGTTGGGTGAAGCGCACGGGTTTATTGGTGACGATCCCCCAGGGTATGCTGCGTGCTTCTAGTTGATCTAGCAGTTCAGCCATACCGGGAAATAGTTGGGTGTCATGGCATAGACGCTCGGTATAATTCCGAAGAAATTCATCGCGCATTTGTTCGTAGTCTTCATCGCTGGGCTGAATGTTGAACCCTAGCCTTAACAAGCCGCGTGAGCCTGCAGAAGCCTCTTTACGGATTAACGTGATGGGTAACTCGTCTAACCCTTGCGCAAGAAGCATTCGATTAAGCGCGTGGCCTAAGTCGGGTGCGGTGTCTGCAATGGTGCCATCGAGGTCAAAAAGAACGGCTTTAATCATTAGGATTAGGCGCGGTAAGCCATGATGTAGTTGACGCTGGAGTCAGACCCTAGTGCATAGATCTTAGTGATTGGGTTGTAGGTCATACCAGTGATATCTTTGCTTGATAGTCCTGCGTTACGTGCCATACGGGCGAGTTCGGCGGGTTTGATGAATTTGGCGTATTCATGGGTGCCACGTGGTAATAGGTTTAACACGTATTCTGCACCAATAATGGCGTATACATAGGCTTTTGGGTTGCGATTAATAGTTGAGAAGAATACCCATCCGCCCGGCTTGACAAGTTCAGAGCAGGATTTGATCACGCTCATAGGGTCAGGGACATGTTCGAGCATTTCCATGCAAGTGACGATGTCATAGTGATGCGGTTTTTCTTTGGCAAGTGATTCGGCGGTGATCTTGCGATATTCAACTTGGTGCCCGCTTTCTAATAGGTGCAGCTTGGCAACTTTTAGTGCTTTTTTACTGAGATCAATGCCGGTAACGTTAGCACCGCTAGCGGCCATGCTTTCTGACAAAATACCACCGCCACAGCCGACATCAACGACTGTCTTGCCTTCCATTCCAGCAAGTTCTTTGATGTAATTCAAGCGAAGTGGGTTGATCTCATGGAGTGGCTTAAATTCGCTGTTGATATCCCACCACCGGTGCGCGAGTTGACTGAATTTCTCTATTTCAAGCGGATCTACATTTATACCATCTTTTTTCATTTGTTTTCCTATACCCTTTATTGTTTATTTGCTGCCCCAATTCGTTGCTGCCAGAACGCTGCATTATGCAGTAGCTCTGTCTTGTCTAAGGTGGTGAGTTGCCCTTCATTAAGCAGTATCTTACCATTTACCCACACATGGCTCACTTGTTCACGGCCAGCTGCGTAAATAAGATGCGAAGCCGGGTCATAACAAGGCGTGAGATTAATGTCTGAAAAGTCGACAGCGGTGATGTCAGCGGCTTTTCCCGTGGCTAGTGAGCCGGTGATATGGTCGATGCCTAATGCGCGGGCGCCAGCAAGAGTGGCCATCTGTAAGGCTTGGTGTGCGGTTAAAACATTGGCTTGTTCACTCACGGCTTTAGCGAGTAATGCGGCAAGGCGCATTTCCTCAAACATATCCAGGCGGTTATTGCTGGCAGCACTGTCTGTTCCTAAACCAATATTTACATTTTTCGCTAACAGTTTTGCGATGGGCGAAAATCCATTGGCTAGTTTCATGTTGGACGAAGGGCAATGTGCGATGTTGCAACCTTGCTGTGCGATGAGTTTGATTTCGTCGTCGGTAAGCTGCGTCATGTGTACGGCAATGAGGTTTGGGCCGAGTAGACCCAGTTTGTGTAGTCGTTGAATTGGACGCATACCATGGGATTCTAGGCTAAGCTTTATCTCATCTTTTGTTTCGTGAAGATGCGTATGTACGGGTAGGTCGAGTTGCTCGGCATAAGTTAATATGCGGGTAAATGCTTTGTCGTTGACAGTGTAGGGTGCATGTGGGGCGAAACAAAATGACAATTGTGGGTGTTGTTGATATTTTTCGCGTAATGCTAATCCTTTGGATAAGTAGTCCTCGGTATCGCTGGCATAAGTACTAGGAAAATCAATGACAATCATACCAATCGCGGCACGTATGCCTGTGGCTATCGCCGCTTCAGCAGTGGCTTCAGGGAAAAAGTACATGTCGTTAAAGCTGGTGATGCCACCTTTGATCATTTCAGCGCAGGCAAGGCGGGTGCCATCAAAAACATAGTTTGCAGAAACGTGTTGGCTTTCTGCTGGCCAAATGTGATTGTTGAGCCACTGCATTAATGGTAAGTCGTCAGCCAAGCCGCGCATTAATGTCATTGCGGCATGAGTATGTAAATTAACTAGGCCAGGAATGAGTGCGTGGTTATCCAATAAAACCCGTTCGTTGGGGGTAAATTTTTTGTTAGCTTCTGCTATTGGAAGAATGGCGGCAATTATGCCTTTGTCTATTGCAATGGCATGGTCTTGTAATACCGCTTCAGCAGGTTCGACTGGAATAATCCAGCGTGCTGAAAGTAAGGTATCAATTTTAGCGGGTTGAGTCATTAGTGTTGAAGAGCGTGGTTAGCCGAGCTTAATTCGTTGTTGATTGTAGGGCATCTCTAATAATTCGGATTTCATCCCAGTTGTTGTGGAAAAAATTCCTTACTTACATATTCATCATATGCTGCGCTGCAAAATCTTCTCCAAGACTTGCATTTGTTCGAACTCCGAATTTATAGAAGCGTCCTGTATAAAGTACACACTATAAACAAAAAAAGCCCTGCGTAATAGCAGGGCTCTTCTTTGTTACGGGAGAAAAAGAAATTTCTTATCTAGTTTGAGCCAGTAACTTCAATATCAACACGACGATCAGGAGCTAAGCAGTCTTTTAATGCTTTACCGCCTTTTCCTTTGCATGTGTCACCTGTTTCTGAACCAGCTTCACCTACGCCATCGGCATAGATACGGTTAGCGTCAATGCCTCTTGATACCAAGTGAGTTTTTACAGACTCAGCACGACGTACAGAAAGTTTCTGGTTGTAGTCAGCATTGCCAATACGATCGGCATGACCAGTGGCCGTAATGAGATCATATTGAACGCCTTCTAAGCCTCTGACGAACTCATCAAGTGCTTGTGCACCTGCTGGTTTCAATTGAGCGCTGTCAAAATCAAATAAAGCATCCGCAGAGAAAGTAACTTTTCTAGGGATTGGCGGCGCTGGTGCTGGCTCTGGTGCGGCAGCGACTACCTCTGGTTTTGGAACTAAATCAGGGTCACATTCAATGATTGCCATAGCGGGTGTCCAATACCCGGTACGCCAACAATAGTTACCTAAATCTGACGTGCTGCGCCATAGTGCGCCGCTATCATCTACACCATAACCATAAGGTTCTGGTTTTTCAACAGACTCCGCTGAAACGGTACCAGAAAATAGAAATGGTAAAACAAATGCGCCGATAAGGTATTTTTTCGCTGACATTATCTTCATGCTGTTGTCCTTTTTAAAGAAAGTTCAGTTTAATTCTGAAAAACTGTTTGTTGCCGATACAAATACGAGAAATATGTCAAAGTGACATGATTTTGCATGCTTATAACCTGAAGGGTATTTCTATCCTATGTGTTGATTATGCGTTTATATTTTTATTTTTGTCAAATTCATGTGAGGTTGGGGTGTTGTTAATATGCAACATGTTGCACAATTAATTATTTTGTTCTTTTTTTCTTTGCTCTGTGTGTTTGATTTTCTGCTACTTTGGGAGACTGTTTTGTTATTTTTGTTGGGGTATTTTGCAGTTTACGTGGAAAATAAAATTATATAGCTGTAATTAATTGATAATAAATAAAAAAACTTTCTTGTGAGGTTAAAATCACTATTACTTTGAATAGAATCGTTAAAATAAAAGCACACCATAAAACAAAGGATAAATAAATTCTTAGACATAGCTACCATTGGGTTCTGTCGCATTAAGCAAACTGACCTCATAGTCTTGTAGACTATCATGATTGAGATAAATGGTT
This sequence comes from Nitrosomonas sp., assembly GCA_021774265.1. Taxonomy (GTDB): domain Bacteria; phylum Pseudomonadota; class Gammaproteobacteria; order Burkholderiales; family Nitrosomonadaceae; genus Nitrosomonas. Next base: position 4,374 of record JAJFJG010000192.1, read on the forward strand.
AGATTATATGCTTGATGTGAAAGGAATGCGGTTTCCGCTTGAGATAATTCTGGTTTGTGTCCGCTGGTACGCAGCGTACCCGTTAAGTTGCCGGCACCTGGAAGAAATGATGGAGGAGCGTGGTGTATCTGTAGACCATTCTACAGTT
>JAJFJG010000193.1 GCA_021774265.1 Nitrosomonas sp.
CCTGTAACAGCCGATTTAAAACAAATCTACCAGCTGTCACAGAAGAAGAAGCCTTGCTGGCATTGGATCAGTTTTATGAGCGTTGGAATGGAAAATACCCTCAGATCTCCCGCTCCTGGCATGCTCACTGGAACAACCTCAATACCTATTCAACTACCCAGAGGATATTCGCAAAACCATCTATACAACCAATGCCAGTGAATCACTTAACAGCGTCATTCGAAAAGCCATCAAGAAACGCAAACTGTTTCCGACTGACGATTCAGCTAAAAAAGTGGTCTATCTGACAATCCAGGAGAGACTTTTGCAAAACCCTGATAGTTGAATAATTAATCCTTTGTAATCAATCTTCAAAAATCTTTAGCCAGGGCTTTTGCAAAAGTCTCCAGGAGGCAGCTAAAAATGGACGATGCCAATAAAAAATTGGAAATCAGCATTGAGTCGTTTTATGATTGAAATTGAACAGCGCTTAGTGGATTATGTTTACAACGCTATTACACAGAATCCTTTACACCCTCCTTTAATAACTTACCTACATACCCAAATGAATTTAGATTCAGAATTCCTCCCATGTATCATCACTTCCACCTGCAGCAACTTTGCGTGGTTTTACCGACCCACCTTCCTGATTTGCCGCGCTCTTTATGGCAGAGCCACGCGACGGCAGTTTAGTAATAGTTTTTGAAACAGCTTTATGAGGCCTTTGAACAGGCTTTGAGGCCACGCCGCCGTTCATTTTGAAAACACTAACTGCCTGAGTCAATGTTTGCGCTTGATCTTGCATTGATTGTGCAGCAGCTGCGGCTTCTTCAACAAGCGCTGCATTTTGTTGCGTTGCATCATCCATCTGTGTTACTGCTTGGTTCACTTGCTCGATACCTGAAGACTGCTCCTGAGATGCAGCTGAGATTTCGGCCATAATGTCTGTCACACGTTTAACAGAACTCACAATTTCATCCATAGTTGCACCAGCTTCATCTACTAAACGTGTTCCATCCTCAACCTTGTCCACTGAATCACTAATCAACTCTTTAATTTCTTTGGCTGCAGCAGCTGAGCGTTGTGCCAAGGTACGAACCTCCGTTGCCACCACTGCAAAACCACGACCTTGTTCACCGGCTCGCGCCGCTTCAACCGCAGCGTTTAGAGCAAGGATGTTGGTCTGGAAAGCAATGCCGTCAATCACACTAATAATATCGACAATTTTCTTCGAACTATCGTTAATCGCACTCATGGTCTTTACTACTTGGCCTACAACTGCACCACCTTTAACCGCAACATCAGATGCACCAGCTGCCAATTGATTTGCTTGACGTGCATTGTCTGAGTTTTGTCTAACGGTCGATGTTAACTCTTCCATTGAAGATGCTGTTTCTTCCAAACTAGCTGCTTGTTGTTCAGTACGTTGACTTAGGTCTAAGTTACCTGAAGCAATTTCACCAGATGCAGTTGAAATTGAGTCCGTACCTATACGCACCTTGCCTACTAAATCAACCAAATTATCATTCATCAGTTTCAATGCTTGCAACAAACGACCTGTTTCATTTGTTGAATTTGTGTCAATACGGCTTGTCAAATCACCCGAAGCAACAGCGTTAGCAACTTTAACCGCCTCATCAAGCGGCCCAACAATGGCACGTATGAGCATAACACCAACAATAATCGCCAATAGAACACCCAGCGCCACAGCAACACTTGTCACCATAAATATAGTATTAAAATTACTTTGCGCTTCGCTATACTCTTCTGCAGCAACCCTTCCTTGCAATGTAATCAAATCAAATACATTCTTATGAAGGGCTTCAAATTTTGGCCCAGCATCACTCATCGCATTCGCTCTAGCACCTTCAAAATCTCCAGTACTAGCTAACTGCATGGTGCGATCTCGTGATTCAACATAAATCTTCTCGCTTTGCACATAAGCTTCTGCAAAACCCGCTTCCTCAGTAGTCAAAGTGGTCGTCATAAAAGCAGACCAGATTTTGGCAATTTCAGCATCTCGTTCAGCAGTATTAGCTGTACGTGCTTGGGCAATCGCAGCATCATTCAAGTTAGCCGCAACAACTGCATTCATACGAATGACTTGCCAGTGGTCATTGATTGTGCCTAAATCTACTGCGGGCACCGTACGATCTTCATACACCGCTTGCAAACCAGCATTCGACTGATTGATGCCATATAAACCAAGACCACCTATCGCTACCAACAAAACCGATAGCATGCCAATTACAAGCATCAATCGCAACTTAATTGTCATATCGTTAAACATCCGTATCTCCTTTAACCCTCACCAAAAAAACCAAACATCAATTGACCACTTGATCAATCAGCCCCATGTCTGTGCTGCCCATTAATTTCTCGATATCTATCAGTATCAACATACGTTCTTCTACTGTACCTAACCCCATGATGTACTCAGTATCAATAACAGAACCAAACTCAGGTGTTGCCCTCATTTGATCCATATCTAGACTAATAACATCTGAAACGCCATCAACCACGATACCCATAACACGTCCCGATACATTTAGAATAATGACCACTGTAAATTGATCGTATTCTGCGTTTCCTAATTTAAATTTGATCCGCATATCGATAATCGGCACGATGATTCCGCGTAAATTAACAACTCCTTTGATAAATTCAGGTGCATTGGCGATTTGCGTAATTGAGTCATAACCTCTAATTTCTTGGACTTTCAAGATGTCCATACCGTATTCTTCACTACCTAACTGGAAGGTAAGAAATTCATTTAAAGTCTGTCCTGTAATATTTCCTGCTATTTCAGTCGTAGCAACCCCCTGCTCTTGTGACATTTTTAATCTCCTTCCTGTATATGAATTGAACTATTTGTTGACAAATGTAGTCTTCACACCGACTCCTTATATGAGGATGTCACAAGCGCAGCAGTGTCTAGAATTAATGCGACTTTACCGTCTCCCATTATGGTGGCACCTGAAACACCTTGCACCCGGCGATAGTTGCTCTCTAAACTTTTAATGACTACTTGATGCTGACCAATTAATGTGTCAACTAACATGGCTGCCTTGTGTCCTTCCGCCTCAAGAATGACCAAAATACCATCATGAATTTCTTCCGAGATTGGACGCAGATTAAAGACTTCGTGCAATGCAACTACGGGCAAATATTCACCGCGCACCTGAACCACACGTCCACGCCCACTCACTGATTTGATATCTTTTGCAGTTGGTTGCAGTGATTCGATAATGTAGGTTAATGGCACGATAAACATTTGATCACCGACACCGACAGACAACCCATCTAAAATTGCCAGTGTTAGCGGCAAGCGAACTGAAATTCGGGTACCTATACCCAACGCGGACTCAATCTCTACACGACCACCCATTGCACTAATATTACGTTTAACAACATCCATACCGACACCACGCCCAGAGACATCTGTCACAACGGCGGCTGTTGAAAAACCTGCTTCAAATATCAACATCCAAACTTCTGAGTCCGGCATTCCGTCATGTACTGGCAATCCCCGCTCTTTGGCTTTAGCAAGAATCTTTTCGCGATTGAGACCTGCGCCATCGTCACCCACCTCTATGACAATACTGCCGCCTTGATGAAAAGCACGCAACGTAATGGTACCTTGAGCAGGTTTGCCAGCAGCTATCCGCACATCAGGCATTTCCACACCATGATCAAGACTGTTACGTATTAAGTGTGTTAGCGGATCAGCGATTTTTTCAATCAATCCTTTATCCAGCTCAGTACCTTCGCCCACTTGTTTTAATTCAATTTGCTTATTGAGTTTTGACGCCAAATCACGTACCACGCGCGGGAAGCGACTAAAAACAAAACTAATCGGTAACATGCGAATTGACATAACCGACTCTTGTAAATCTCTGGTGTTGCGTTCAAGCTGGTTCAACCCGCTTAGCAATTTCTCAAAAACAACCGGATCAACCTCTGAAGCTGTTTGGGCTAACATTGCTTGAGTAATAACCAATTCGCCAACGAGATTGATCATCTGGTCGACTTTCTCGATACTGACGCGAATTGAGGATGTTTCAGCGAAGTTCGTTGAGACTCTAGCAGAAGATGTATTTTTGTTATTTATTGATACTTTACAATTCCCAGGTTTAACTTCATCGTCTTTTGTATCTGCAGGTGCTGCAGGTGATCCAGGGAAAAAACCATAGGGTTTAGTTGTGTTACCCGGTGCATCAGGGAAAAATCCATAAGGCTCTTCTAGCTCGGACTCGTCGGCACCAACAGCTAATTTGTCTGCTGACAATTGCATACTCGCGCTATCTTTTGTTAGAGCTTCTATTTCTATTATCAGGTTGGTTGGATCCACTACAAATGCAAGCACCTCCCAAACATTTTCTTCTGTTGAATCAGTTATTAGTCGCAACTTACTTCTCGACTCAGTTTCACCAAATACAAGCTTCTCAAGTTGGCCCATCTCACTTAAGTTAGAAAGTAAATTCGATCGTACCTTTTCATTTAATTCACTATTTGGAAATTCTATGAGAAAAACTGTTCTCTCAGTTGTTGATATTGACACATTATCTTCTGTTAACTTAGCAACTGGCGGCGCACTTTCCGCACTCACTTTGACTTCTACAGCAGGCATTTCTGCCGCACCAGAAACTTCTTCTGAAAATTTACTCAGTTCTTCACACACAGCAACAGCAGCAGCTGGATCCGCCTCACCATCTCCACGATGTCCTGCTAATTGATCTTTGATAACATCTCCCGCCTTTAGAAAAGCGTCTATCATCTCACTACGAACTTCGAGTTCACCTTTACGCAATTTATCTAGCAGCGTCTCCAACATGTGCGTCATCTCCGTCATATCTGTAAAACCAAATGTGCCCGCTCCACCTTTAATAGAATGAGCAGCTCGAAAGATCGCATTCATATCTTCCATATCTGGAGAATTAACATCCAACCCAAGCAAACAAGCCTCCATCTCTGCCAGCAATTCTGAGGATTCCTCAAAAAAAACCTCATAAAATTGTTCTAGATCACTACTCATATTCAATCCCGCTTCAAAATTTAGCGCCAAACTAACACCCAAAAACCTTTTTGATTGATAGGTAAAAGCAGAAAAAGTAAGCTAATCCTTAGAATATATCTTACAAGTCCTGAGATTAAGTCCTATAAAGTCTTTCTGTTATATGAGACTTTCACCTTTCGACAACTAAGTATCAACCAATAACCTTACCAATAACTTCTAACAGTCTTTTAGGGTCAAAAGGTTTTACTAACCAGCCTGTTGCGCCAGCTTCTTTTCCCTTTGCTTTCATGTCATCACCAGATTCAGTAGTAAGCATCAAAATTGGAACAGATTTATAGTGGGATAATCTCCTCAACATTTCGAGCAATTGCAAACCATCCATACGCGGCATATTAATATCCGTTAACACTAGATTTACTTTATGAGAGTTTGCTTTATCGAGCGCATCTTGACCGTCTACGGCCTCTATCACATCGTAGCCGGCACCTTTTAGTGTAAAGGTAAGCATTTGCCGAATTGAAGCAGAATCATCTACCGCAAGTATTTTTTTAGCCATCTCTTGTCTGTCTCCTTATTTCTGGACTGATTCTCGTACTTTAAAAGCCTTATCTATATCTCACTAAAATAAGTCAACTTCGCCTACTCGCATACCTTGCTGCACTACTGGTTTATTTTTATTTTCTTTTTTGGTTAAAACGACTGCACTTGAAATCTCTTGGCGAATTTCATCTAGGCTCCTGCCGTCAGGCCCATGAAAATTTTGTCTATCAATTCGGTGCAGAGACATATTGAGCGCATCAATTTGATGTGCTGTATGACTTAACAGTTGAGTCACTAAGTCTCCAAATTGCAATGAAGTCACAGCAGCCGATAATTCTTGCTCAATTTTCTCTGCGATTTTCATCTGTCGCTTTAGTAGCTGTATAACTGGCTCATTATCTGCGGGTACAGCCAATTTTTCGATCGCTAGAACCATGCTATGATGAGAACTAGTCAGCTTACTAATATAGTTAAAGTTCATCACAAGGTTATTCACTGCATCGCCAACCAATTTATTGGCCTGTCCCAAATCATCTTTGATTTTACAAAAATACTTGTCTGCCTCTATATTGCAAATACTATCTGATACCAGAGCTTTTGGTTCATTTGACAAATTATCTTGCATCCCACTTTGCAACGGTATTTCTTGACTTTTATCATATTCAATTATTGACAACAGCACCAATGTCCACACCAGTCCAACACTGCTTGAAATTGACAACACTTGCATGACTGACCCACTTTCACTCAAGAGCCATTGAAATTGGACACCAACAAAAATAAGTACAATTCCAGCTAGAGCAATAAACAGCTTTTTTTTATTACATTCTGTTTTAGGCACTGGCCTCTCCTTATTCCTTAAAGAAACAAATACTAGAGAGTATTCATCGTCCAAGAACTTATTTTCTTTAGCTCGAAAAGGTTAACTGTTACCTCTTATTTTTAGTAAAATTTACTTTTTCATAGTCAAATTTGATTAATTTGCAGTTTCACCAATACGATTAGTCCAGCTCAAGGCCTCCAACTCAATATTTGTAAACTCACCTAAACTTAAAAAACCCATGTTAGTCAACATAATTTGAACTTTTTCAGCCTCATTTTTTTCATTTGCTTCTATTAGACGCAGTTGATCACCTAAACGTCCTTCTCGAAGCAGCAGCGCTTGGCTCATATCTTCTGGTATGCCAAGTTTGGCAACGATATTAGGCATTTCAATACCAAGTAACGTATCTAATAAGGATAAGATACCGACCATAAATGCTCGATCCTGATGATTCTTATCATGCGGCCGATCAGCTAAAGCGATTAACTCCATTAGTTTTCCACGTGTAGCTGCAGTCTGCATCAAGGCATTTGACATACCCTCGCCTGATTTATCAGCGGAATACAGCAGCAACTGTATCCATCGTTGAAGTTGCTTCTGTCCCAGTATCATGATGGCATGCTTGATAGAATTTATCTTTCTCGGCAGACCCGAAGCCACCGAATTTACCATTCGTAATAAGTTATAGCTTAGACCGGGCTGATGCTTGAGTTCCTTCTCGATTTCTTCCGCATCACTATCACCCATTACAAGTGTCAGCAATTTCAGCAAAGACATCTTAGCTGGGTCGGCGCGCTTTCCCGTCATAACTTCTGGCTTAGCGAAGTAGTAACCCTGAAACATCTGAAAACCTAATTGCATGCAATATTTCGCCTGCTCATCACTCTCCACCTTCTCGGCTAAAAGTAATACCGGCCAACGACTCAACTTCTTAACCAGGTTAGATATCGCTTCTTTCCCCAATCCGAGTACATCTACTTTCACTAAATTCACAACAGGCAACAACAACTCAACACCATCATTAATATCCGTGACGTCATCAAGAGCCAGTTGATAACCCATTTGTTTCAATTCAATACAACGCTGAACTACCTCACTTGTGATTTTTACCGTCTCCATGACTTCGAGCACTACATACTTACTAGGAAGCAAGCAAATTACATCGCTCATTAGTAATTCAGAATCAACATTAATAAAGCCCCTCTGCTGACCTAACACATTTTGAATGCCTAATTGACCATACGCATTAACAATTACATTTGCTGTTGCTGACAGATCATTCTCTACAGTCGATTCAGTTGTGTGGCCTATTCTAAATAATAATTCATAGGCAACTATATTCTGGTCACAATCAAGAATTGGCTGCCTTCCAAGAAAAATCTCCTCCATTCCTTCCTCCGTATAATTCGTCAAATACAGTAAATATCGAACTATTTAATTGATAGTTAGTTTTTTTAACTTTTGATCTAATCAAATAGAATTATTTGATTTTTATAATTGGATAGCTCATCGAAAGAATATTGATTTTTCCCAAAGTACTTATTATCAATACCTTGCAGAAAACACAAGCCTGATGAAATTTCTTAGCCACAAACGAAAAATCACCTCATCAGAGAGGTGAATACCTGCCACTATATTTACTCAACACAGACAAATCATTGTTACTTCTTTAAGAGCTTATTTTAAGCAGGTATCACTCGATTTTTTCCGGCATGCTTTGCTGTATACAACGCTTGATCCGCACGACTAATTACTGAATTTTGGTGCTCTCCAAAACCTCGTACAGATACACCAGCACTAAAAGTAACCAACACAGATTGACTTTCAGAATATTGCAATGATTGTTTCGCAAGATTATTCTGTAAACGATGAATAACTGATATTGCTTTTTCCTGACAAATTTCTGGCAACAGAACGGCAAACTCTTCTCCACCATAACGAGAAATAATGTCACTCGGACGCAATGTTTCTTTAGCCACGGCAACTAAATGCATCAACACGCTATCTCCAAACTGATGTCCGAAGCTATCGTTAACCTGCTTAAAGTTATCTAAATCAATCATTACAACACAGAGCGATACGCCACTTCGGTCAGCACGAGCAGCTTCGCGAATAAATATCTCATCAAGACCACGACGATTAAAGGCACCCGTCATTTGGTCTGTATGAACCAACTCTCTCAGCTGTTCTAATTCACCCTTCAGTAACTCAATTTTTTGCTCCGCATGTTGAACTTGCTCTTGTGCGGCGTTAACTTCATCGGTAAATTGCAGACCCTTTGTCTCAGATAAAACGACATCAAGAATATTGATAATTTCATCCACATCACTCGTACGTCGAATCTGCTGAGCATAATGCTCAACTTGTTTATAGTACCTTTCTGAAGCGACCATAGTCTTCGTGAACCTCGTTATCTTAGAGCCTTCTAAATTATCTGTTGACTTAACCAATCGTAACGGCTTTCTTTCATTTAGAATTTGCATAACTTAACCTCAAAAAGAATACTATGATATAGCCAGCTTTCCGGGAAGGATTTGATTCGTTGGATTGCGAAAGGAGAACCCAAACCGGTATTGCCTGCCTGTTGTATAAATTAGCAGAACCTCAACCGATTAAATGAAAGAACAAATAAAGAATTCACCTCTATTTAAAGAACCTGAATTTGTATAATAAGTACATAACCTCTGAAAGGAGGCTGAAGAAATGCACAGTAGTTTTAGACAAGTCTCGGGTGTAAAGTAAACAGTTACCAAACAATTTGCAGAGGCTACAAATGTACTTATACACACCTGAGTCTTGAAGAAATATATTATTTATCAATGACGGAGGAAAAATCGCTAAAACTGATGAGTGAAACTAAGTTTGCAGGTTATCTTAAACAATAATGAAGCCCTGACCAGGTTTTTGGGCAATTAAAAAGAAAAGGAATTGGGGACTTGCAACATTAAACGATCTATCAGTACGTATTGGCAAACTAGCATTCTAGAAGCGATTTCTACACGCATTTGCGTCACCAAGAAATAACCCGCAGGAAATACTGAAGTGGTGCCGCAAAACTGGCCAAGTTGTTAAGCTCGGATATGAGATAAATAAAGAGAGACAACTATGAGCAAGAAACGCGCACAATATTCATTAGAATTCAAAGCCAAAATAGCCTTGGCAGCGATACGTGGAGAAGAAACGGTT
>JAJFJG010000194.1 GCA_021774265.1 Nitrosomonas sp.
CTAATGCAAAAGGAAAACTCGTGGCAAACCCCCACCCAAGTCTGTGTGGGTTCATATAGCCAATCCATGACCATAAAAGAACGCCAAAATGAGGGTTTTTAAATACCATAGGTAAAATCCCAAAGACAATAGCCGTGACGAATAAATCTCTCACGAAAGATGCCTTAGAATCATTGATATTCTTTTTGTCATATTAGATGGCCTCATAGTTTTTTTAAAGTGCTTCTACATATACTCTTCATGTTCAAGATACGCCATTCACTGTGTCTAGTCATGCACCATGAGTAAAACATTTTAATTGGGGTATTCTTGAGCAAGAAGGGCATAGTAGTTCATTTTCTAGCTGAGGCAATTTGATCAGAATGGGTAATTTTTGTCTTATATTAAAACATAGATAACAATATCTGTTTTTCATGGTCCGGAAACAGTTGCGGAAAGATTCAAGCCGTCAGATGTTGTCTACTGATTACGAGTATGGGTAGTTGCTTTATATCCAATATAATAATTGCAAAATTATCTTATGCTACGTAGTATTTGTTCCGAGTATTGAAATTCCTATTGTACTCATTTTAATAAGAGTTTTTTGTAACATTTTGGTGTTTTGAATTCGTATTAGGGAATAATTATGTTTAATAAAAAGAATTTATTTTCAATTGTTATTGCTTCAGCTTTTATTGCCTCAACATCGGTGAATGCTGCCGGTGACGAGCATAGCGATCATGGTGAGATGAAATCTAATGATGGCCATAAGTCCCATTGCAAATGTAATAAGATGTCCAAAATGGATGTTGATAACGATGGGAAAATTAGTTTAAAAGAGTTTATACACCACCATCGTGAAAAGTTTGATAAAAAAGATATTAATAATGACCTCTTCATTGATGAAGATGAAATGGCGGAAATGATGAAGCATAAGCATAGTGACGACCATAAGCACGAACAAAAGCACGACGACCATGGTCAGGATCATTAATAGTTGATAGAGAATAATAAGAGCAACACGATGAATGATTTTTTTAGACTGGTTCTTAATATAGTTTGACCGTTTAGCTGAGAACCAGTCAATTAACTCAAAATACCCATTGAAATTTATTCACGCTGCAGATATTCATCTAGACAGTCCACTCACAGGGTTAGCATCCTATCCTGGCGTTCCCGTTGATCTTTTACGCGCCGCAACACGTGACGCATTTACCAATCTAGTCGATGTCGCAATTGAAGAAATCGTTGATTTTGTGATTATTGCGGGTGATTTGTATGATGGGTCATGGAAAGATTACAACACAGGTTTACATTTCTGCCATGAAATGGGCCGATTAAATAAAGTTGGTATTCCGGTTTACTTGTTGCTTGGCAATCATGACGCTGAAAGTGAGATGACCAAGAAACTGGTGTTGCCGTCGAATGTTCACCAATTTGATTCACGCAAAACTACAACCTTTCTCATTGAAGCCCATCAAGTTGCACTGCATGGCCGTAGTTTTAAAGACAAAGCGACTACGGATAATTTGGTGCCGAGTTACCCGGACGCTGTTGCCGGTTGGCTCAATATTGGCGTGCTGCATACCGCTCTCGAAGGTAATTCAAAACATGCGAATTATGCGCCTTGTTCAATTGCGGAATTATCGGCGAAAGGATATGACTATTGGGCATTAGGCCATGTTCACGAATATACCGTGATACAACAAGCTCCCTGCTGGATTGTGTTCCCTGGCAATTTGCAAGGTCGCCATATTCGTGAAACAGGCGCTAAGGGCGCGGTGATGGTGAGCGTAGATGATACCGGTGTGTTGTCTGTTGAACGATTAATGACTGATGTTTTGCGATGGCATGTGGTTGATGTTGATGTGAGTGATGCGGTAAATATCAATGATGCTGTACGATTAATTGGCCAGAATTTTGAACGTTTAATCTCCGATAATCAAGACAATAAGCCAAAGATGGCGCGTGTTAATTTGGTGGGAAAGACCGCGGTGTTTGGAGAATTGTTTGGTATGGCTGCTCATTTACATGCGGAAGTTCTTGGCCAGGCTGCGGCAATAGGTGTTGGCCAGCTCTGGGTTGAAAAGGTTGTTAATAAAACCCAATCTCTACTGACTTCGGCAGAGATTAAAGCGCGTTCGGATGCTATCGCTGATTTGCAAGTATTGTTAGAAGAGGCGCCACATGACGCCTTACTATTGAAAGACCTAGAAAAAGAACTGCAGCAGATGGTTGGGAAAATGCCGCCGGAGTTGTTGTCGGAAGTAGGCGTATTTAAGGATATCCGCAATGGTGAGCTGGCACCTTTAATAACATCTGCATCTTCTGAATTAGTCGATTATCTGTCTAAAACGGACCAGGGTTAGCGCATATGCGGATTAATCGACTTGATTTATTGCGTTATGGAAAATTTACCGACCGTTCTATTTTCCTGCCCCAATCAAATCAAGACTTTCATTTAATTATAGGGCCGAATGAAGCGGGAAAATCTACCATTCGTAGCGCTATTTTAGACTTGTTCTTTGGGGTAGAAAACCGCTCTGCTTATAATTTTTTACACGAATATCCCGACATGAAATTGGGTGCACTCATTCAGCAAGAAACAAATTCACTAGAGTTTCAGCGTACGAAGGCTACCAAACAATCGCTGTTTGATATACAAGGCAAGTCACTTTCAAATGAGGCATTGCATTCGTTTCTAGGCGTAACAGATCGTGGCTATTTTGATCAGATGTTTGGTTTAAACCACGATAAGCTTGTAACGGGTGGTAATGAAATACTTAATGAATCTAGCGATATCGGCCAAATACTTTTCCAAGCTGCAGCGGGGATTGAGGGCTTGGGTGCGGCGCGCGCAGCTTTGGAAATCGAAGCTGATAAGCTTTGGTCGGAACGTAAATCAAAAGATCGCGCCTATTATGCGGCGCTGGACGAGTTTAATGAAGCAAAGGCTGAATTAAAGCGCGTGACGGTTAAAACCAAGGACTGGGTGGAGGTACAAGCGCGTGTGCAACAATTGGAAGATGCGTTGGATCAATCCAGAGCAGACTATAAAAATTTGGCCGTGCAGCGTAATCGCCTTGAAAGAGTTCGGCGCGTTGCCGGTTTATTAGAAGCGCTGCAAGAAAAAGAATCAGCCTTGGGAAGGTTGGGTGGTACCATTATTTTGCCAGTCGATACCGAGAAGCAATTTAATAAAACAGTACAAACACTCGCGAACGCTCAGCATGAATATGGAGTATATAAGGGTCACGCGCAAAACATTCAAAATCGCTTGACCTATATTCAGCCTGACAACAATTTGCTTAAGTTTGTAACTGAGATTCAAACGCTAGCAGAGCAACAGTCGCTCATTCGTAAGTATCAAACAGACATCATCAAACAACAAGAGGCAGTTAAAAGTCACCAAAAGCAGGTAAAAAAATTATTGCGACAGTTAGACTGGTCAGTGGAAGATGAACATATATTATCCAAGCATTTACCCACATTATCCGTTAGAACTAAGCTTGCGTCATTATTAAAGCGTTATGATACGTTGCATCATAACTTTCTCTCGTCAAAACAGTCTGTTGATGATAAAGCCAGAGAGATTAAATTACTGCACGATCAAATTGCTTCGCTGCCGGCCACAACGGTTTCGGCTGAGCTTCGTGCTGCACTTAGTACGGCGCAAAATCTGGGCGATATTAATTCGCGTACAAAGCAGCTTGAAGAGCAGCTGATTAAGGCGAACAACGTGTTAAAAACTGAACAAGCGGGTCTTGGGCGGTGGAATTTAGATGTTGATGAATTAAGTAACCTTGCATTACCAGCCGTCACAACGATTGCGAGTTTTCACAAACGTTTTACTCATAGCGAATCGATGGTCGGTCAATTAACAATGAAGCTCGAAGAAAATGCTGAAATGATTCTGGCAAAAGAATTCGAGATTACACAATACCGTAAAGCGCACCAGACTGTAACCTCCGAGGAGGTCAGGGTTTCACGTGAAACACGTGACGCTGTTTGGGTGTCTATAAAAACCGGAAAAGCCTCTTTGCAGGAAATGGCGGCTATTTATGAGGACAAAGTTAATGATGCCGACTTAAACGCAGACAACCGCTATGATAAGGCGCAAGAAGCCAGTGTGTTGTTGTCAGAGTTACATCATCTTGAGAAATTGCAGCAACAACATAAAAGGTATCAGGAGAGATTAGAGGTGAGTCAGGCAGAATTGCTAACGGTTAAGCAAGAATGGATGGCAACTATTAAAGAAATGCGGTTTCCATCAATACCATTACTTGAAATAAATCAATGGCTACATGCAAGAGAAAAGGTCATCGTTGCATCAAATAATGTCGAGGAAACACGTCAATTATTGACGCGGTGGCAACGTGAAGTGGAAGAGGCCAAAGAAGCTTTGTTAAGCTATTTTAAGGTGGATAAAGTTAACGCGGATGAGACGATGTCTTTATCTACACTTATTATTATGGCTGCAGATGCAAAAGAGCGTGTTGTACATAGGCAGGCACGGTGGGATGAGTTAACTAAGCATCGTGAAACGGCTATTGCTGCGATGATGGTGCTAAAAGGAAATGCGACGACGGCTCAGTATGAAATGACGCAATGGCGATCAGCTTGGCAAGAGGCCCTTGAGTTGGCAGGTATTCAGCGCGAGTCAGAAATTAGCGTCGTCGAGGGCATGCTCAGTTTATTTAATGAAATGGACAATACATTAAACGATATCGACGAGCTGCGAGAAAGGCACATTAAACCCATGCAAATGGATCTCGATAATTTCGAGAAAGAAGCCACTGTGCTCAAGGCAAATCTTGCGCCTGAGTTGGATGGGTTGTCATCGTCAGACATAGTAAAAGAGTTGGTCGATCGTTTAGAGAGAGCAAAGTCAGATCAAAAGGAGAAAAATAGGCTTAAACAAGAACAAATTGTCTCAGAACAAAAACAGGACGAGATTTCGATTAAAGTTGATAAAGCGACATATGAGATTCAATCGCTCTGGAAGCTTGCAAAAGTTAATTCAAATGAAGCGCTTCAAAATGTCATTAAGCGTTCAAATGAATGTCAAAATTTAAATGAAGCCATTGTGACGCTTAATAAAGAACTTGAGGAAAAAGGCGATGGCCTAACGCACGCCCAGCTCATGACAGAATATGAGGCGACAAACATCGCAGAAATAAAAACAAACCAAGAAATATTAGAGCAGAAACAACAGGACATACAGCAGCAGCAAAACACCTTGTCAGCTGATCTTGCTACAGCAAAATCCGCATTTTCAGAAATAGCCGGACAAGACGATGCCATGCGAGCAGAATCAATGCGACAAGATGCATTGGCCAAAATGGCTGATGTCACCGCACGATATATCAAGGTTTCTACCGCCAGTAAATTATTACAATGGGCGATTAATCGCTACCGCGAAACAAAACAAGGCCCCATGCTGACACGTACAAGCCAACTTTTTGAGGGACTTACACTGGGTTCATTCCAAAAGCTCGTGGTTGATTTTGACGAGCAGCCATTGACGCTAAAAGGTCAGCGGGATAATGGAAAAACCGTCAATATTTCCGGCATGAGCGACGGCACCCGTGATCAGCTCTATCTCGCACTCAGACTCGCTGCGCTCGAGTTGCATTTTGAACAGTCGCAATCATTGCCTTTTATTTTGGACGATTTATTTATTAATTTTGACGATGCGCGCGTTAAAGCAGGGCTTAAAGCCTTGGTAAATCTATCAGAAAAAACCCAAATTATCTTTTTAAGTCATCACGATCATATAGTGTCGATTGTTCAGGCGGTTTTTGGCAGGGAGGTGAATATTGTTCGTTTGTGAGATTGATTTACCGTTTAAGTTTTTAGCACTTAAAACCGCTTCGTTTCCACTAATAAATATTAGTCGTTATCTTAGTCGTTATGTCATTATCTATTAGAGAGTTCTTGGGGCGAGGGGTTGCTCATCAAAACAGATACAGGCCGCAACTGGTTTGAGTCAAACAGCTGTGTCGTATCAATTAAGGGATATGGGTGACAGTATTGTTAAATTGCCAAGTGGACGAACACTGAGGTATGCATTGACGTGCAATGCTTTTGGCGGGGATGATAAGCTGCCACTGTATATGGTTGATCCACATGGGAATAACGTAGCTATAGCAGTTATACGCCCGTTGGTACATGGTGGTTTTTGTGAGTCCATTAACGGGCGCGCCTTCTGTTTTAGCTGGTGAACGTGGCAATGGTCTTTATGATGACTTGCTTTTTTTCTGAGTGACTTGGGGCCTCGGGGGTTTCTTGGACGGCAGATTGCGTCCAAGATTGCTTCCCAATCAAATGATTTTCCATCAGATACAAGGCATTGGAATTCAAATCACATAGGGCGTTATTTAGTCTCTAATGGCGATGATCTTCCAGGAAACTTCAAATTTTGTCAACTTGCACATTTGCGTGTTAGGCGTAAACCAACCACTAGCACTAAAGTAGATTATCCGGCACTCGCTGATAACGTCATGAGCGGCATTATTCCAGGTTCTTCTGCCGGCGGCGAACAACCAAAATTTACTACTTTTTGCAACGATATCTCGTCGCATGTCATTGTTAAGTTTTCCCTAAAGGCAATGATGCTGTTGCTCGACGGTGGCGTGATATCTTGATAACGGAATTTCATGTAACAGAAACGATACATAGCAAAGATTTTCCCGCAGCAGAGACAAGGCTTCTTGAAATAGGCGACCGACTTTTTTAGAGCCACGTCGTTTTGATCGAACGGGTGTATATGGGCTAATGTCAATGATTTCATTGCAATTAATTGATGCTGAGTTTATTGGGTTGGGTAGTCATTGGATGCAAGTGATAGATGCTTTACTTTAAAAGAAATTGATTAGTTGGCAACATGTTTTTGATGTGACGTGTTTATGGGTTTTTGGGCGCCTTATTAATAATACTGATATGCATTTAGGTAACTTAAGTCTAGCTATAGATGGCAGTGTTTTTAGCTTATTACCTATTTATGACATGTGTACTATGGGTTTTGCGCCACGGAGCGGTGAAGTGATTCCCTTTAGTTTTGTACCATCAAAAACTGACGATTTAAAACTTAAAGAAGATGCTCGTCAGGAAGTAAAAGAAATGGCATTTGATTTTTGGGAGAGGGTTGCGGCCGATGAGCGGGTTTCAGATGAACTCAAGTCATTTTTGGAGAGAGGAAATCCCGTAGACTTGTCGTAGGCTAAGTTTTTTTCAATTGAGGAGACAAACCTCATTTTTTATCGAATTCTTGCATATCATAAATATATGGCTCAGGCTCTGCCAATAATTTTATTTTAGGCCCATTGTTCGTTGACGATTTTTTTGAGTTTATGATCAATAATGGCGCTAGTAAGTAAACTAAACGCTTAACTGCGACGGATGTGCCGGTTGATGGGTTGGTTGGTATTTAGGTTACCTTTCTTGTCGTAGTAATACAACTGGCCGACCGGTTCGTAGGTCTAGTTTTAATATCCTTGTTGTCACGATCAAGCAATTCAATAGAGTACCGCAGAAGCCGTCAATAAGTAGCAGGTTAATTCATTATTTCTAGGCATGGGATTTCTTCTTTTGTATATAAATGGTGAATCTAATTTTTCAATAGTTTTTTTATAATATAAGCAAGCATTATCCTGAATTAATTTGTCTGATGTCCAATTACTTTACAAAATAGAGTTTACGCCCACATGTTAAGTTTAAGCGCACAGCCATTAAAATGGCTTTTAGTAATTTGCCAAGTAGTCTGGTTTACCGGCTGCGTTAACCTGACTTACTACGCTCAGGCTGTTGGTGGTCATATGGATCTTTTGCATCGATCTAAACCGATTAGTACAATTATCGCCGACCCAGACGTAGACCATCAACTGAGAAATTCACTTGCTAGAGTAGTTATTTTGCGGGACTTTGCGAGCCGCGAGCTAAAGCTTCCAGATAATAAAAGTTATACTAGTTATGCAGATTTGCAACGACCTTATGCGGTTTGGAATGTGTTTGCTTCTCCTGAACTTTCTGTCGAGCTAAAAAAATGGTGTTTTATAAAAGCGGGTTGTGTTGGCTACCGTGGTTTCTTTTCTCAAGCTAAAGCAGAAAGTTATGCAGAAAAACTTAAAGATGAAGGCTACGACACTTATGTCGGGGGAATTCGTGCTTATTCCACGTTAGGTTGGTTTAATGATCCGATACTCAATACTTTTATTGGTTCTCCTGAAACGGATCTTGCTCGTTTGATTTTTCATGAGCTAGCCCACCAGGTTGTTTATGTGCCCGGTGATACGGTTTTCAATGAGTCTTTTGCAACAGCCGTTGAGCATGAAGGCGTTACACGTTGGTTTAAAAGTAACGGTTCGGTCTCTGAACAAATTGAGTTTAATGCAAGGCATGAAATGGAAACTGTGTTTACTGAATTAGTGCTCGACTATCGTAAGCGATTACAGGTTGTTTTCAGCTTAGACATAAGCGATGTCGAAAAACGTATCGCAAAAGCACAAATTTTTGATGATTTACGTGAAGTATACCTACAAATAAAAGCCATTCAACCTGAGTTTAACCGCTATGAAACGTGGTTTAAGCAGCAGCCAAATAACGCGCGTTTGGCAACAGTTGCTATCTATACGCAATTGTTACCTGCGTTTCAGGTGTTACTTGAGCAACAAAATGGAGATATGAATCAGTTTTTCAATGTTGTTAAGGACATAAGTAAATTGTCAAAAGAAGAGCGGTCTTTTGTATTGCAGGCGGTCGCACAAGCTAGGGTAGGTAGGGGCATGTCGGATGGTAGTTCTGAACTCATTGATTGAGCCCATTGAGTTTCCCTATGTTCATGCAGAAGTCATTACGAATAAATTGCGGTTAGGGTCTGTTTCCTCAAAGCTGTTAATCAGCGTGCAAAACTTACCAGAGTTCTGGGGAAAACAGCGTTGAAAAGTTTCCACCCCAGATTGATTAATATCCGACATTTTGTCGGAGAACTCTGGAGTGTTAAGTATGGATATTATTGCTGAAGTAAGAAG
>JAJFJG010000195.1 GCA_021774265.1 Nitrosomonas sp.
CGCTTCGTCGCTGAGACCTCCATGCCAGACACCAACCAGTAACATTTTGAATAACAATAGTCCAGGATAGGCTGGGCGGCCTGTTACATCAGATTTAGGAGAATAATGTTGGTTAATGGATTTTTCGATGGGCTTCCAATCGATTAAATGGTCAACTTGATTCAGAAAGTTGCCTTTACGGGTGCGGCGAATGACATCAAAATCAGAGAAACTCATAACTTACATTTAACATACTGATTAAAAGCTAAATTTTACTACAGAATGCATTTTTGATGGGGGTTTGCCGTGCAAAGGTCTCAAATACTCTCTATCGTTGCTTTATGTAACAAAGAAATCACGAAAATAATTCGATGGACTGTGACATAAGTCCAACGATTCCGTAACAGATGCCTGACATCAAATATTTATACATAACAGCAACTTGACATGGTATAATTCGCGTCGTTAAGAATCAATCACCCCAGCAAGATGTAAACGGAGCACCTCACTTGTAAGACGCATCCCTCACTACCTCTCTGTGTTTAAAGAACAATCGTTTGCACAGGGTTTTACACCAAAAAAATTGCATAATCCTTTCCCCAGATTCCCGGGCTCCTTTCTACTTCACTAGTTGGGGAAACGGTTCTGTGTTTATGCTTTTGCCCAATTACCGCCACCATGGCTGGTATCAATAACGGAATATAAAACATGAAATCGTTTCACCAAGACTGGCTTTCCAACATTCGAAATGATTCGCTTGCGGGTCTCGTAGTCGCACTGGCCTTGATTCCTGAAGCAATTGCTTTCTCGATCATTGCCGGAGTTGACCCTAAAGTGGGACTTTATGCTTCATTCTGCATTGCCACTGTGATCGCATTTACCGGTGGTCGTCCAGGCATGATTTCTGCTGCCACAGGCGCGATGGCACTGGTCATGGTGTTGCTGGTTAAAGAACACGGGCTACAATATTTATTGGCCGCCACCGTGCTCACCGGCGTACTGCAGATTCTTGCTGGCTGGCTTCGCCTCGGCACTTTGATGCGCTTCGTATCACGCTCCGTCATTACGGGCTTCGTCAATGCGTTGGCTATCCTGATTTTCATGGCACAGCTACCAGAACTGATTAATGTCACTTGGAAGGTCTACGCGATGGTCATCGCTGGCTTGGCGATCATTTACCTTTTTCCATACATAACCAAAGCTATTCCATCGCCGCTTGTCGCTATTGTCTTACTGACTGTTACGGCAATCGGCCTCAATCTCGACATACGCACCGTGGGAGATATGGGCAATCTGCCTGACAGTTTACCCATATTTCTACTGCCGGATGTGCCGCTAAACTGGGAAACACTCAACATCATCCTGCCTGTCTCAGCCACTTTAGCGGTCGTGGGCTTGTTGGAGTCAATGATGACAGCCTCTATCGTTGATGAGCTTACCGACTCCTCTAGCAACAAAAACCGAGAGAGCGTGGGACAAGGTATTGCCAACATTGCTTCAGGTTTTCTGGGCGGCATGGCGGGCTGCGCGATGATCGGTCAATCGGTCATCAATGTAAAATCAGGTGGTCGTGGGCGGCTATCTACCCTTGCGGCAGGTATTTTTCTATTGCTGATGGTGGTATTCATTGGTGACTGGGTAGCGCTTATTCCAATGGCCGCATTGGTTGCCGTGATGATTATGGTATCCATTGGCACCTTTAATTGGGCTTCGTTCCGCAATCTGCGCGAACATCCTAGAAGCTCTAATATCGTAATGATCGCCACAGTAGTTGTTGTCGTGGCAACACACGATTTGGCCAAAGGCGTGCTGGTCGGCGTACTGCTTTCCGGTTTTTTCTTCGCGCACAAAGTCGGCATGGTGCTACACGTTGGTTCGAAGTCTGAGGACGAAGGACGTGTGCGTTCCTACCGCGTTATTGGTCAAGTGTTTTTTGCCTCCGCAGACCGTTTCATCGGCTCCTTTGATTTCAAAGAAGTGATTGAGAAAGTGCACATTGATGTCAGCCGCGCGCATTTCTGGGATGTTACGGCAGTGAGTGCGCTGGACAAAGTGGTCGTAAAATTCCGACGTGAAGGCGCTGAAGTCGAGGTAATCGGCCTCAATGAAGCCAGTGCCACTATGGTAGACAATTTTGCTGTGCATGACAAACCGGATGCGATCAAGAAACTGATGGGACACTAAGAAAAAAATATGAGAATAGTTAACAAAGTAATGGCCTGCGTCGATCAATCGCACTTCGCGGACTACATTGCGGACTACGCGGCCTGGGCAGCGCAACGCATGCATTCTCCACTAGAATTTCTACACATTATTGATCGGCATGCCGAGATTGCAATCAGTAGTGACCACAGTGGCGCTATTGGTGTTGATGCTCAAGAAACGCTACTAGCTGAACTCTCCAATGAAGACGAGTCGCGCAGCAAGGCAGCACGCGAGCAAGGCCGGGTCTTCCTTAACCGGCTGCGCGAGCGTGCCAAGGAAACAGGGATCGAGTCTCCCGACATTCGGCAACGCCATGGAACACTAGAGGAAACATTAGTCGAGCAACAAAAAGGCGTGCGTCTGTTCGTACTCGGTCGACGCGGTGAGTCGGCAGAGATCACTCACCGAGACTTGGGACGCAACGTTGAGCGGGTCGTGCGTACTCTACACAAACCCATACTGACCATCACCGAAGGATTCAAGGAGCCTCGCCGGATTATGATTGCCTTCGATGGCAGTATCGTCACTCGGCGCGGTGTCAAAATGGTTGCAGAAAGCCAACTATTTCGCGGTTTGCCTATCCATTTGCTAATGTCTGGCAAAAACAGCAAAGAAGCACCCAAGCAACTTCAATGGGCTAAAACAACATTGGAGACAGCTGGCTTTGAAGCGCCCGCTTTACTGGTACCAGGTGATGCAGAAAGAGTCATCGCCAAGACCGTTCAAGAACAAAATATCGACATACTCATCATGGGCGCCTACGCTCACTCACCGCTACGCAGCCTGCTGTTCGGTAGCAAGACCGCCGATCTGTTGCGTTCAGCCACAATTCCAACGATGTTACTGCGCTAAGAAGCACTTTATTTGCGAATTATTTGGACGGTTGTACAATAAGCAGTTTAATAAAAAAGGCAGAATCTTATGCCCATATAATGCCTTTAAATTGCTCTAAAATACAAGATAGGTAGTAAGTTGTTTATACCTGCGACAACTCGCTTTATTCGGCACAATATCGATTACACCCTACCAAACCAAACCAAAATTGTCAGGAAATATAAAACTCTCTGAAAACCCATGTTTCGTCACAACACTACGTTACTCACAAAAGATATTTCATTACATATCAGTTAGATGCTTCGTCAATATTTTTTGTTCTCACCTTATCCTGCTTAGAAATTCAAATTTTTCGGAGGTACCCAAATAACTGGAAAATTCTATCTTCTAATGAAGATCCTTACTTGGTAATATGGAGCACTTGGGGAATTGGGACTTTGATCAAGTGGGCTTCTCGTTCAGGTTCTGGTAAATATGTGTTTTTTTTGCAAACAGGTAAGAAGCTACATATGTAATGCTTAGGGAAATAATCAACACCTTAATTTCTCATCGTATTATCGAAGTTCATTCTTCGTTAATATTGATATCTCTCATGACCGAAAAATCATAAGTCACCGTTTCATCAAGTCTAACTCCACGACCAGGGCTGCATGAATGATTAATTTAGTTATTAATCCTGCACGAAACACATGCTTTTTTCTACTACTTGTAAGACTTGAGAGTGATTCTTGTCCAGTTTCTTCTCGACTTTTCCGACTATTAAGGTTTCACCGGCTTTAATAAATTTTGTTGCAAAAATCCCTTCACCTTTTCCAACAGTTTTCTTTAATTCAAATACGTTTTCCATTTTGACTCTTCATTCTCATCACCTTCTGTCCGTTAAGCCACTTACTAAAATAACAATGTAACCTAACTTGATTCAAAGATCCTTATTTCAATATGAATTTACTGCTGATTTAATTATATTTACAGAATCCGGTAATATCGGTATTACTAACTGAGGCCGGCCTTGGTTAATAAGCGCGCTCCACATGCAGTTTTTTTTAAGTCTACCGCGTAAATGCCATGACTTTTACCGAAATCGATCGTAGATTGATGCTAAATAATAAATAAACACCTTTTACTTGTTGAGAACATCATGCAAAAAAACTTGGCAATACCAATAAAAACAATGGAATTTATCTCAGATTGGATGTACCATTACCAAGCCTTTTAAATTCAAGCTTAAAGCTATGCCTCTGGCTGACCCTTTTCCCTTGACATTTGATGTGGCCACATACGGATCACCGTAAGTGAAAGTTAATTATTAAGGGAATAACATGGCAGCAGGTATTGTAAAATGGTTTAATGACGCAAAAGGTTTTGGCTTTATTACTCCAGACGGTGGCGGTGAAGATTTATTTGCACACTTCTCTGCGATCAATAGCGACGGCTTCAAATCGTTAAAAGAATTACAACGTGTCACTTTCGACGTGACAGATGGCCCAAAAGGTCAGCAGGCGTCAAATATTAAGCCTGAATAAAACCAAGACGAGGCAAACCAGAAACCCCTGCAAGCCGAGAGGGGTTTACCGCAAAAAATCAAACAATCCTGAAAATTCAGCGGAAATTTCAGGGATGGATCTTATTTAAAAAAGAGTACTCGAAGTACGCATCACAAGGAAGGAACTAGATTAACTTTTGAATACAAATGAAGTCCAAATGTTCGCAGAGCGACGCTTTGTAACTTCCCTTATTGTCACTAAGTAAGGTGCATTAGCTCTAACGGCCTGCTGGAAAAACAAGCCATTAAGGTGAAACTTGCTTCTGGTAGCAAAATTCTAAGGCGTATCTAAAATAATTTGTGCTTGTATTATTTTTTCTCGGAGAAACATGTATTTTCTCAAAAGCCAATAAACACATGAAAATGGTTGACGGCTTGCTCAATGTTTTGGACTATTCCAGCCATCAGAGTCTGAGTCGATACTTTCTGTATCCCCGGTAACGGAACACGTCTTAATCCGTGGAACCGTTTGGTTTCAACGATACAAACACTTCTGTGGTCCATTTGTACCGCATCATCTTACCAATAGAAACCCTGGTTATTTGTCATTAGTGAACAGATTTAACTTTTTCTCAAAAAACCGCAGCCAAATATAGATAAACCCACGCAATACCATGTGTTATTTCATCAGGGCCCGCCAAAGTAGCAACAACAAAAACACTAATCTGAAAAATTGCCTGTCAGTTGTCGGTAAATATAAACTAGTTTTAATGATTCAAATACTATTCAACGTCAGATTTTTTTCATTAAAATCAGTTAATGTCGATGTTCCCGGCTCCACTTATGGCTTGGATTGCTAAAAAAGAGACTTCCAGACATCCGGCTTCAGGTGAAGTAAAACAACGGCTCTTCTGCTAGCCTTATCTTTAAGATAAAGGCCATGATAACTATCCGGTGTGCTGTTCCAATATTTAACCAAATCAGTTGAACCTAACAGGATCTTCCTAACCACACCCAAATCTTGAATATCAAATATTGAAAATTCCTGAATTTCAAGCAACTCACATTACGATCGACCCAATGCCTTAATTTCTGACACAACAAAAGTTGTGCCGAGCTATCCACCATAATAAAAGTATACTCTTTCTCCTGCCCGAAGAATTAAACCTCGACTTAATAAACCACTCGTTTACATAACATTGAATTATTTTTTAGTCACTCACACTCGTACGCGGCTGCTTGGATGCAATAAAATAACCACCGACCGACCCCAGTATCACACCTAATGGCACAGCAATAAACACACCAACCAATGGCCCCTGGCTGGTATCTTTCGCGACTATCATTGGCCCTAAAAAACCGATGATAAAACCTAACCCGCCCAACATTAATGCGCCACAAATTACCGATACACCAACACCTATTTTTTCTCCCGCAACTAATTTCCATGAATACCACCCCACCAATACAGCACTCACCAACGCTAAAGTCACACTCACCCAACTAGGTAAATCTGTGGCAATGGTTAAAATGGTCGCAATAAAAAATAATACGACAAGGAACATTAAAAGAGCGACAATTGGTTTAAGTATTCTATTCATTTATATTTATACCTTAAGAATTTTCTGAGAATAACTAACTGTCAGAATGATATCATTTATGTTATACGCGTGAAAAACAAGGAGGATTTACTTGGAATTCAAAGACTATTACAAGACATTAGATGTTTCACGCAATGCCACTGCGGAAGAAATTAAAAAAGCATTTCGACGCTTAGCACGTAAGTACCATCCCGATGTTTCCAAAGCAGCGAACGCCGAACAAAAGATGCAAGAAGTCAATGAGGCTTATGCGGTGCTTTCCGACACAGAAAAACGTGCGGCTTATGATCAATTAGGACAAGGACGTAGCTACCAAGCAGGCAGTGATTTTCAGCCACCGCCGGATTGGGATACGGGATTTGAGTTTAGCGGGCGAGGTACTAACAGCACGCAGAGCGCTAATTTTAGCGATTTCTTCTCTGAATTATTTGGTAAACAAATGGGCGCAGGTTCCAAACAGACACACCATCGTATGCGTGGTCAAGATCATCACGCCAAGATTATGCTCGATTTAGATGATACCTACAAAGGCGCCAGCCGTAGCCTAACGCTACGCATGCCTAAGCTGGACAACCAAGGACATGCCATATTAACCGAACACACCCTGAATGTTCGCATCCCCAAAGGCATATATTCGGATCAAGTGATTCGGCTGACAGGACAAGGTGGACCTGGTGCAGGAGGGGAGTCAGCGGGCGATTTGTTTCTTGAAGTGCATTTTAAACCACACAATCGCTATCGCATTGAAAAGAAGGATATCTACGCCAACCTACCTATCGCACCGTGGGAAGCCGCACTGGGCGCGATGATTAAAGTGCCAGTTCCCGACGGAGTGGTTGAAGTGCGTGTTCCTGAAAATGCAAAATCAGGCGGCAAATTACGCTTGAAAGGACGTGGCATTCCGGCTAAATCACCCGGTGATATATATTTAGTACTGGAAATTGCAACCCCACCTGCCACCACACAAAAGCAACGTGAATTTTATCAAACCATGGCGAAAGAATTCGCCTTTAATCCACGCCAAAACTTGGGAGCTTAAGCCATGTCATATGAAATCGATAGCATCTCACTGGAAGATGCAAAACTCGACCTGAAAGAACTGGCAAGAAGCTGCCAAGTCAGTCATGAATGGATTATTGAACATGTTCAATGCGGCGTATTACTCAATGAAAAGTTCGACGAAGACCCAGAAAAATGGATTTTTGATAGCTACAGCTTTATACGCACGAAAAAGATTTTAGCCGTGGAAAGGGATTTTGAATGTAACCCAGAATTAGCAGGTCTCGTTGCTGACATGACAGAAGAAATCGCGTTGTTACGTAACCGCTTAAAAAAACTAGAAATAAACGAGGAATAACAACACCATGTCTTTACATATTGTATGCCCACAGTGCCACGCAACGAATCGCGTCCCAGAGGATCGACTAGACGCCGCTCCTAAGTGTGGTGGCTGCCACCAAGCATTATTTACAGCCCAACCTATCGAACTGACTGAAAACAGCTTCAATTTACATATTTCGAACAGCGGCATTCCGATATTCGTCGATTTTTGGGCACCCTGGTGTGGCCCTTGCAAAATGATGGCCCCAGCTTTTGCTAAAGCGGCCACCACATTGGAACCCAATACACGCCTAGTCAAGATCAACACCGAAGAACAACAAGGGCTCGCCGCACGCTACAACATCCGCAGCATTCCAACTTTAGTGTTGTTTAAAAATGGACAAGAAATAGCACGGCAAGCAGGTGCCATGAGTGAACAAGACCTTGTACACTGGGCGCAGACAAATATCAAGTAAATAACAGATCGCCGTGAAATTTGTATCGGAAAGGGCTAGCATTGCGATTCTTAAGTCCTATCTTTTTCTTGATTGAAGGCACAAATAGGTACGTGTAACCTCTGGTAACGGTAGAGATAAAGCTGCATCGAGGGTGTAGAAATCCGCATGTATAACCTCTCGGTTATCAACTTTAATATTTGGTTTCTTCTCAAGTCGGCACTCAAAAATTTCATTGCGCTTGGGAGCGCTACGCCACGCTTCATCTTCATTCAGCTTTAATACACAAGTAAGTTGTGTATGCGAAACGTTGACACCGGTTTCTTCGCGCAGCTCTCTACTTGCGGCACACGCCGATGTTTCTTTTTTATGTTTGTCACCGCCGGGCAAACTATACTGACTCCGGTAAGAATTTTTGACCAATAGCACCTTTCCATCAAACCAAACTGCGGCATGAACAATATGTGACATAAAACCTACCCAGCGCCAAACTGAGCACATCAGCGGATAACCCAATCGGAAAATCCATTGAAAAACTTTATCCAGAATATTCATAGCAAACGTAAAAAACGAAACTCACAGAAAAAACACGAATAACATTCTACGTCATTATTAATTAAATGGGCTTTGATTAGTTTGTGAGGGTGGTGAGGGTGTGGATGAAGCGTTAGGTGAAAACCCATTAGATTGAGAAGATGACTGTGACCCGGATTGTGATCCAAACGGGGAATTTGATGATGGCGTGTCAGATTGTGGCTTTTGCTCAGTAGTTGCTGCACCAGCGGACTCTTCCGAGAAAACGAACTTCCAGTCCTGGTAAGTTACTGCCTCGGAGAAAGTTGCATTATGGTCTTTAAAATTTTCGACTTTCATCGGCATCCCTTTTGACAGGCTATAGACACCGATAATCCCTTTCTTTTTCCCAGTGCTAATACTTACAGAGCTACCTTCTTGCTCGGGTTCTGGCTCTTCAACCAAACCCCAATCGGTGGTATTGGTCATCGGGTCAATAAATATTTTTCGCAGGTGACGTTTAGTGACCACACCACGTTTATCTTCAAGTAATTGCTCTAATGATTCAGGATATTCTTTTGAGCCGACTGAATCATCATCATGATAAGACATCACGGCTTGCCTAAATTGATCGCCAACAAACAACAATTCCTTCTCTTTTTCGCGTTGTGAAGTGATTTGCCACACTTGTCCAGTTCCCGCCAGCATAATACCCGCCAATGCCGCGGCAAATAGCGCCCAGAGAAAAATAAAGCCTTTTTCTGAATGTTGCATTTATGTAAGGTAATTCATTAATAATAATTTGGAGTGTGCTGTCGACTACCACTCCTCGTAATACGAACCGTCTAATGCTTGACCGTTATAACCACTACGTACATCATATACGCCTTCTTCTTCTTCATTAAGTGGCGGCATTTCAATCCACGTCTCATTGCTATCTGTTAACGGATCAACCGGAATACTGCGCAAATAGCGTCTTTCAACCAATTCATCAAGGGTGATTGGATAGGTACCCATATCAGAATAAAACTTGTCAATCGCATCACGCATAATAGCCAAGTCTTGCCGAAGAACCGTTTCTTTGGCCTTATCAATCGAATTAAAATATCGTGGTGAAACGATACTCAGCAGTGTGGCGATAATCGCCATCACAACGAGTAGCTCGATTAATGTAAAACCCGTGGATTGACGAAATTTAACCATTCTCATTTACCAATCTTTATATAGCGAGCCATTTAAGGCCTTGCCTTCTGATAGGGAGTAGACATCAAAAACATCTTTTCCTTCTTGCGGGTTTTCGGGGGTACTTTCATAACTACGCTTGCCCCATGTGTCTGCCGCATCGGTTGTCTCAACACCTGCCACATCTAAATCTTTAAATGTGGGGTCACGCGGTAGTCGCCGCAAAAAATAAATATACTTTGTTCCAGTCGTTCCTGTTGCTGCTGTTGTTCCTGTTGCTGCTGTTGTTGCTGTTGTTGCTGTTTCTGTTGCTCCAGCACTTCCACCGGCTCCGGTATTTTTGATATCAGCTACGCCCATATATAAATCATCGAGGGTAGGTGGATAACCTGATTCTTCTTCTTTTATTTCGATACGTCCATCATCAACGGCCTGCTTATAGGCGTCAATGGCCGAACGAATTTGCCGTAACGCAACACGTAGCTCTTGTTCTTTCTCACGCTTAACAACCAACTCTTGTAGTGGCATCGCAGAGGAAGCCAAAACAGCCATAATGGCAACCACAACCATTAGCTCAACCAGCGTAAAACCGCGGCTAATCTTAGGCATTGTGGCATTCATTGTCATTGAATATTGACCGTTGACGTCGTTGGTAGCGTAACCTCGACCGTTTCCTGTGTATCCGCATCTTCTGCCGAACTGTTCTGGATAGTCAAGTCAGTTGTGCCTGGATTGACGGCAATCACTTTAAATCGGATCTGTGCTGTTCGTCCGGATGTCCCATCTTTCCCAAGTTTTAATGCGTAGGTGCCTGAGTTATCTTCCTCACCAACAATTTCCAGCGTACTTGAGTCATAACTCAGCTCTGCCTCTGATGTCAGCGAAGCGGTTGCGCCAACCAGTCCTACGCGAACTGAGAACTCCTTATCCAGCCCCACATTGGATGGCGCTTGCAATGTAAGCGTTGGAGATGATGCAGCGGCTCTTGCAAATGGGTTTGGTGTCGCTTGAGATCCATTATTTGGGGAGAACGTTGTCGGCGTACCTCTGGAACCGCCGCCTCTGCCTGTTCCAGCCGATGCGATTGCAAGTGAACCTGCAGCCGTCTTACCGATCGTAGCCGGTATTTTTCCTGGCATATTAGATGTGCCGAAATGGAATTCACTTTCCAGATTTGTTGGCTGAGTAATATTGCGTACGACTCGCGGTGTAATCAACAAAATAAGCTCTCTTTTTGAACGTTTTATATCTTGGCCTGAGGTCAATCGATCAAGCCCAGGGATATTTAATAATCCCGCTAGGCCACTTATAGTTGTATTTTCGTTATCCTCAATTAGTCCACCAATCACTTGCGTTTCACCATCTTTCAGTGTTAGCAAGGTTTCTGCATTACTGGTTCTAATTCTTGGAACGGATCCTCCAGTTTCCCCTGGCGCATCCACTGAACCATTCACTGAACTTACTTCAAGCGTGACCTTCATTGTTACATCATTATTCAGACCAATAACCGGCTCAACATCCAGTTTTATACCTAAATCAAGAAAAGTTGGGGTTACCGTAACGACAGAATTAACACCTGAAACATTCGCTGTAAATATCGGCTCTCTATCACCTATATGAATTTTCGCGGCTTCACGATTTTTTACACG
>JAJFJG010000196.1 GCA_021774265.1 Nitrosomonas sp.
TCTATACAAGATGAAACTAGCCGCGCCCGGTAAACGCTTCATTGAGGCGCCGACGGCAGGCAATAGCGCGACCTGCAAAAGTTGTGCACACTGTCCGTGGATGGCGATGAACGGTCTACAAAATCTGGCTAACGTGTTGGAATCGGGCAGCAACGAGATTCACGTTGATACCGACATCAGCCGCAAAGCACTCACCTGTATTGATCGGATGCTTAGCTTTGCCGCACATCATAAGGCCAATGTCCGCCCCTCGGTGGATTTGGCGAAAGAACAAAAACTGTTTTCAGGGATAGGCCCGGCATAGTGCATCCACGTCACCTGAAACAACACCGCTCTGAACGCACTGACTGGCTCCGCGCCGCGGTATTGGGCGCGAACGACGGCACTGTTTCGAGAACATAAAAAAGTGGGGTGTATTTCTCTTTAGCCTCCCGTATTCCTACAATCCGGGGAATACTCAAAGTTTGGTAGAGTTGAGTATTGCCCAGAATAAAAACGTATGCCATCAACCTAAATCCTTCGACTGGCGAATGCATCACGCAAAGCCTCATTCACTGGGAACATTGAGTGACGCATTGTTCAATCAGGTTTGCCAGCGACTCAATCAAATTATCCAACTTAAATGACGACTCAATCTGAGTTGGGAAAGTATTTATTCATTTCTGTAGTGATAAAATCTTGGAATGCTATTGCTGTATGTGGTTATTTATTGGGTAATAGGTGGCACTAAGGTGCAACAATAGGCAGGGTTTATAGCTGGAAGCTTTATTTCGGAAAATGATTTCGAACATACGAAAAACAAGCCTGAATCGCAGCAAGTCTATGGCTCACTATCCCGATCAAACCTGATGACTGCCAGTGGGTTTTGCACCACCTGGCGCCGGTCTGGACATGCTGCCGCCGATCTATGCGCACTTTGGTAAAGCTCACTTCCGCGCGAATCTGACTGTGTAAACTGCGGTCTGAGTTTGTGATGGCCCGTGTATTGTATCTGGTGCAGGCATTACGTTTAGCGAGATTCTTTGACTTATATAAATAAGATGAGTAATAACGGGCAGATGCATTTAGAAAAGGCGGTTGTTGATTCTTTTTCTCCTGATCTTGGTTTCTATTAAGAGTGAGAGAATTCATTGGGTTGTTTGCTGACCCTAACTGCCATTAATTCAGAGACCAATAACTATGACAACCGCAACTTTTGATGCTGATAAAATATATCTGACCCATAGCCAACCATCAAATGGATCAACGAACTTTCGAGTTAACCAAAATCTTTGGCTAGGTTTTATTGATGGCACGTTAACAGCTGGAGAGGGCAATATCATCATTAGTAATGGCACGGATACTCTTGTCATTGATATCAGTGATTCCGAGCAGGTTTCCTTTAAGTCAGATTACTTTTCCACCAATGTCATCATCAATCCAACTGAAGATTTGATTCCTGGTACAACCTACAGTCTACAGATAGAGAGTGGCGTTATCGTAAATTCAAAGGGTGATTCATTTTCAGGGCTTAACGATGAATTCCAGCTTAACTTCACCACGGTTGCGGATACTTCATCTCCCTCGTTTAATTACAGCAGCTCGAACAGTAGGCACTTCACTTTTAAAACTGATAATGATATCTATTTAACCTTTGATGAAGCTGTAATGGCTGGGAGTGGGTACTTTATTATCAGTAACGAAATAGATACACGGACTATCGATATTAAAGATACTAATCAGGTGTCATTTAATGAAGGCACGATGACGATAAATCCGACAGATGATTTGCT
This sequence comes from Nitrosomonas sp., assembly GCA_021774265.1. Lineage (GTDB taxonomy): Bacteria > Pseudomonadota > Gammaproteobacteria > Burkholderiales > Nitrosomonadaceae > Nitrosomonas. Next base: position 1,773 of record JAJFJG010000196.1, read on the forward strand.
TACTGATACTATTTATAGTGTGCAAATGGCTAGTGGTGTCATTACTGATACAGTCGGCCATGCCTATGCTGGCTTTAGCAATGCAAGCATTACAACCCATGCTACAGATCCACTGCTGGTGTACAGCAATCCCATAAACAACGCCATAGATTTTAAGGCTGATGATGATATCAGGCTGTCTTTTGATGAAACAGTTGCCGCAGGAAGTGGCGCTATTATTATTAGCAATGGGCTTGATACACGCGTTATTGATATTGAAGATACCAACCAGGTGACTTTTGAGATGGGCACCTCCTCTTCAGATGGTTACGGTACTGTATTTAGTAGAATTGGTAGTGTGACAATAAACCCGACAACTGATTTAATTGCTGGTACAACCTATAGCGTTCAAGTATCTAAGGGCGTAATTGTTGATTCAACAGGTCATGCCTATGCGGGTTTTAGTGACGCAAACATTACAACTATAGCGCCTGATCCATTGTTGTACGGCAGTATATCAGGTCATAACGGGAATATCAGAGTACCCGAAGTCACCACTGCATTTAAAGTTGATGGTGGATTCAGATTGTTTTTTGACGAAATAGTTGCCGCGGGTAGTGGTGATATTGTTTTTAGTAATGGGATGGATACACGCATTATTGATATTAGTGATAGCAGCCAGGTAACTTTTGATTATGGGCGTGTCACTATCTACCCGACAGAAGATCTGATTGCTAACACCACCTATTCTGTACAGATGGAAAGTGGTGTGGTTGTTGATACGGCAGGTAATGCTTTTGCAGGTTTAAGTGATGCTAGTTTTACAACCATAGCCTCGAATCCACTGTTGCTTAGCAGAAACCCGTTTGATGAAGGTCAAACGCTTGAGGCTGATGACAATATCGAGTTATATTTTGATGAAATAGTGACCGCAGGAAATGGAAATATCGTTATTAGTAGCGGCGTTGATACACGCATCATTGATATTAGCGATACCACTCAGATAACTTTTGATGAATTTCAATATGGGAATATGGTAAGACATAGCATTGTGGTTATAAACCCAACAGATGATCTGGTTGCTAACACCACCTACAGCGTTCAAATGGCCAGAGGCGTATTGATTGATACAACTGA
>JAJFJG010000197.1 GCA_021774265.1 Nitrosomonas sp.
ATCCACATCGGTTCCGATTTCGAATGTGAGTCGCATCGTCATATGCCCATCATTCGTGCTGGTAGATTCATAGTAAAGCAGATTATCAATGCCTGGGATCTGCACCTCGATCGGGCGCGCCACAGCTTCTGCGACAACCTCCGCGCTAGCGCCAGGATAATCCGCTTCAATTTGTATCATAGGCGGCGTGATTTGTGGAAATTGCGCCACTGGAAGACTCTGCAGCGATACCAAACCTACTACCACAATAAGAATGGACAGGACCGATGCAAAAATGGGACGATCAATAAAGAAATGAGGACTCATGGTATTTTCTGCGAGGTTTGTTTGTTTGGAAGATTATTTGAAGACGCAGCTTGTTCATATGAAGCGGCAGAGACTCGAGTTCCCGATTGAATCCGATGAAACCCCTCCACCACTACGCGCTCTCCTGGTTCAAGGCCGCTTTCAATCAACCATTCATTCCCATACCACGTGCTGGCCTTAACCGAACGAAATTCAGCCTTATCCTCTTCATCAATCACAAAAACAAATGATCCAGCAGGACTTTGTTGAACCGCACGTTGTGGAATCAGAATCGCATTGGGACGGATAATACCCTGAATACGGATTTTGACGAATTGCCCGGGATAAAAATAAGACTGCCCGGGTAAAAAGTCACCTTCCGGATTAGAAAACTTAAACCGTCCTTGTAACGTACCTGTCGCAGAGCTTATTGTGACAGCCGCAAAGTCCAGTATCCCTTTCTCTGGATAGACGCTGCCATCCGAAAAAGTCATCACGCCAAGCAATTGAAAAATATCCGGACGTTGGACCGTGTCCTCAGCAAGCTCGCGCCGGCGGCGAAGCAGGTAGCTTTCAGGAACATTCACAGTAACATACATGGGATCCAATTGATCTATCGTGTTTAAAAGGGTGGTTTGCGCAGAAATCAATTGGCCCTCGTAATAATTACTGCGGCTAATACGCCCCTTTACCGGCGCATATATTAATGTGTTGTCCAAATCAAATTTTGCTTTAACTTGATCGTTTTGTGCGGCATCTAATGCAGCTTTAGCACTTAAAACCTCTGCAACTGCATCATCAACATCTTTTTGACTAACGGCTTGTTGTTCGAGCAATGGTCGTACGCGTGCTAGATTTTGCTCAACTTGGACCAGACGGGCTTTATGCTGTGCCACTTTTGCCTTCATGGCTTCATAGATTGCATTGAACGGTACAGGATCAATAAGATATAACTTATCGTTTTTCTTAACGTTTCGCCCTTCCGTAAAATAAACTTCTTTAATAATGCCAGAGACCTGCGGTCGAATTTCTACGGGGCGAAAAGCCTCAGTTTGTCCGATAAACTCAGGCTCATCAGGCACCGTTCGAGCAGTTACTGTAATGACCTCAACTTCCGGTAACTGTACAGGGGTATCTATAGGTTCATCTGCTGAACAACCACTTACTAGAATAAGGTATAGCCCAATGCATACTGCCCAAATGAATGTTTTCATACGATTGCTACATAGTTGTATTTGTGCTTGTAACAGGCTGGAGTAAATCATAATTGTTATCCAATATTTATGCTGTAAAAATCGAAATTATGTTAAGGAAACCCATGATAAGAATGACTAATTATATTCATCACCGGGGTTCCATCCTCCTCCCAAGGCTCTGTATAGTTGCACAATTGACACCAGATGTAATCGATGCGTCTCAGTCAGTGAAAACTCTGCTTCGAACAAATTGCGCTTGGCAAGCAATACATCCACATAGCTTGTAAGTCCACCCCTGTAACGCAGGCTCGCTACATGTAAGGCCGATCGCAATGCTTCAACCTGTTCCTGCCTGGCTTTTTGTTGATCGTTTGCAGTACGGATAGCGATTAAGGTATCTTCAACTTCTTTGAATGCTACTAGAATCGTTTGTTCATAATTTGCCAAAGCTTGTTTCACTTGTGCTTCCGCTGCTTGCTGTTCGAAACCCAAACTTTGTGCATTAAACAGAGGCCCTGCCAGTCCTACGCCACCCACACCAAAATCGCTGTCGGAAAGCAATAGATTGGACAGTGCTGGACTGGCTACGCCTAAAAATCCAGTGATCGAAAAACTGGGAAAACGCATGGCTTTTGTCATGCCAATTCGAGCAGTTGCAGCCACCATGGTTTGTTCAGCCTGTAAAACATCAGGCCGACGCTGTAGCAATTCGGAAGGCAATCCAGCGGGAATCTCAAGTGGCATTTGTTGCTTACTCAATGTTTGAACACGTAAAATCGGCGCCGGATTCTTTCCAATGAGTACATTGAGTTCGTTTTCTTTCTGTACGATCAATCTTTCAAATCCAGCCAAGCGAGCAGCGGCATTTGCACGTTCGGCTTCGAATTGGTCCAGATCAAGGCGTGAAATAACACCACCTTCCAGCTGTGCGCGGGAAATGGCAACCGACTCCTGCCATGAGGACAAAGCACGGAGGGCGATATTCCGTTGCGTATCAAATTGCAGCAGATCAAAATAGGATTGCGCAACTGCGCTAATCAGCATCAGTATAATTGTGCGGCGATTTTCCTCACGTGCGAGCAGTTCGGCACGTGCTGCTTCGTTAGCACGACGGATTTTTCCCCAGACATCCAATTCCCAGTTAAGTGTTGTTTGTCCAAAATAATTGAAGCTTGTCGGAAAACCAGGCCGCGCAAACCCACCAAGGGTGCCAAAAACAGGCGCATTGGCATTGACGTCCATGTTAGGAAGAAAGTCCATACGTGCTATTTTTAGGCGCGCCTGAAATTCTTCAATATTGGCAGTGGCTTGCCTGAGGTCTCTGTTATCCAGCAGTGCTTGATCAATCAGTTTTTGCAATGTCTCATCTTGAAGGAACTCCCACCACGGAAGATTGGCAATGGATGCACCTTCTTCCTGTGCCATCAGAAACTGTTTGTTCGTGTCAATCGCAGGGCGTCGATAATCCGGTCCCATGGCGCAGGCCGTCAGAACTAAACTAGAAAGTATGACCGTTATGCGAATCCATTGTGGTTGAATTTTTTTTGGGAAAATGATCTTAATACCCGTAATAGACAAAATAAAAATGTTGCTGTTGCAATAACCCCATATATAAGTCTAGTATCAGTCTTTGTTTGGTTAATGAAAAATAATGTCTGATTCCAAATGGCACAATTAGTGAGGAAATATAATTTGCTTTTATGCAATAGTTTAGCATTTTATTATAGCTGCTCAGATGAATTATCACAGACCACAATATAGCCCCAGCAATCAACCTAATAGTTTTTTGTAACTCTCTTCTGCACGTAGCGGTGTTTTAACACAACACCAATATTAACCTGTTGCGATCCCGCAGTTACACTAGCTTATTTAGCTAAAATTACAATTTGTGGTTACGTTTAGTAATCAGCAGGTCGGCGGTTCGATTCCTACCAACAAGAACCACTTAATATTTCCTTTAAAACACAATAAATTCCTACCCCTCACAAAACTCTCGTTGAACTTAATGTCAAAACACTCTGACCATAGATATTTACGGCGCAGCCGCCTTGGAGTTCTATTAATAGCAATACGCAAAATAAGTATTTCCGCGTAAAAACAACAACACCGAAACATTGAAACAGCATCACAAATGCAGTGAGTCAGATTTTTGTCGGAATATTTTACACCGCAATAGAGATTAAAGATTAACGCTACTGCAATCAATTGATTACACAAGAAATAAAATTATAGGCATGATTTTTGCTTAAATATAGACAAAATAATCGCTTTTTACAGATTGATGAAAAATAGCCAGAAAAAATTAATAACAATGGTATTTTGTAGAGGCTTGCTTTCATTCGGATTAGCATCGACTGCAAATGCGACATTAGTACCAACACTGGGAAGTTTGGCGGCATACGATACAGACCAGGACATTTCTTGGTTAACAAACGCTGACTCAGCAGCTGGGACAAGATTTGATAATAGTTTCAGTACGACAGATGGTTGCATGATCTGGACTAACGCCAACACCTGGACAGTTAGCCTTAACGTAGGCGGCGTAACGGGCTGGCGTTTACCTAGCTCACTTATAATCGACGAATCAGCTCACTGCACGGGATTAAATTGCACGGATAGTGTAATAGCGCACCTGTTTTATACAGAACTCAGCAAAACGTCGACGAGCTCTATCGTAACTAACGGCGACCACTATTTAGCGCTATTCTCGAACATCCCGTCATACTTACACTGGTCCAGCACAGAGCATCAGCCGCGCCCCACCAACTACGAACATTATTACGCATACCAAAACGGAGCCCAGAGATCCACCAATCAGATAGCCGAAGCGTTCGCGAGGGCAATTCACTCGGACGATGTCGGTGCGCCTTTAGTACCTGAACCAGGACCCATTGCACTGATGGGATTGGGATTGGCGGGCTTGCATAGCTTAGGGCGTCGTCAGCGTCGACGTTGAACCTTTGATTATTCGGGCACTTCGGCCGCTTTTGAGGGGGAGCAGGGAAAAGCTTACTCGCTCCCTTTATACTTTTTAGCCATGATGACCCAGCACAGCACCAACGCTGCCAGCATTTAACGTACTACCCCAGAACCAAAGTTATCTCTTTTGAGGTGACTTTCTTAGTTTTCTGTTGCTCATAAGGCTGAAAAAGTCGTTTAGCGTGTATTTTGACCGTCATATTTGCAATACCTAATGACTCTCTGGAAAAGTGACAGTCCAGAAAATCAAACCCTTTCTCAATTCATTCAATAAAAGCTTTATCGGGGTGCTGCGCAACTTTTCGTTGATTAAAGCATTCATTCATCTGCTTGATGGCTTTTTACTTACCATCTCGCCTTTCTTGGCCATGATGAGAATGTCGCCCATATAATGGATGTAGTAGCAATTCTTATTCTGACTCAATACATCATCCAACACTTTCAAATACAATTCACCTAAAACAGGGCTGAGTGGATACCTTCTGGATATGCCTTGCATCATCTCACGATAATTGCCGCCTTTTTTATGCCAACCTAACTTTTCAAGACGCAAAGACCTTTTCCTTCCATACTTAATAAATGATAAATGATAAATGATAAATGATACACAGATAATAGATGGCTAAAACATCAGAAAGCCACCATCTACAGACGGTGACTTTAATGGAAATTATTTAAACTAATGCGATATTCTCTTATGTCTTAATAGTTTATTCGTATACACTGCAAATAAAAGCAACAATATTGCAATTAATGGCCCTGTAGCATAGCTAAACCTGCTATCAAAGAAAAAATTACTTTTCTGTACTCGCAATGGATACTTATAATGAACAGGCGGCACAGCACCTTCTCCTGTAATGAGTACCGTGTACACTCCTTTATCCAGATCGGATTCTCCATTAATCACGCCATCCGAGTGATTAATGGAGTGAAAAGATGCTACTACTGTATCACTTAGTGTTTTGCCACTTCCTTTCACTATCTGTATTCCAATTGGCATGTCACGTAGAGCCTGATCTACAATATCAACAACCCAAAAAGTCTTGCCTGT
>JAJFJG010000198.1 GCA_021774265.1 Nitrosomonas sp.
TTCAACAACCGTAGATTATTGGAGCCGATTGGAAATATTCCACCGGCAGAATTTGAAATGGCATATTATCGCCAACTGGAAGAGTCAGCTAATGCAGCTTGACTCAAACTAAATAGTCTCCAGAAAAACCGGGGCGATTCAATGTGCATTTTTGCACATTGCTCGATTAGACTAACTATTTTATTTATTTTCTACAAACTAGAACCAGAATTGGTTTGGTTTCGATTTGCAATTGAATTTAATTCTGATTGTCCAGTAGCTACCTGGTGGTGATAAGCAGCTTGCTCGACACAATCTGCCGCAGGTTTTTCATATTTTCGAATCTTGTAAGCGATATGCGATTTGATCTTTTGGCCATTTTTACCGAAATAGTTAAAACGTGACTTATGGTTAATTATTTCTTTTTTCTTTTTAGCTTTAGCCTGCATTTCTTTGGCTAAGTTTTCAAATTGACTTGCTAAAGCATCATGTTCTGCAGCGCTAGCTGCAAAAGAATTCATTGATATACCGAAGATTAAAAGTGCAAGTAATGAAAACATCACAAAACTTTTTTGGTTGTTGTTCTCATGAAGGCTTCTCCTAGTATTCTGAATTGTGATTATTTTAGGCATGTCAACACACTAAGTGAGACTTTTGCAAAACCCTGATAGTTGAATAATTAATCCTTTGTAATCAATCTTCAAAAATCTTTAGCCAGGGCTTTTGCAAAAGTCTCTAAGTATATTAGGTAACTATTATTCTTTACTAAGGGGAACCATTGGGTGACTTTTCGGGCTATCAAAGCCAATTGTGGGAGCGGAACAAAAAAGTCTCGGGACAAAACAATTCTGTTAATTTATTAACTTATTGTTTCTCTAGCCGGATGTCGTCATAGCAGCGACTTGTAAGGCGAGATATTAATTCCTAGTCTGCTGAAAGAACGCTTCAACATCTGCTAACTGCCTTGTCCGCTTCATCGGTGGCAGACTTTTCCAGATACGTTTTCCATATGATTTAGTGATAATTCTAGGATCGCAAATCATGAGTACGCCGCGATCAGTTTCGTCTCGAATGAGGCGGCCAGCACCTTGCTTTAGGTTGATGACGGCGCGTGGTAGCTGGTATTCCATGAATGCATTGCGGCCTTCTTTGTTCATTTTGTCGATACGTGCTGAAAGTACTGGGTCATCCGGTGGGGCGAATGGTAGTTTGTCGATGATGACCAGTGATAGTGCTTCGCCTCTAACATCTACCCCTTCCCAAAAAGATTGGCTGCCAATCAAAACGGCGTTGCCCAATTTGCGGAAATTATCTAGCATGTCGGAGCGGGAACCTTGACCCTGTACGAGTATAGGGTAGTCTAATTGTGCGGCTTCAAGTGCGTCTTGTAATAATTCATGTATACGCTGCATGGCGCGTAGACTGGTGCAAAGGAAGAATGCGCGGCCTTGGCTGGCTTGCAGTACAGGCAGGGCGGCTTTGATCAAGTGTTCGATGTATTCACGGCTGTTGGGTTCAGGTAAGCCGGTGGGGACATAAAGCAAAGCCTGGTTAGAGAAATCAAAAGGGCTTTCCCAGCAGGTTGATTGCGCTGTTGTCAGGCCCATTTCGCTATTGTAATGAGAAAAATCATTTTTTACCGACAAAGTTGCTGAGGTGAATATCCATGCACGGGGTGAGGCGTTTAGTTGTTTGTTAAAGATTTCGGCGATGGATAAGGGGGTGGCATTTAATTGCAGTGCATGGCTATAAACTTCGAGCCAGCGGACAAATTTATCGTTTTCTGCTTGTTTGTGCCACTGCTCGATTTTTTTTAACAGATCAGTTGCGCGTTGCCAGCAATTTTCAAGTCCTTCCGTACGTTCTGCCTGACTTTCCAGCATACTGGTTAATGTGGAGAGTTTTTCAAGCATTAAAACGATGGCGGCTTCAAAAGCCTTGTTTTGTTTAACTGCAGCTAACGGTAAGCGTGTGTTTTCACCTTCAATTGTCAAGCGTAAGTCACGTGCCGATTTTTCCATAGCAGCAATGGCATCGGGCAAATCGACAAAATCTTGTGTATGTTGTATGGCTTCAATTTTACTGTCGCGTGCGAGTTCTAATAATTGGCTAGTGCTGACTGATTCTCCAAAAAACAAACTTGCAGTTTCAGGTAATTGATGTGCTTCGTCAAAGATGACCGTATTGCAGGCGGGGAGTAATTCTGATACTCCTTCATCACGCAACATGACATCCGCAAAAAACAAATGATGGTTCACTACGACAACATCAGCAGAGAGTGCTTTTTTGCGTGCTTCCATAACAAAACATCTTTTAAAACTGGGACATTCTGAACCTAGGCAGTTTTCACGAGTCGATGTCACTTGTTGCCAGATGGCTGCATTCTCAGAGACCTCGGACAAGCCACTTTTGTCGCCTGTGTTGCTAATATTGGCGTAACTTTCTATCAATTTTAAATATTTAGCTTCGTTGCGATTAATAAAACTGGCATGTTCATTTTGAATTGTTCTTTCAAGATAGTAATGGCAGATGTAATTGGCGCGGCCTTTAAGTAAAGCAACCGTTACAGGCGCTTTGAGCGCGGTGCGTATAGTTGGTAGGTCGCGACTGAAAATTTGATCTTGTAGTGTTTTTGTTCCCGTGGAAATAATCACTTTGCCACCAGCCAAGAGCGCTGGAACAAGGTATGCAAAGGTTTTGCCAGTACCAGTGCCAGCTTCGGCAACTAGAATCTTATTATTCTCGATAGTATCCGCAATGACTTGTGCCATTTGCAATTGTTGGATACGCGCCCGATATCCCGTGATGTACTTGGAAAGTATGCCATTGTCAGAAAAAAAAGAATCGAGGTTGATCATGAATGCGTTTATTGCAAAAAGATGAGTAGGTGCGACAGGTTAAGTGGAAAGAAGCGGAGAGATTACCTTAATTTTGATCTTGGTTGAAGGCTTTAACCAAGTATGCTTGAATGATGACATTAATGATTACTTAATATTTATTGAATTTTAATCGGTAATAAATGAAATGGCAGCATAGAAATAGTACAATTGGGCACAATCAAAATCGGAATACTAAAGAACTGGAAAATGAATGATGCGCGTGCGTCAGACATAAAGCCCCACTTCCAGGAATAATATGCTAAAAATATGAAAACCCGTTTATTCCGGTTATTTGCATTACTCCTTATCCTACCTTGCACCTCATTCAACGCGATTGCTGATGAATTGTCGTCTGAGCAAGATCTGACGGCACTAGCCATAAAACCTGCGAAGAAACCCGTTTATATCGAAGCTGATTATATTGACGGCTCCTATGGAGAAGTTATTAATGCGTTTGGCGATGCGAAAATCAGCTGTGGCGATACGATGATTACTGCTGATCGCATGAAGCTTTTCCAGAACACTAATGAAGCAGAAGCCGAGAATAATGTTCGTATTGAAAAACCGAACGATGTTTTAGAAGGTTCTTTTCTTAAATATAATCTTGATACGGATATGGGTCTTATGAATGACCCTAGTTATCAAAAGAAAGATGGGGAAGGGCGGGGCACAGGTGAACTGCTGTTATTTGAAGGAGAAGATAACTATCGATTAAAAAAGGGGAGCTATACCACTTGCCCAGAGGGCAACAATGATTGGTATATCCGCGCAGGTGATTTGAAGATTGACAATGATAAGCAGGTGGGTACGGCACGTAACGTTAGTATTCGATTCAAGGATGTGCCAGTATTGTATTTTCCATGGTTGGATTTCTCATTTAGCGGTAAGCGTAAATCGGGCATGTTGGCGCCTATTTTTGGTAATACGGCGCGTAGTGGTGTTGATTTGGCATTGCCTTTCTATTTAAATATTGCCCCTAATTTTGATGCAACAATTACACCAAGAGCCATGTCTAAACGTGGTTTAATGTTGAACAATGAATTCCGGTATTTGGGTGATAGTATGACAGGTCAATTGCAGGTTGACGTATTGCCTAATGATATTTCTAGGAGCAAAGATGAAAGCCAGACGCGTTATGGTATGTCGTTTACACATAATCAATATTTAGGTAGAGGTTGGCAAGGTAATCTTGCTTATAACCGCGTTTCAGATGATCGATATTTTCGTGACATCTCCAGTAACATGGCAACAACCAGCCAAAGAAATCTTCTGCAGCAAGCCACGGCCTCCTATCATGGCGCCTTAGGTGCTGGAGGGTCATTGAATATGAGTGTTATGGCGCAGCGTTTTCAGACACTACAAGATCCGCTCGCTACATTTCAATCACCTTATAAACGGTTGCCGCAAGTAACCATGAACGCGGTGCAGCGTAATGTTGCAGGTATGGATTTTAACCTAAATACTAATTGGACTAATTTTGCGCATGATTCGTTAATCGATGGTCATCGTTTCACTATGTTTCCCAGTGTCAGCGTTCCGCTACGTAATGCCTTTGGTTATGTGACACCTAAGGTTGGAGTGCACTATACGCGTTATGATCTTTCATCTGCAGTTGGAACACATGGGAGTACACCAGATAGAATATTGCCTATTTTTAGTTTAGATAGTGGCGTGGTGTTCGATCGCAATATCGCTGTGCAGGGCGAACGGTTTACGCAGACGTTGGAACCTCGGGCATTTTATGTTTATATCCCTTATACACAACAAAGTTTTTTGCCTATTTTTGATTCTGCGGAGTCTGATTTTAGCTTTGCTCAAATGCTGACTGAAAACCGATTTAGTGGTAGTGACCGTATCAACGATGCGAATCAAGTCACGCTGGCATTGACTTCACGTTTGATTGAGCCGGAAACAGGTATTGAACGTTTGCGTGTTGCTATTGGACAACAGTTTCGCTTTCAGGATCGCCGGGTTATTATCGAGGAGCAACAACAAATAACTAGCCGTCGTGCTGACTTTATCGCAGCGTTCTCTGGGCGTATTTCATCAACTATACGTACTGATACCAACTGGCAATTTGACGAGCAATTAATGCGTACGGAAAAAATACGCACGGGGATAAGTTATCAACCTGAGCAGGGTAAAGTGATGAATGTAGGATATCGCTTTACGCGCGAAATTTTAGAGCAGGTTGACACCTCTATTCAATGGCCATTTACACCAAGATTAAACGGTGTTGCGCGAATTAATTATTCATTGCGGGATGATGAATTACTGGCTGGGTTGGCGGGCTTTGAGTATAGAGCTTGTTGTTGGGCGTTACGTCTAGTTGCCCAACGGTTTACTACGGCAACACGGCGTACTTCAACGGCAGTTTTTGTTCAACTAGAGTTGAATGGTTTGATGCAAATCGGCGCTAACCCATTACGTGTATTGCAGGAAAGCATTCCAGGTTATTCACGAATTAATTAGTAACTATTTGTCTATATCAATTCATGGGGTTTATTAAGTATTTTATGTTTAACAAAAACATTTTACTATTTTTCTTGTTATCAATCTTGCTGATATCGCTATCAATCAAAGCAGAAGAGATTGAAACTAATGTACTCGATGAAATCGAATCTGATATTGAGCTTGAAGTTGAATTCGATCCCGAAGCTGAAATAAGACCGCGAATTAGAGCAATTGACCATATCGTTGCCGTAGTCAATGAAGAGGTGATTACTCGCACAGAACTTGATGATGTAATAACTGCAACCATAGAGCAACTGCTGAACCAAGGTGTTCAACCACCAGATGATGAAACAATGCAAACCCAAATTTTGGAAAGCATTATTACCAAGCGTATTCAATTACAACGCGCGCAAGAGATCGGGCTGTCTGTAAGTGAAAGTGAGCTTGATGAAACTATTCAGCGTGTTGCACAAGAAAACCAAATGTCGTTACCTGAATTTTTTCAGGCGTTAGAAGCAGATAACATCGAGTTTAGTAAATTCCGTAATGATATTCGTGATGAGATTATTATGGTTAGACTTAGAGAACGTGAGGTCAATAGTCAGGTGAATATCACTGATGGCGAGATTGATAATCATTTGCACACCATGGCAACCTCTGCAGTTGGCGGTGATGAATACCAAATCGCGCATATACTTTTGACAGTGCCTGACCAAGTTGATGTATTACAGCACGCAGAAATTAAAGAACGTGCAGAATTAGCACTAGCCAAATTACAAGAGGGTGTTGAATTTGCCCAAGTAGCTGCTGAGTTTTCAGAAGCAGAAGATGCCATGACGGGTGGAGTGCTTGATTGGCGACCGGTGACACAGATGGGTCCAAAATTTACAGAAATATTAACAGTCATGGAACCCGGTGAAATGACCCCAGTGGTCCAAAGCCCTATTGGATATCATATTCTCAAACTTTTGGCGCGCCGTGAGCAAGAAGATCCTATTGTGATTATTGAGCAAACAAACGCACGTCATATTTTGGCCAAAGTTAATGAGCTAACTTCAGAGAGTGATGCCCACCAACGTATTGCCGAGTTACATGAACGAATTGAGGCTGGTGCAGATTTTGAAGAAATAGCTAAGCTTCATTCTGATGACGCCAGTGCGGCATCGGGAGGTGATCTTGGTTGGCTTTCTCCGGGTGACACCGTGCCGGGTTTTGAAAATGCCATGAATTCGCTACAGCCTGGGGAAATCAGTGAACCTGTGCAAAGTACATTTGGGTGGCACTTGATTCAGGTGATAGAAAGGCGTACTCAGGACATTAGTACAGAGCGCCAGCGCCAAGCGGCACGGCAGTCTATTCGTGCGCGCAAGGCTGATGTTGTGATTCAAGAATGGCAGCGCAGACTGCGTGATGAATCGTATGTTGAATATCGCCTCGAAGACAATTGATTGAATCGATTATAAGACATCATGACTTCAGATAATCTGCCAACATTAGCACTAACAGCAGGCGAGCCTGGCGGCATAGGTCCGGATTTATGTGTGCAAATTGCACAGCAGGACTTGCCTTGTCATCTCGTTGTCATTGCTGATCATGAATTAATACGTGAGCGAGCGCTTGCTTTACAGCTTCCACTGTTATTAATTGATGCATCACATTCAATGAATACGCAGCCTCAAGCCGGACATCTGTGTGTTAAACATGTTCCATTAAAGGCACCCGCAAAACCTGGTGTACTCAATTCGAATAACGCGGGCTATGTTCTAGAAACACTCAGAGCTGCAGTTGAAGGCTGCCATAAAGGCGTGTTTGATGCTATGGTCACTGCACCTGTACACAAAGGCATCATTAATGAAGCAGGCATCGTATTTACGGGCCACACCGAGTTTCTTGCGGAGTTAACCAATAGCCAGGTTGTTATGATGTTGGTTGGTGGCAATATGCGCGTGACACTGGCGACGACTCACTTGCCATTAAAAGCGGTTGCCGCAGCCATTACGCATGATCGGCTGGAAAATAAGCTGCGCATTATTCATGATGATTTAATCACGCGTTTTGGCATTGAAAAACCACGTATTGTTGTCGCTGGACTGAACCCTCATGCAGGTGAGTCTGGTCATATGGGGCGAGAAGAGATAGATATTATTATTCCGGTTTTGAATAAACTGCGTGATGAGGGAATGAATTTACTGGGGCCATTACCCGCAGATACCTTATTTAATCCGTCGCAATTGAAAAATTATGATTGTATTTTTGCCATGTACCATGATCAAGGGTTGCCCGTATTGAAACATGCGAGTTTTGGAGGGGGTGTTAATGTTACCCTGGGTTTACCTATGATACGAACTTCAGTCGATCATGGTACAGCGTTAGATTTGGCGGGAACTGGGCAGGCGTCGGCTGGCAGCCTGAAGGCTGCTATCGAAATGGCTATAAAATTGGTCAAAATCAAAAAAACACTTCGGTTGAGAAATAATGCGTCACACGCCACGTAAGCGATTCGGTCAGAATTTCTTGACTGACACGCAAGTTATCGCAAATATTATTCGTGCTATTAATCCGCAGCCGCATGATCGGCTGGTAGAAATTGGCCCGGGATTAGGTGCATTAACAAAACCATTAGTGCAAATACTAGACCATCTTGATTTGGTTGAACTTGATCGCGATATCGTGAAGCGATTAGAGCAAACATTTGACCCAGAAAAAATAACTATTTACTCAAACGATGCTTTGAAATTTGACTTTGCTTTGTTAGGAAGCAATCTACGTGTGGTCGGAAACTTGCCTTACAACATTTCAACCCCGCTACTATTTCACCTTAGTACATATGCTGAAAATATTAAAGATATGCATTTTATGCTGCAAAAAGAAGTTGTTGAACGCATGGTAGCTGCGCCTTCAACATCAGACTATGGTCGTCTCACTGTCATGTTGCAGTATCGTTTCGAGATAGAGCAAGTCTTTATTGTGTCACCAGAATCGTTCAACCCCATTCCAAAAGTAGAATCAGCCATCGTGCGTATGCATCCTATCAAAGAGCCTGTTCAAGTTGCTGAAGACGAAAAATTATTTTCACAAGTGGTTATTAGTGCCTTCTCACAGCGCCGCAAAACCCTACGTAATACATTACGAAGTTATTTAAACCCCGAAGATTTTGGAGTGCTTGAAATTGATTCTGGACTGCGAGCTGAAAATCTGTCAGTGGAACAGTTTGTGTCTGTGGCTAATTACTTATCCAAAAGACACCACTAGTTTGGCGCTACCTTACTAATAACATAACGAAATTTTCCGGATTTCTCCGGTACGATGCCAGTGACTTCTTCAATCACTATTTCTACATTTTGGCCTAGTCTTTCTTTGAAGCCATTTCTAATTTGATTAATAAGTGGTTGCGTTAAGCAATTGTCTGAAACAACAGATACTCGTGTTAGGTCGATAGACTCTTGAACAATTTTGAAGGTACGGATTTGGGGTAGATCGCGAAGAATATAAATGAGTGCAAGTCCATGCATGACGGTGCCGTCATGTGTGACCAGAAAGTCGGTACTGCGGCCTTGGATCTCTTTGAGTAGGGGTAGACCCCTGCCGCATTTGCATTGCTTGTCATCAAGCACGCCTATATCACCCGTGCGATAACGAATGAAAGGGAAATCACTGGTGGCTAAATGTGTAACGGTGATTTCCCCAGCCTTGCCTACAGGTAAAATATGACCTTGTGGGTCGATGATTTCAACGATAATGTCTTCGGCAGTGATGTGTATCCCGCCTTCAGGGCATTCATGTGCGATAAAACCTGCATCACGACCACCGTAGCCATTGGCAACAGGGCAACCAAACACCCGACTGATTATCTCGCGTTGATCGTCATAAAGCCGCTCTGATGTCACAAAAGCGACTTTAAAGCCAAGATTATTCATTGTTTGCCCATTTTCCTCGGCGTAGTTGGCAATATAAGATAATGCCGACGGGTAGCCAAAGAGCATTTTTGGGCGAGTGGAACGAATAATTTTGAGAAATTGTTCCAGTTTTTGTGGAGACATTTCAAAGGCGGTCAGTAATGTTGTGCGTAGTAACTTGTCGCGCAGCCCACGTACGCCATCTTGTGCGCCCAGTTCGATGGGTGAACCCCATACAACTATTTCTTTGTCGCCAATATCGACATTCCACCAACGTGTGGCGCGCCATTTAGCCGCCACGTCATGGCTGACACGTTGCTTGCCTATATAAAAGATTAGTGGTTCGCCACTTGATCCTCCCGTATTAAATTTTGACAGGCCGATAGCACAGTCAGATTTTAGAGCGTCGGTGTCAACGCGTATTTTAGACTTATCGAGAAAGGGGAGTGATGCAAGATCGTTTAAAGAATTGATCTCTTCAGGCTTAACCCCAATTTCATTAAATAATTGGCGATAGTAAGGAACATGTGTTTGTGCGTGAGTAAGTAGCTTGCGTAGCCTTGCTAGTTGAAACTTCTTTAATTGTTCTTCTGGCCACCATTGAGAAACCTCCATCTGCTTACGTATCGCGACAGTATTATGTTTTTTTAAGTACTCTTGAAGCGGAAACAGCACACCTGAAACTAGCTTCGTATATAAATTCATTTAATCAGCCATTTTAGTTGTTTTATTAATCTACTTTATAGTTTCTTGGTAGATAGGTAACAAACGATCCTTTACATTAAGCCAAGTATATTGCTTAATTGATTTTAAACCATTTTCTCTGATCTTTATTCGCTTAGATTCTTCGTTAATGAACGTGAGTAAGGCATCTGCCATGGCTACATAATCTTTAGCGCCGACCAATAACGCTGTTTTCTCGTGTTCGACTAGTTGTGGAATGCCACCAACGTTAGTGGTCACTATCGGTATGCCGCAGGCCAGTGCTTCAAGTATTGAGATGGGCATGTTATCTACGAGGCTACCATTAACCATGATATCAGCGCTTTGATATAACGCCGGCATGTTTTTGTTGTCGATACGACCTGTGAAAGTTACGCTATTATCTATGGCTAAATCTTTGGCCAGTTTTTTCAGAAATTCTTCTTCAAACCCTGATCCGGCGATGATTAAATGTGCGGCCGGGGCTTCCTCTTTCACTAGTTTGAAAGCGCGTAGCACAGTTGCGTTGCCGTAAATAGGCTCTAAATTACGGGCTGTTAGAATGTTGATGACATCTTTTTGCTGCAGCGATGAATGGTCTGAAACTTCTTTTGGAGAGAAGCGACTCAAATCAATAATATTTGGTACGATTCGGCTTGTGTAGCCGCGCTTGTTGAATACGGATTCCAGAAAACCTGACGGTACAATTATTTCAGTGGTCCGATCTAGGCTTGGTTTGACCCAGAAAAAAGATTTGTCAAAGAATGCTTCTGCTTCTCCGCCTCGATAATTGATAATGACAGGCACACTTTTTAACTTGCCGACCCAAATAACGGGTGCAGTAAATAAATGCCATGACCAGCCTGAATTAGCCATGACATGGAATAGTTGCACACGATTAGCTGCCTGCCATAATTGAGCGATGTAAGCAATTAATCTGAAGATGGCTCTAATGCCTTTAAACCGACCCACCCATTGAGGGGAATATGGTTTATTCACTTGTATGACTTCAACCGTGACGCCTTCGTCGCGCAATAATTGCGCCAGTTGCCTTGTCTGATTCGCCATCCCGCCTGAAGGGGGCGGCAGCGGACCTACTAGACCAATATGAAAATTAGTGACATTCAAGATGAGGAACCTTTATTAAGAATATAACTATAAACGTTTTCATAACGCGATACGCTAACGGGCCAGCTGCGTTCTGTTTCTACAAAAATACGACCATGTTGGCGCAGTTCATCCCATTTTTCAGGAGAATTTAGTAATGACAATACGCTGTCGGCGAGTGAGATGGCGTCGTTTGCTTTGAAAAGAATACCGGTTTTTTCGTCTTGGATAAGCTCTCGATGACCGCCTACATCGGAAGCAGCGAGTAAGCGCCCTTGTGCCATAGCTTCCAACGGTTTAAGTGGCGTAACTAAGTCGGTGAGACGCATTTTTAAACGAGGGTAAACCAATACATCAATCAAATTATAATAGCGTTGCACTTGATCATGTGGCACACGTCCAATGAAGGTGACTTTATCTGTAATATTGAGCTGTGCTGCCTGTACTTTTAACGCATCTTCTTGTGGGCCGCCACCGACCAACAGTACTCGCACGTTTTTTTTCTTAGCCAATATTCTTGGCAAAGAGTCCAGCAAAATATTTAAGCCTTCATAGGCATAATACGAGCCTATAAAACCCAATATTTGTTTGTCATCAAGCCCTAAATCTTGAGCGAGTTGTATGTCTGGTGATGCACCCACACTAAAATTTTTAATATTGACCGCATTGGGGATGACCGTTACTTTTTCGGCAGAGACACCACGGGCAAGAATATCATTTTTTAAACCTTCGCAAATCGTCGTTACCGCATCTGCGCGTTTAATCGCAAAACTTTCCAGTGCTCGCGTGACACGATAGCGCAGACTGCCTTCACGGCTGGTGCCATGATCAACTGCTGCATCTTCCCAAAAGGCTCGAATCTCATAAACCACCGGAATGCCAAATTTACGACCCACTTGCAGTGAAGGTAGCGCATTTAAAACAGGAGAATGTGCATGTATAATATCTGGTTTAACAACCTCAACTACATTGTTCAACCGCTGAGCCAAGTCATTGATAACGAATATCTGATTAAGGATGGGTAACTTCGAGAAACCATTGTTTCTCTCTGGTGTGCGGTAGAAATGCATATCATCGACCTGCTCTTCTAAAGCGTCACAGCTGCCTTGCTTAGTGCCCGTTAGATGAAATGTTTTCCAACCTAATGTGCGTTGTTCTCTGAGAATTGATAAAGTACGAAAAGTATAGCCACTGTGGAGTGGAACGGAATGATCAAGAACATGAAGAATTTTCATTAATTGTTTAGTATTATAGGTGGCGCTGCTAAGAGTATCGCTGATTGTATTAGCTGCTTTGTAGATTATGAGATAATTTTTCTAGTTTAAAACGATAATTACTCGTTATTACAAGCCATATTTTGTGATTCATTAAATTATTTGTAGGAAACAGAAGCAGAATTATTATCGCTTAGCTTTGTTTATTGAGGTTTGCACTCGTGTTGCTTCCTGATTTGTTCTAATCGCTGTAAACAAAACAAGTGCTGTATGTCAATATTCAGTAGTTTTAACTAAATTTCCTTTAATTCGATAAATAATTTCCAAATTACCCAAATTGAAATAGTTTTTGGCTATATTATTTTTTCATACTTGAGTTATTTACTAATGCCTAGCCCAAATATTGCTCGAAATGAGGTGGTAATTTCCTCTTAATCTTATATAGTTCAGTTATCTACACTGTATGAAAGACAGAGGTTTCCTCTACCAAAGTGTACCCAAGAATCATTTAATTATCCAGGTGTAAAAGACGGGCTGTTGAAGTAAATATCTAGGGAGGTGATCTCACTTCAGATGGCGGTTTATTGTTGTTGCTTTTAATGGATAAACGACTTGTTTGAGTGAGGTATTTAGAAGGTGTTGCAAGGTTTGTATCTAAGTTTCTGCTATTTTTTCCGGCATAAAATGGCGACATGGTGAGAGTGCCATAATGTAGCTTACATCGCTGGTATTGCCAACTAAATACGGCGGTCGCCACATGGTAGGAAAGTGTTAGAAAATATTTTCCGAAATAAAGGGATCTGACGAAAATGCCTAATAATATGCAAAATCACCTATAACTCTGTGGGAGTTAAGATTGTCTGAACAATTCATTTGTTACAAACCTGCATAGTTTGCTTGTTCTCAGCAATGCTTGATTGTTGACTTGACAATTGCGGCAAAATAAACGATTATCGCCCCGCAAAACAAGACGCGTAGAAATTTTACAGTACAGAAATACAAAGTAGCGAAATAACGCAAGTTCGGCTCCCCCTCTTTGCTGCAGTCTGATATAATCGCATCCGTTGTTTGGAAGTTGAACAACAAAAGTTATTAAATGCGCCCGTAGCTCAGTTGGATAGAGTACTTGGCTACGAACCAAGGGGTCGTGGGTTCGAATCCTGCCGGGCGCACCAGTAAGCCAGCGTTGTACTTATGACTTCCTTGCTGTAAGTAATAATGTTATAAATGGCCAAGTAGCTCAGTTGGTAGAGCAGAGGACTGAAAATCCTTGTGTCGATGGTTCGAATCCGTCCTTGGCCACCATTATAATCAATAAGTTACCATGAATTAGATATAAGATATATTTTCCTTTGTGTAGTTCCTGTGTAATGCTGTCAGAAAAACACTATCAAATCTTTTGATAGCGACTCTCTAGTTTATCCATTGCAGCATTAATATGT
>JAJFJG010000199.1 GCA_021774265.1 Nitrosomonas sp.
TTTAAGCAGCAAATGGCAATAAAGGACGATATTTATTCAGTTTATTTGATTAAAATCGGCTGAAAATACGGAATTTGCAGTAAAAAACTGCATTACCTTAGGCTTAAACCTTAACGAGCGTGTTTTGCAAAGGTCTCATAAATTACCCCGCCAGCGGCGAGTATTTGCTATTCACTCATTAGTCTGCTGGTTTTCAAGCAACCTTAGCCAAAAGGAGCGGAGTACTAAACCCACAGAGATAATCCACATCATTGTTTTTTAGTTCCCTCCTGCCTTAAGCCTTTTAGTAATTCCACGCTCATCGTAACTCGAGAAAAAATAAGGATAATATGATTTTTCCTTGCCATATTGCTCCATTAACCCACCAAGTTTTTTAATTTGCTCTGCCATGTATGCAAGATCTAGTGTGAGTAGTACAGCGGGCGCGCAAACTCGCGTACATGTTCTTTCCTTTTCCATTTCTTGAAAGCCAAGCATCCTCTTATAAAACCTGCTATGCCGAGGATTAACTTCTGCTATCCAAGAGGTGCAACCGTGAATATTATGTGCATAGATATAAGCTATATGCAACAATGCTGCAAGAACCCGCTTGGGTGCTTTATCATCAATTGCTAATCTAGACGGTTCTGATATTTTTCTGTTTTGTGAGCGAAGCTCCTCAAGTTTATCTCCAAAATTTTCATCAGCTGGCAATTTTGTATTTGTGTCGTCTAGACAAAGCGTTAAAGTACCAACGACTTTTCCTTCAGTTTCAGCTATTAAAGTGATCCGATTTGGATTTATCTTAACACGCTCATCAACAGAATATCCTCTCCATGAATACTTTTTATTGACCAGCAAGGAGGCTTTTTCACGTTTCTTCTCTGAGTTAACCAGTCGAATATTAAATACTTGTTGATCAATAAAGCGCTCAGGGGCAACGTCAGAATTTGATTGCCCGAGACCTAAATCTTTCAGGCTGTATGGAGAGTCGAAGGAAACTATTGCTTCATCTTGCTTATACTTAGATGGAATTACGTAGTTTTTTGTAGAGATATTCTCTCTAGAGTATGTATTCATTAGCATTGGGTTTTATCCATAAATAATAAACAAAAGCAGCTTCGCATTTAGAATACGAAGCTGCTTCCGGGTTTTTTTTTAAGTGGCGCAGGCAAACTTTCATAGAAAAAATCTATTGCTTGGCAGGCATTGCGTACATAGATGCAAAAACCGAACTGGATTGATTTGTAAATCGACAATATAGTCAATACGTTTAAGGACACATTCCTGTATTTCTCTCGTATCTAGCACCCCAAGCATTAAAGCAAGAGGGCTTAAAAAGCTATTAGTGATAAGTTGTAGGTTCATTTTGCGGTGCATAACTGCCTATTATTTAAAACAGACAAAATAATCTTAGCGTCAGACTAAGATTGGAAAAGGTGCGTTTTGCAACTCTTAATTCATATACTTTCTGAGTCGTATTTGTATTTGCATTTTATTTCAGTAGCCAACTTCTCCTTGAGCTGAGCAACTTTTACGAGATTGTGACTTTAATCACAAAAGTTTTATTTACACATGCGTATACTTCAACATTGGGTAGTATTTACATAAACTGTAATCATCTCTTAATCTCTAAACGTCAAGGTTCTGGAGAAAAAGGACTTAGCATACTTTTATTAAGCAATTTTTATGCCAATATTTTTTTTATTAAAAATCAAACTGTTAAATCACCCACCTAATAACGAACAACCTATTAACTGTTGCCATTAAGCGATCCAAAACAGACAAAAGATGTAACCAATTGTTTTATTGAAGTAATTACTGTCTCCTCAAAGAGACAAGGAGAGAGAGATTATTTCAATTTCAGTACAAATTCCAATCGTCTCGGAAGTAACAGCGGACACTCCATTGGCTAAAAATCGGCGACATCATTAGAGAGGCAATCAGCTTTAAACCTGACTGATTAAACTAAATTGATTCGGATGCGCCGAGAAAATGAGCAGTTACACATGGGATGTGAAATAATAAAAAAGGCGACCGGCATCGAAGCCAAGGAAATCGAACAAAGTACAAGTTTATTCGAGAGCAACAGAAGATATACCCTGTTGCCATGTTATGTCGCGAGATGACGGCTAGTCCCAATACTTTTTATACGTAATCAAGAAAAGAGTCGTTCTTGGGGCCAAAGGCCCTCCAATTTTCTTATAAAGACACACAAGCATATGATTACAAGTGGTTACCTGATACGTTAGGTGAGATAGGTATAAAGTAAGGGCATTATCAAGTACGCCATTTAATAGCTCGACTGAGGTTGAGATCACGCTATCCTAAGCGCTTTAAAGTGACAACTAACAACAACCATAAAGAGGCGATTTCGACTAATAGCCTTGACCAACAATTTGACATCCTTGCCCCAAATAAAGTATGGACACTGGAAGTCTGACTTTACGTTGCGGTTGTCATTAATTTGTTTTTCAGACATGTCATGGGTTGGGCAATTGCAGACCAAATGCGAACAGCATTATGTGTGAAAGCGCTACAAACGGCCTTTTGGCGAAGTGCCTTTGAGTTGACCTGACCCAATACTTGTGACCTAATAGGGGCTTTAAATTTCGCCTTGGGCGTCCTGTCCGGTTTACGCTGAAAGTGCAGCGTAAACCGTTCTTTCTCTGGTAACGCAACGGCAACTCCAAAATCACAGTCAGGGGTTAGCTGAAGCGTTACGTAAGTTATCGATTCCAGATGCGGCCACAATTACTTGACATGTGAGCATCAATTCTCGGACAGAACGATGCTTTCGTAGTTTTGAATATAAACAATTGAATTACGAAAGATCCAGAACCAAGGAACAAGCAAAGCTGAGTGTCATTGACTATCTGACTTTTTACAACGAAAAACGGTCACACTCAAAACTAGACTACCAATCGCAGTTAGAATTCGAACATATATTTTATAGAAAGGCTGCTTTAAACAGTACCTGTTTTTAGTTGACCATTACAGTACAGCGCGTGTCTCTTGTTCATGATTACGCCTCTATACTGCGCCCGTGCCAGAGCTTAGCAAGCTATGCAGTTTTTGAGGGTCACTTCAATCAAAAAACATAGAAAACAGCCATGATTGAAACGCCCCCCACCGTGTATATCAGCGGGCTGTCCCAGGTATGGGGTGAAAAAGCTTCTGCTAGTGTGATCAAAATAGGTATAGTCAATAGCGCGGCAATTAACTGGATCGTACTGAAATATTGCTGATACATTAATATAGCCATAAAGGTTGCCCCAAACACGCAAGCACTGCCCGCATAGCTGCGCACATATTTCTTATTGGTTAACAGGGCATAGGTTGAATATTTCCGTTTCCCATAACGTATGCCTACTGGCTCGGCGAGACCGTCACCCACACCATTTGCAATGATAATGATCATAATCAGCGGCAACATGTCGTGACGATCGAAATACACCAACAATGGGATGAGCACTATATAACTGGCAGCAAACTGAGAAAAAAGCCAGATGAGAGTTAGTGGGCGGTCTTCTGGTCTGTCAAACGAATAAAACATGATGGAAATCAGCTTTACCCTATTTCGTATTGGTGCTATAAAAAATGTAAAAAACACGAATACACAGACAATGTCCATGAAAAATGTTGCAGGACTATATTCGTATTCGACGACAGATAACAACGAAACCGGAAGAAAGAAAAACGCGAAATGATTTATCTTTCGGGTGTAATTGACTTTAATATTTCGGCGAATAACTAATAATCCGCATGCGTATTGAATTGAAAACAGCAGCGCATAAAGAATCGCGTGGTGCTGCCAATATTCTAGCGGAATATTCATTCTAAACCGAGGGTATCATTTTTGAATTGATATTTGATTGTGATTTCACGTATGGCGTGCAGGCGCATCTGACACAAACTTCTTTGCTGCATCTTGCAGCTTTTTCACAAGCTTTTTCTTGCTGAAAATTAAGCTTACAAACCTGCTTAATCTCTTCTGCTATTAGCATTTCTGCTTCAGAAATTTTAGCGACCAGAATATTTCTTTCACCCTCAAATCCTTTTACAAGCAATTCTTCTTTTTGAGTAAACTCTGTCATTAACCTTTCTTTTGTTTCTTGTACTACAGAGGAATTAATCGTGTGTTTTAGATTTTCATATATTTCCGCTTCGGCCTCGAGCTTATCAGACAAAGAAGTTAACTCTTTATCTATTGACAATTATTGCCGATGAGTTTGAGTTGTTAGTTCCAGTTCAGTCGTTTTATCGGAGTGTTCTACCATGGTGACTTTTTCTTGCATATTTAACCACTTAGACCCCAATATTGCACCAGTATATAAATATTAGTCTTTAGCCCATATGTTTATTGGCCTTTGGAAGATTGACTGAAAATACAGTTTGAACCCAATACTTACTTTTCTAGCTTTTAACTTGCCTTGTTCTGAATTGAACGCACATGCTTGCTACGCCGCAGAATAACTGTGGCTCCGGTCGCAAATACGTTTAATTCAAAACAGTTCGGTGTTTAAACTCCAGAAATTGGTAAATACTAGGATTAAATTCAGTTCAGAACGCTGAATCCGCTCATACGTTCGGCGTTTATTATCAGGCTTAAATATTAGAAAAATGGCATGGTGCCCGTGCGTTTAACTTACTCATGGACCCAACTACAATTTACGCTCGCTCAACATACTCACCAGTATCTGTATTCACTTTAACTTTCTCCCCGACGCTAATAAACTGTGGCACGGTAACTTTATAACCGGTTTCAAGAACTGCCGGCTTACCGCCACTGGCCGCCGTCTGCCCTTTCATCATGACCTCGGTTTCCACTACTTCCAGTGTAACATTAGCAGGCAGCTCAACACCAATAGGACTATCATTATAAAAATTGATCATTACTTCTGTATTGGGCAACAAAAATGGAATTTGCTCTTCTAAGTCATCACGTGACAAAGTGAGCTGGTCGTAAGACTCTGTATCCATAAAAATATAAGAGTCGCCTTCAGCATATAGATACTGCGAATTCCGCGGTTCCACATGCGCTTTTTCTATTTTATCCTCTGAACGGAATCGCTCGTTGAGTTTGGTGCCGTCACCGACACATTTCATTTCCAATTGCACAAACGCCCCGCCTTTACCTGGCTTAACATGGCTTTTTTTGTAAACTTTCCAAAGCTTCTTTTGGTATTCAATCAGGTTACCGACACGTACATCAAATGCAGAAATTTTCATAGTGAATTATTAAAAATGTGAAAAGAAACGAGGGGAAACTCATGGGATATTAGAAACTAATTGCAATTTAACACAAGCGAATTTGTATTTAAATAGAAACCGCCTCTAATGGGCGAAAATTTATGTGTAGATTTTATCGTTAACCCGGGACCCGACAATACTTTTCATTTTAAGATACGCTATACTTGTTCTATATTTACTTTTCTTTAAATTTACGGGTTCGATTAAAAAATAATCTGATATGGCCTTGCACAAAAAAATATTTTTTATTGTACTTTTTGTTTTATTTTCAATTTTTTCTTCCACCACTACGCTGGCAAAAAAATCAGTTTACGGCTATCTGGAACCCGTGACACTCCACCCTGATGGAACTTCTATTACCGCCAAGCTTGATACTGGAGCTGATACAGCCTCACTTTCTGCAACAGACATTCACGTGTATGAAAAAGTCAGCAAAGAATATGTAAAGTTCAAAGTTTCACATCCGGAGATTAAGAAAAATATCGATTACGATTTACCGCTTATTCGGCACGTGAAAATAAAAAGCCGTGCGATTGACGACAGTAAAGTAAAAAAACCACATTTACGCCCTGTTGTAGACATACAGATCTATTTCGATGGAAAACCTCACATCATCAATTTCAACCTAATTGATCGCTCACATTTTTCAACGCCTATACTTTTGGGCAGAAAAGCGCTATCTGAACTAGGTGTAATTGTTGATGGCGCAGAAAGAAATACTATCCTTAAGAAAAAGTCTAAACAAAATAACTAATCTGACAAATACTCTTTTCCTTCAGATAGCGCTGTTTCTCTCGTGTGCCCATACTTTGCGGATAATATTCATAACGTTGTTTATAGGCTTCAACTTATGCTGACAGATCATCGCCTTCATGGAATGCATTCCACGTATATTTGTTATTAGAATTCTTTAAATTTCAATCAAAGTGAATAAAATATTGCTGCAAACTCTAAGATTATTGCAGCTAAATTTGTAAAAAAAACGTGACCTCTTGGCTTTATTACAAAGTGGTCACACTATCAACAAACAGGCTAACGATTTTCAAAAGAATTTGGTGTAAGAGTTAGCGAAGTAATAGCGATAAACTTTTAAAAATACACATATGCGGCAATTTGACACATTCCAATTTATTTAAATTACTGGGATAATTAGGCTTAGTTACTCTTAATTGCATAAGGCTCAACAAAGTCTTTTTGTTCTAGTTCATTTTTACAAGGAGTGTTATCTCCGTTAGTTTTTGTTCCTCTCTTGGCCATTCCATGCCTATTCCCCCCTCAAATGAATGCCTCCTTAATAGGCATTGGAATGGTTATCTTTACATTTTAAAAACAGCGTATCAATTCGATACTTCGCATTCGAGTTACATAATTCTCCCGACAATTACTTATCGCCAGGATTTTTCATTACACCGTCCACAAGTTTTGCGCTATCGTTACTATTCATACGGGGGAAAGCTGTCACCTTCGTTAATGTAACAATGACAGCTTTCTAATTACTCCTTTATTAATCTAACTTTCAATGCTACGTTTTTGGCTAGAAAATATATTGATCTTGTTTAGCTGTTGCACCCATTCCTTAATCGGAAGTATGGGCGAAAAAACTATCAGACCAATTATGATAGGCATCATTACACCCATAATGACACCTAAAACTGTTAATACTTGATGCCAGAAAGATACTGCATCGGGGTCAACACCTACCACGAATGGGATTTTTAATATATCTTCTTCCGCTATCACGTTACCGTCACCTATCATAAGATACAGTGCGTAATAGCCATTTTTATCCAACTCGACTTGTGTTTGCACAACACCTCGAGGATACAACTTGGATTGAACTTCTGATACCGTTCTAATATCTCTAAAGTTTTCAGCAATTTTTTCGTCATCCCCAACGAGCTCTTGTTCAACTAAGCGAATACTTACAGGCGCCTCTCTAACATCATCATCAACCAAATCAGCAGTGAGATAAATTAAACCTGGCTTAGGAATACTTTTACAATATGATCTTAATAGCTTATCTCTATCTTTTCCTTTAATTTCTGCCAGATTACCTTCTGGTTTTATATAAGCACTAAAATAAACCGCATAAAAATCGTTTGTAACAAGACAACCAACTGATTGATTATAATCAAACTGTACAGGGGCAGTTTTATTTTTCGGACTACATGCGGGTAACAAGAAGAAGCTGACACATAAAACAGGTAATAATTGTTTAATAGAAAGCAATTTCATCATGACGTGGACTCCTATGGATTGCAGGTATTAATTGCCTATTAGTTAGGTTCTTCAATTGTAAAATTGAATCTGCCAGAGATAATATGTGTATCTGCTGACATTACTCGATATCGCACCGTATAAGTATCAGGCGGGAGCTGTGGCGTAGTTATATAGATATGAGACGGATCAAAGACTTCTTGTTTAATATCTTTGTTATCAACACGCTCACCAGAGCTATTAATAACTGCAAGCGCCTTATGAGCACTTCTTACTTGTTCGTTAAACCAAACACCCACTTGCTTAGGAGATTTAGTAATTATGCTATCTTTTTTAGGTTCAGATTCGACCATGACCGCATGCGAGAGAGCTGTTAAAGGTACGGTTGACATTGAAATGAATGCTATAAATAGCACTAGATTTAATGAAAGAATGTTGCGGAAACGCGCCATAAATTATCCTCTGTTGATTAATTAAACATATATAAAACTTACGTATCTATCACTGATTGAATATGATTAGAAAACGTGACGGTCAAATTAAATGCATTGATCCAAAATAAAACTGACTCTCCGTTATTTAAAAATCTGCCAGGCTAACCGGCCTGGTTGCACATTTGGCTTTTCAGTCCACATGGCTAAAAACCCGTGTTTCGTTGCGACCAATCTTGGGTGGGTGGCAGAGTTCTCTGCTTGAGTCAAACGATGAGGTGCTAACCAAGTTGAATCACCATTTTCTGACTTAGCGTAAAAAATACTCAGGCCGTCAGCTTCCATTTCGTTCCAGATCGCTGCAACATTATGTTGACTACGAACTGCAACATCACCATTAATAGCTACATTGCCGAGTTTTTTTGGTATTGACCAACTTTGACCACCTCCATCAGAGTAAAGGTGAAATAAACCGGGATTTTCCTGGACACCGGTCCAAACAATGCTGTGTAATTGAACGGCACCATTGACCTCAACAGCCTTTAAACCGCCGCCAACATGTGGACAGCCATTAAATTGCCATTGAAAGTCACCGACAGTGCTAGTGCGTTGCCACGTTAAACCTGTATCCGAAGATTGTATAAGTGACATATCTCGGGGGGTCATATCGCGATAAAGTATATTCAATCTATTATCAGGAGACAGAGCAAAGGTGTTCCAACAGCATGAGCAGGTTGAATCATCTAAGGTAACTGGCCGGCGCCATTGTTTGCCGTGATTCGTAGACCGAGAATAGCGAAGGCCTTGATAACCATTTTCATCGAGGTCTTCTAACCAAATAACATGAAAATTACCATGCTGATCCACAATCAAATCAATATGAGCTTGGCTACCATCATTGTTTGCAGCGGGATTAAGGCCCCTGCTCCATGTTTTCCCATTATCAGCGGAATAAGCACTGACCATAGGCCCCATTCCTGGCAATTCTCCTTCGGTTTGCCAAAGTGCAACCAAATATTTACCGTTTGCAGCCAACTGAATATCATTGCCACGACTCGCTATTATTGTAGGAAAACCATCATTAATCGCCACTGAATTGTTCCAACGATATCCGCCATCTTCAGAGCGTGTATAGCGAATAACAATATGTTGATCATCTGAAAATTGCTTGCCACCAGCTATGACGTGAATGATTTGACCTTCCACATAGACATCAAAGGTTGAAATATCGTACAGACCAAATGTTGATTTCGCATAGGCTGCATTTTTTATCGAATCTGACGATTTATTTTCAAGTACTTTTGCTTCATGCGGTGGATTCAATGAACAACCGAATATCATTAAGCTGTTCAAGCAAATAAGTATTTTCAGCACGCTGAATCTAGCACTTCTTTTGGGTAGCATCACGTTGGCGATTGAACACATAGCTTTTTAATCCAAGATAACCTTGAGGATATTATCGTAATCTTCGTGTGATAAAGCACCACTAACACCGTGGCGCTCATGATTTTTATTCAAGAAATAAGTGCGTGGTAACTCGCCATACCATCTTGGATCAATCTCGTAGCGCAATCTTTGAGCATTTTCTTCGGCAAACACCCAGTTTTCTAAATTGGTTAA
>JAJFJG010000200.1 GCA_021774265.1 Nitrosomonas sp.
CCACTGCGGCTCATACTCGTCTTGGTGTTCATGCACCAGCCGGATAGCCCGTCCCCGTACTTCTGGTGAATATCTGATTTGTTTTTTCATAACCCTATCCTCTCAAGTAATAGAGCCTCCTGTAAACCCGGGGTGTTTCACATTGCTCTTTTCGTTTGTGTAGACCAGGGAGATTAATTAATCGTAATTCTAGAGACTAGAGATAAATACCCCGCGGCAAGCAAGCTACAGGGTTTCAACAAGGTATGATTCTAATTATTAGCTTCAAGCATCAGAAAATTAAATCCAGCAGAGATGAAATCATTCGCTTTCTCTATTAGTTACACCTATGCTTCGCGGGTTTTGTCAGCGACATTTTAACATCTTCTGATTCGACTCTAGCCGCGCTACCTATCTGCATCTTTGGTTTGGCTAACAATCGCCTCAGCCTAATTTCCGTTTTATTGGCAACATCTAGAACGGCACCTACTACTTTATTTGTTGTGCTTTTTTTCCGCCAAGAAAGTTTTTTCTGTATCGAAGATACCCTATATATCCTCATATCAGAACTAGTTAGCCGCCAGATAATTCAACAGCTGCAGCATCATATCCATGACACACTGCAATAAAAAACATAAATATTACTTGAAGACCTGATTTTAGTTGTATTAACGTGGCATCAACATATTCTGGCGGTTATAAAATTAACAATCCACCGAGCTATTAATTGATCGTCCACATCCTTTTTCAATGACATCTCGCCTTCTTGAAGGCGCTCAGATGGAATAAGTTTTCGCCGAAAATTCATTAGTGCGGCGGAATAATCCTTAGTAAATTCTGGATGTCCTTGAACACTAATGAAGTGATCACCGTAGGCCAACATGTAATAAGGGCAAAAAGTACTACTCACGAGTACATCCATTTTTACTGATTTGGGCAAACAAAGAACCTGATCCTGATGACTCGCTATTAAATTTAGTCTATCTTGAAGAGGTAGCATCCAGAGTTTACTGCTGACAGTCTTATTCTGAGTGACGCCAATACCCCAGCCTTTGTCAGATTTTTTCACCGTACCGCCCAAAGCCTTAACCATTAATTGATGTCCAAAGCAGATGCCAACAAAAGACTTCTTGACTCGGTCTAGCTCACAGATAAATGCTTCTAAACGTTTGATCCACTCATAGTCATCATTCACGCTATGGCGACTACCGGTGGTGATATACGCATCACATTCGTTTAAGTCTTGAGGATAATCTAGCGATTGAACTTGATAGATTTTGAATCGACAATCTGGCGCGATCTTGGCAAATAATGTGGCAATCATTTCCGGATAATCGCCGAATATCGGTTGAAACTGTTCCAAGACATGATCACATTGTAAAACTCCTATCTTCACATCATTAGCCGTATTTAAGTTTTAGAAACTATGCGATTTTCGGGGAACAGCACTTTAAAGCAACTTCCTTTTCCTGCTCTACTTTCAATTTTTAAATGGGCTTGATGGCGATTTAATACGTGTTTGACAATAGCCAATCCTAGTCCTGTTCCACCCGTTTCGCGCGAACGACTGCTATCCACCCGATAAAAACGCTCGGTTAGCCGTGGAATATGGTTTTGGCCAATACCAATACCACTGTCTTGCACTGAGAAAACACCTTGCCCATTGCTGATATGCCAGCTAAGTGTTACCTCACCTTCATCTGGTGTATATCGAATAGCATTACTCACCAAATTACCAAAAGCACTACGTAATTCGTCTTCATTACCTAATAATTGTGCTTCTGAAACAGAACTAAGCTTAATGACATGCCGACCCGCACTCAGGGATTCAGCTTCAAGGTACAAATCATTTAACAATACTTGAACATCAATACGTTTCTCACCCAGTAAATTAGGCGCACTCTCAAGTCGTGATAAAGTAAGCAAGTCCTCAATTAAACGTAACATACGCATGGATTGATCGCTCATTAATGCCAATGCCTGCTTATTCATTTCGGTATCAGTATTATTATCTTCGGATAGTGTTTCGAGAAATCCAATAATGACGGTCAATGGTGTACGTAATTCATGTGAAATATTAGCAATGAAATCTCGCCGCATAATCTCGATATTTTCAAACCGGGTAATATCACGACTGATCAGCAATTTTTGCTTAGTACCATAGGGAACAAGTTGCAAAGCCAAGATTAATTTATGGTGACGAGACTGTTTCAGCATCAATGGATTGCTGTAATCTCTAACAGCCAAATATTCCACGAACTGCAAGTCTCTAACTAAGTGGGTAATTTGCTGCTCAGAATCAACCTCCAGCGTAATACCTAAGTGTTTTTCAGCCATCGGATTACACCATTCAATTCGATCATCATCATCGAGAATCACAACGCCCTCTGGCATCGCCGATGTCGCACTTTGCATACGCTGTAACGCCAAACTTAAGCGTTGTTGACTCTGACTATGAGCGCGTACAAAACGTGCCAATGATGCAAACAAATCACCCCAAGTACCTGAGCCACCTTCAGGAATAGTCGATACATCTAATTCAGAAGTCTGTAGCCAACGATCTAATTCGTCCCGATAACGTATATGGCGAATGACGACAAACAATAAAACACTGCTATAGAATATCAGCGCTAAAATCGCGCCGAACATCACCCATAATATAACGGCTATGAAAGTAAGTATAAAAATACTGTGAAAACGCTGCCAAATAAAAGACACTCAGATCATCTCAAAAAATACAAAAAGGATTAAAGAAAATTTAATTACGCGATAAGTTGTTCGCTAAATAAAGGCCGCCATGCTAATAGTTTGGCATGTCTTAGTTATTAATTTCTTCACCCATAATTTCTTTTTGGAAAAAATCAGCAAACGGCGCAGGCTTGCCTATAAAGTAACCTTGAGCGTAGTCGATATCCATATCTTCTATGATAGAAAGTATTTTTTCATTCTCAACAAATTCAGCTGTAATTTTCTTACCAAACCCTCTAGCAACACTGCATAATGCTTGTACTAATATTTTATCATCTTCACTTTGTATCAAGTTTCTTATAAATGATCCATCTATTTTTACTGCATCAACAGGCAGTTCTCTTAAATAATAAAAAGAAGAGAAACCGACGCCAAAATCATCCAAGACAAAACCACACCCTAATTCTTTGATCTCTACCATAAGGCCTCTCGCACCTGGTAGATTTTCTAAAGCCGCCGTCTCTGTAATTTCAAATATCAATTTTCTGGGATCTACATTATGATAAGCAAGCTCCCGCTTCAGAATTGGTAATAATTCAGGATCGTTAAATGCATGAGCAGACAAGTTTATTGAGAATGTGACGGCTTGATCCGTTTGATTTATTCTAGCAGCTAAAGCAATAGCCTTACGCAACACTAGGTGATCAATCGCGTGAATCAGCCCCGTTTGTTCTGCTGCCGGAATGAAACCTGCAGGCGAAAGCACCTTACCATCACTATCACGCATTCGCAACAGCACTTCATAGTAATCAATTGATTTACTTTTCACATCCATAATGGGCTGAACATAAAGCAGGAAATTATCATGCAAGTGCGAATATTCAATTTTCTCTTTCCAATACACAAGCGTGTGCATGCGCTCACGACTATGATCATCATTTGAAAACAGATGCCAAGCACCACGACCCGTCTCTTTCGCCTGATACATCGCCAAATCAGCAGCGGCTAACAAATCATGTACATTACTTCCATGCTCGGGAAACAGCGCAATGCCGATACTAGCCGAAATTTTATGCGTACGATTATTGATTGTTATCTGTGCTTCATTTAAATGAGACAGCACTTTCTTTGCGACTTCAATAGCACCTTCTGCTTTTGTCTCTGGCAAAATAACGGCAAACTCGTCGCCACCTAATCGGCCTGTTATATCATCCGTACGTATCGTACGCGACAACATGCCTGAAACCATCTTAAGCAATGCATCACCAGCTTGATGCCCACTGGTATCATTAATATACTTGAAGCGATCTAAATCAAAAAAAAGTAATGCACCCGGATGTTCGTATCTATCCGCCCAACTTAACACTTGCTCAAGCTCTTCACTAAAGCGACGTCTATTAAATAGGTTGGTTAATGGGTCATGGTCGGCCAACCAAGCTAGGTGACCTTCAACTCGTTTATATTCTGTTACGTCAAGGCCAACAGATAGTACCGCAGGATCATCCTCTGAATGCCAGGCTAAACTAGAGTGTAGCCAAGCAACATGACGTGTAGAACCATCTTTACAGTTAGTTATCGCTTCATGACGAAATTGATCTCTTTTACCTAGATGTATCTCATCCAAAGAAGTTGGCAAATCGAGCACTCTATCTTCTGAAGCTAAAATTTTCAGAAAAGGTGTACCT
Organism: Nitrosomonas sp.; assembly: GCA_021774265.1. GTDB lineage: Bacteria > Pseudomonadota > Gammaproteobacteria > Burkholderiales > Nitrosomonadaceae > Nitrosomonas. The sequence goes on from JAJFJG010000200.1 coordinate 4,353, forward strand.
TGAAGTTCATTCTCAGTATAGTGCGTCAGCATCTCTCCATAAGCATTCAATGTAATGATGTTGCCACTGGCATTTTGGGTTAATACAATGACTTGAGCTGTATCAAGCAAGTTAGCAATAAAGTCTTTCTCTTTACTCAGTTCATCTCTTTGCTTAACCAACATTTTAGTACGATAGACAACCTTGTCTTCTAGTCTTTCCAGCTGATATGAAAGTGCTTCTGCCGCTTCATAGACCACATCGACTTCGTCTTTAAATTTTTGCTTCTGATTCGTTGCATAGAGCGAGGCGCGAAAATTGTCAAAATTACCACTCGCTAGTAGGGGCAAAGTAAAAGCAATTTCCTTTAAACGGGACAGCAATCGAGTAAAGATTACAAATAACAATATTTCTGAAATAATCAACCCAAGCAAACCAATTATGGCTATTTTCCATATTGAGTCATAAATATTATTAACCGCTTGAGTCACATCCGTAATAACGACAAAATGCGCTCTATCAGCTGCCACGGTATTCATCAACGGAAACAATTTAATTTGCTTATATTGATCATTCCAATTAATTAGAATGCCTTCCTCCAGGCTAACAATACTTGGGTATTCCTGAACTGCTTGCTTGAGTATTTCAAGGTTTCTTTTTTTGTTAGTCAAAGCAGTAAGACGTACTCCCCATTCTTGCATTAACATCTCATCTTGCTTCATAACGTTGCCTTGTTCGTTCACAAACAAACCAACATCTGCACCGGATACACTTTTAAACCGAAGAAACGCATCGGCCAAGGAAATACCAATGACTACAACACCAGCATTTTTACCCTCTACTAACAATGGTGCAACAAAAAATTGTATGCAGCTTTTTCTACAAAGCAATGGGCTAATCGGCTGTTCACTACGGTTGACATCCTCGACCCAGCTTTGCATCGACTGATGCTCATATAAATTAGAGTCAATCTCCCAGTCCACTAGTAATTGATTAGATCTGCTATAGAACCGTAAAAGTTCTATCCCATTATGAAACTGCAATAATGACCAATGCTGACCAAATATTGCATTAATCTTCTCTTTATCCCCTTGGTGTAACACCTTGCTCATACCTTCCATAAAAGGAATCATTTCCGCGATCTGGCGCAGCTCTTGCGAAGAACTTTTAACTAATGTATCGACTTCTCGCTCGTTACGTTGATATTCAGAATTGCTGATATTCTCAAAGTTATCCATCAATCCTAAATAACTAATCGTACAAAACAACAATACGACAGCTAGCAGAATCAAGCTACTTAGCAGTGAAATTTTCCACTTTAGACTAAGAAATGATCGTATTTCATCGTAGGCTTCCGGGTTATGACGTTCGATCGGTACTTTTACAGAATCTTGTGTCATAAACGTATTTTAGAAACGATAAGAAGCTTGTACTGCAAAAAGATTCCAATGTTGACTAAATGCTGAAGCGCCCGGATTATCCAACCCAGAAAGCCAACCCGTACCATTGACACGATGGTACTCAGCGCGCAACATGAATGACGGCGTAACATTCCAACGCAAGCCTGCCGTTATATCCTTGGCAAATCGAGTATGTGCAGGCTTATTACGTGTTGCAGCATACTGTTTACCACTTCGATCACTTCGATCAGCGTAATAGACATCGTAACGTAAAATAGCCTCCCATTGTCTGGAAAACCGATAAACACCTTGAAAATAATAACTCTCTCCATAAACGTCTGCGTTATCAAGTAATGGATTTCCCCAATCTTTAAACTTAAGGCGGCGAATTGCGTATTCAGATGTCAAGCTCCATTTCTCAGTATTATACTGTGCGGAAAAATATACAGGGGTAAACTGAAGCATGCCAGGACCTAATCGATCATTAGGCCCTGGATCATAACCAACATCTAGCCATATTCCACTGACTGCCAGACGAAGCCGGTTATCATTACTTTCATAAGTTCCGCGACCGATATATGACACTTCTCGTGTCATATCGCCTGGTTGGTTACTATTTAGGATAGCGAACTCAGTTTCTTTATCGTCAACAATCGGTTTCCATACTCCAAATTGAACTGAAACACTCCCAAGACTAGAATGAGAAGACTCAGCATATAATTGAACAGAGTCCCCTGAAAGCCCAAGATTACGTGTCCGATCAAAATAAATGGATTGTGGTAATAAAATACTAGGGCGTGTAAACGCCACATCACGTGTATCGTTATAAAAACCAAATGGGTTTTTTAAACGCCCAACACGCACGCCAAATTGATTCGTTTCTTGAGAATACAACCGATAGTCAAAAAAACCAAAATCAAGTCGTGGACTGCCTTTATTTCCTCCTTCACCTGCACGACGTGAAAGCACTTGTGCTGAGAATTGCAGTCTGGGTAGTATCCGATATGAAGCATTCAGCCCTACTTCGGTGAAACCAAAATTACCCCCTCCCAAATTGTCCGTATTTCCAAACACATCATTGTCTGAAGTTGAAATAAACGCCTGACTTGCGAAACCTTGAATCTGTAGATTGTCTGGCAGTTTAGCAGCCTTAAACCAATTCATCACAGAAGATGAAACGCTTTGCTTCGTTTTAGTACCAGTTTTCTCCTCAGCCTGAGCAGAACAACTCCAATAGAAAATTGAGATAATTAATAATTTAATTATTAATTTATCATAATTAAGCATATGACTATTTGATTTGAAAAACATGAATTTCATCATTAATGTAAGTAGTCGTTAAGTAGCCAATTGCGCCTGGCGTATTGGCAATCTTGGACAGCATTTCTTCTTGAGAATAGACAGTAATAGGCGCTTGGCCCGTGCCTGAAAATACTAACCGATCCCAAACAGAACGCAGTTGATATGGAAACACATTCAACTTTTCTTTTGTAAAATCAAGGTGCAGTTCATTATTATCTGGTAGCACAAAGACTTTTATATAATCTCCGTTTGACCAGGTTCTCATACGCATACTAAAGATAGCGCGTAGTACATTTGCAGAGAGAGTTTTCTCATTGACCCCAGGATGGGATACTATTTGATAATATTCGTTCGCCCGAACTTCATCAATGACAAATAAATGACATATAAATAGAAAAAAAAAACAGCTTGTTTTAATTGTTGACATTACTGCATTTTATAATTAAAAATTGATTGCAATGATTAAAGTCCATTGAATCCTTATAGACATCTATGGTTTATCGGGAAGTGCGTACATCCAGGTTCAGCCAGAAACACTGAAACTACCAACTTTAGTCGTTAGTGGTTCAGCTTTATCAGCAAGAAAGCGGCTATACTTACCATTGTCCGTCATCACTTCCCACGCATCATGATAACTCTCTTCCATTACACTCAATGTATCAGCAATTTTTAAGAAGTAAGGTTTGCGAAAACCATGATGATCAACTATCGGCCCAATGGGGTTGAAGCTCAAGCCAGATACACTTAATAGTCTATTTAGCGCCGGATCCATGAATGACAACCAATTTCTGACATCAAAATGATCACACATACGCAAAACACCTGCCATAAGCACTAAAGCCATATCGAGCCTAGATCGCCGGTCTGTACTTCCTGCATGGTTTTTCCTCGATTCAAGATTGCGCCGTTCGCCCTGACGTCGATTAAACCGAGTGATGACAACAAAACGAGAAATTTCGGCAGTATGTTGGCGATCCCATTTGCTTAAATCCAAAAGTCTACGATCAATCTGCCCATTAGTCTCAACAGGAAATAGCTTTTCAGGGTTTGTGGAATCAAACAGTATCAAACGAACTGTACCAATAAATTCTTTAGAAAAGCGATACCTTATAAGAGCATGAGAAGAATGGCTATCATAATCATCTTTTTCTTGACCATCAGCATAAAATGCTTTCTCAAACCCAGGAATACGTTTCTCAACACACAATACCCGATATCGAATTCGATATACTTCTTCTAATAACTTTGGTGTATCTGCTATTATAATTTCAAAATGTTCACAAAAAGCATTATATAAGTCACTCATAATAAATAGAAACCTTGAAATAACAGTTAATGCCAACTTAGCTTAATCAACATAGGCATGTCGTCCCGCAGTAAACAGTCCATTAAGCGAACTTTCGCCCACAGGTTCTCAACAAGACACACCCCTAGGTGCAATAAAATTGAACTTTGTCTAAAGTAGATTAAATAATTAAATATACAAAAACTTGTATTGCTTAATTTATTAAAAATCTCATCAGTTATTTATGACAGAAATCTTTTTAATTTCAAATATTATGTGAAATTAATGCGTATTTACAAAAATTACCAGCGATATAAACGTATAACAGCAGCCAAACTCATTTCACTCGCTGTTTAAACCAATACTCCAGCATCATTAATACCCATATCATAGTTCCGTAGTAACTCGCATGTTCCTTTAAATGCTGACTTAGTAATTGGTCAATAAAATCAGCACGTATAATTTGACGCGCTTTCAGATCAACCAGGCTATCCGCAGCCATTGACTTTAACAATTTATGTTCTTGAAGCCAAACACCAAAAGGCAAACCAAACCCTTGCTTTTGCTTAGCCAATATTTCATCGGGCAAAAAGCCGCGCAAAGACTCTTTAAAGAAATAGCGCAATTTTGTTCCTTTAAGTTTTAATTGTGGTTCTAGACGCGTTGAGAACTCAACTAATTCATTACTAATGAGAGGAAACCCTACATTTATACCTGCTAATTCACAGGCTTTCACAACTTTTGGCAAATCGTTATCAGCCAAAGTCATTTTGAAATCAAATGCTAACATATTATTAATCATACTTTCCGTCTGAGCCTGATAATAAACTTCATCTAATAACTCAGAAGGTCGCGCAATATCAACCGTTGCCAAGAAATCTTCAGTAAAAACAGCCTCATAACCATAACGCCTAAGCAAATTATAATTTTCCATGCGCGCAGGCATTGGCGTCAGTGCTTGTTCTATGTAGCTACGAGCTTTACGCACCAAGGCTAATCTTTCACTGCCAGCAATACCAAAAGCTATCGGTTCAATTAGCCTTTTACGTAACACGAGCGGCAAATGCTTGTAATATGTAAATAGGTGTTGTTTTGCATAACGCTCATTACCACCAAATAATTCATCGCCACCGTCACCACCAAGTATTCTGGTCAACCCATCAGTTTTTGCCATGCGGGCGCAATAAAAAGCTGGGATAGCAGAAGCATTGCCAAAAGGTTGATCAAAAATCGCTGCAATCTGTGGTATTGCCGCAACAACATCATCCGGTGTCACATAATATTCATTATGCTGAGTGGAGAAATGCTTAGCAGCAATACGTGCATATTTCATTTCATCATAACCTTCGGCTTCAAAGCCGATAGAATACGTTCTAGCTGGCTGACCTGTCACTTCACCCAGTACACCTGCTATGGTCGAGCTATCGGTGCCACCACTCAGAAAAGCACCCACTGCTTGACCACCAGTTGCCTCACGCACACTTGAACGTAACAAGCCTCTAAGCTCAAATTTTAATTCATTAAATGGACGTTTCTCAATATTATCAAAAGCAACCTTCCAATAAAAATCCGATTTAACTTCGCCTTTCTTAAAGATTAGATATTGACCTGGTAATAAGCGCCGCTGATCCTTGTAGATAGAACCAGGGCTTGGCACCATATGAAAATAAATATAATTAAATAGACTTTGTGAACTAATCTCTGAATTTGCCAATGGATGCTGAATGATGGCATCTGCTGATGTAGAGAAAATTAAAGCCTCACCTGACACTTGGTATGACAAAGACCGAGTACACATCCGATCAACAGCAAGAACGGCTGCACCGGTATCCTCATTTAGCATGCAAAAGGTAAATTCACCTTCTAAATCAGTAAAAATGTTCCCACCTTTACTTTGACACCCGTCAGCCAATACTTTTGCAATTCCACCGATACGATCAAAATCGCGAGGAGGTTTACCTTGGTATCTCACCTGCCCCCATAGCGCAGCCACCACTCCATCATTTTGATAAGAATACATGTGCCTGTCGTCTGCAGCAATCGCCATCGCTGCCATTGATTTTGTCAAAGTTAATGCTTCCCCACCATCAAAACGAACAATGGGTACCGCCATTTTCTCAATTAACTGGCGGTTATCCGCATCGGTAGCACTATAGCCTACCCAGCCACACAATCCACTCATTGATATTTTCCTATTTCCAAACGGTTAATTTATTATAATTATTTACACCAATACTTCTACAGGCACAGGGTGGCTTAGAAATGCCGTTGGGCTAGCGGTTAATCCATAAGCGCCTGATTGAAAGACGACAATTAGATCTCCAACTTCAGCTTTGGCCATTTCCATTTTATCTGCTAACAAATCCAAAGGCGTACAAAGTGGGCCAACTACTGAAACTGTCTCTCGTTTACCTTTATAGACTTTATTCCCCACCACAACGGGATAATTTTTTCGAATCACCTGACCAAAATTACCCGATGCAGCTAAATGATGATGTAGCCCGCCATCCGTCACCAAAAAAACTTGCTCTCGTGATAGTTTTCGCTCTAACACTTTACACACGTAAATCCCTGCTTCAGCCACAAAGAAGCGACCTAATTCAATTACAATCTGAGTTTCTGGCAAGCGTTGTCTCACTTCAGACAGTAAGTATCGTAAATTATGGCCAATAGCGGCCACGTCTAAGTCACAATCTCCGGGAAAATAAGGGATGCCAAAACCACCTCCGATATTTAGCTGTCGAATGGGACTAACCACTTTCTCAGCTAAGCGCATACCCAATTGCAACGTTTTTTCATGAGCTTCTTGTATAGACGCTACTTTTAAGTTTTGTGAACCACTGAAGATATGGAAACCTTCAAAATCTAGTCCTAGCAAATTCAGTCGTTCCAGCATAGCGGGAACCCGCTCTGCATCCACACCAAATTGCTTTGACCCACCTCCCATTTTCATTCCAGATGACTTAAGTTCAAAGTCTGGATTTACACGCACAGCTACTTTTGGGCAAATACCAAGGTTTTCGCCAATTAGAGCTATCTGTTCCATTTCTTGCTCAGATTCCATATTGAGAACGATACCTGCCGCTATAGCGCTGGACAATTCTTCAATCCTCTTACCAGGGCCTGCAAAACTAATGTTTTCAGGTGCCATCGTTGTGTCCAAAGCCACTTTCATTTCACCCATTGACGCAACATCAATACCATCAACTAACTTTGCAAAATGATGTACAACAGCAGGCATAGGGTTCGCTTTCATTGCATAATGCAAATGAATTTCATCAGGCAAATGTTGACGTAACAACGCTACACGTTCTGAAATTTTTTTCCGGTCATAAGCATAAAAAGGCGTACGGCCAATTCGTTGCGCCAATCTAGTCAATGACATGCCACCAATTTGGAGACAATCATCATGCACGGGAAATTGTGTCAAAGGAGCATGTACCGGACGTAAACTCATCCGGGAATTTCCATAAAAACACCTTGTAATTCTGACGCTAGGCGCCTACGATCAATTTTCCCATTAGGGTTTCGTGGCAAATAGCCTTCACGGATATCAATTAGACTCGGCAACATAAACGCTGGAAGGTGTGGTTTGCATGCAGCTATCAACTCATCACGATCAATCACCACGCCTTCACGTGCTGTAACAACAACAACAATAGCCTGACCTAGAGCAGGATGCGGAACTCCAATCGCAACGGCATCTCCCACGCATTCTGTGGCATAGATAACCTCTTCGACTTCTGTTGGACTGACTCGATAACCCGAAGTCTTGATCATTTCATCACGTCGACCAATAAAAAATAAATATCCTTCTTCGTCCATACGTACTGTATCGCCTGACCATACCGCAATCTCAGGTATTGGAAGACCCGATTGCCTAGATGGGATAGGTTTAAAACATGCTGCAGTCTTTTGCGCATCACCCCAATACCCCATAGAAACCAAAGATCCACGATGAACAAGTTCTCCTGGTTCTCCAATCGCACATTGCGAACCATCTTCACGTAACACAAGAACCTCAGCATTTGGTATAGCCTTACCTATAGAATCCGGACGCTGATCAACATCCTCGGGAGGCAAAAAAGTTGAACGAAAAGCTTCTGTCAACCCATACATCAGGTAAATTTTTGTTTTAGGTAAAACCTTGCGAAGTTGACCCAATGTAGCAATTGGCATGGCCCCACCTGAATTAGTAATATAACGCAATGAGTCAACCTTTTCCCAATTTAACTGCGCCAACTGGATCCACAGAGGCATAACTGCAGCTAAACCATTAATCCTTTCTTTTTCTATGGTTCGAATAATATCTCTTGGTATCAGATAATTCATTAAAACACATGTCGCACCTTTATAAAAAGCCGTCGTTAATTGACTTAATCCATAATCAAAACTAAGTGGTAGCACAGACAAAATTCTATCATTGGATTGATTCTCTAAATATTGTGAGACACTCTTCGCTCCGACGACTATATTGCGGTGTGACAGCACTACACCTTTTGGCTTACCCGTACTTCCTGATGTGTAAAGAATAGCGGCCATATCACTGTCAATTCTACGGCGTACCTTATTTAACCCAACACCGGAACACATAGACTCCCAGTTTAAAACTTTTAAGCCTGGAAGATTTGGCAGCTCATCAGTCAAACCAACGACAATAACCGTATGTAAATCATGACACTGCGGCAAAACATCTATCAGCAATTTCAAACGCTCTAGCGAAGTTACTAGGACTCTAACATTGCAATCACCCAGAATATAGGTCACTTGCTCCGGCCTGAGCAATGGGTTAACTGGCACAAATACACCACCCGCGGCTGTTGCCCCAAATAAGGCAATAACAGCTTCCAATCGTTTCTCTAAATAAACTGCTAGACGTTCATTACGATCAACACCTAAATCAATTAAATTAGTTGAAAATTTTTCAACATCTGATGCCAAATCAGCGTAGGACATCCGTTTTCCCTGATAAACTAGCGCCTCCGCATTAGGCGCATCAGTGGCCGAATCAATAATTAATTCATGTACAAGATCAAACATTTATAAATTTAATTTGTAATAACAGAACAATAACACTTTAACTTTCCGATCATTTGAGCCTATATCTATTCATTAAATCATAAATAGTAGGGCGACTAACACCCAACAACTTAGCAACCTGAGCAACGTTTCCATCGGCTCTTGCTAGTGCTTTGATTAATGCTTTGTATTCTTCTTTCTCGCGTACTTCACGCAAATTAAGCGGTTCCATATCTTTATCACTAGGATGCAAACCAAGGTCTTCTACTGCAATACTTGGACCATCCGTCATAATAACTGCACGTTTTATGCAATTTTCCATTTCACGAACATTACCAGGCCAACCATGAGACTCTATCGCAGCCAAAGCCTCCTGACTAAAATTTAACGACGATTTTCCTTCTTTATCACAGAACTTATTTTTAAAGTAATGCGCCAATAAAATAGCATCACCAATTCGCTCACATAAAGGCGGAATCATAATCACAATTTCGCTCAATCGATAATAAAGATCCTCACGAAAGCTACTTTCCTCAATCAATTTCTTTAAATTTTGGTGTGTTGCACATACAATTCTTACATCTACAGAAATTTCTTCGCGCCCCCCTATTCTTTCAATTACTCTTTCTTGAAGAAAACGTAGAAGCTTGGCTTGAAGAGACATTGGTAAGTCTCCCACTTCATCTAAAAAGAAAGTTCCTCCATTAGCAAGCTCAATCTTTCCCAGCGTCTGTTTTGATGCGCCAGTAAATGCACCTTTCTCAAAACCAAAAAGCTCGCTTTCAAGAAGATTCTCAGGTATAGCCGCACAATTTATGGCTATAAATCGCTTTTCTTTCCTGACACTTGATTCATGAAGAATCCGTGCCATGACTTCTTTACCCGTACCACTGTCACCGAGTAACATAATCGTTGCATCTGAAGGCGCTACTTTTTCTAAATCCCTACATGCCTTAATCATAACCGGATCACGTGTTATAACACCAGAAACAGGCGAATCTCCTTGACTTAATGTTAAATTACGATTTTCCTGTTGCAACGCGTGCAAATAAAATGCCCGTTCAACGATTAACCCAAGCATAACTGGATCAAATGGCTTTTGATGAAAATCATACGCGCCCATTTTAATCGCTTTTAAAGCATTGCTATGATCTTGATTTCCAGTTAGTACTATTAATTTAGTATCGGGTGCGAGTGCAAGTATCTGTTGTAAAGTAGCCAAGCCTTCAGTGGATCCATCAGGATCAGGCGGCAAGCCAAGATCCATCGTTACAACTGATGGCTCATGCCGTCGAACTTGTGCAAGCGCACTTTCTCGATCAGTCGCAACAGACACCTCATAACCATCAAAATTCCAGCGTAACTGTTTCTGTAGACCCAAGTCATCCTCAATGACCAACAGTCTTTTTTTTTCTTGATTTAATTGCATATGATTACCTGCACTTTTAACTGTTGACTTGACAAATAGGTCACTCAAAATTAGCACCTAGCTTCAATATTTTGACTGAGAAAACAGACAAAATAATCCTTGTAACAATCTGAATATTAACATAGAAATACAGCACGAAAGGATATGCATATGAATTCCTAATCAATTATAGCTCTTACTTCTGTCATAAGGATAACAGCACGGCTAAATTCTTAACTCTTATGATCTAAGGATATTCTTATGTTGTTACTAGTTGCAATTCTAAAAGAAATGCTGTACCAACCATTTCTTCACTTACCACTTCTAGCCTGCCGCCGAGTTCATGGATATACTCTCTGCTCTCAAAAACACCGATCCCCATACCTGCAGACTTAGTTGACTCAAATGGCTTAAAAAGACGCTCATTAATAAATTTCTCGCTCATACCATGCCCAGTATCTTTAATTTCAATAACCGCAGTGCCACCTTTTTTCAACAACCGAACACTTACCTGACCATCAGCAGGAGTCGCTTCAATCGCATTCTGAATGAGATGACCCAACACACGTTCGAATCGTGTGCGATTAGCTAATACAACCAATTCTTTATCTACTACTTCTAAAACGGGGCACGGCCTAAAAGCCGACTTTCCCTCCATAATCTCAAGCAACAACTTTTCCAATGATAAAGAGTCAGGTTTTTCCAGAGCATTCCCACTACTTAACTTTTCCAGTAGCCGCTTCATTTTATGAACTGAAAGATCAACTGTTTGCACCATGTCACGCTGAAACTCTGGGTTATCTTTGTGTTTTTCCGCGTTGGAAAGCAAAAGCGATAATTGAAATATTAGATTTTTAAGATCATGCACCATAAAAGTAGACATTCGATTGAAAGATTCAAATTGACGAGCAACAATCAATGCCTTTGCAGCTTCATCTTGAGCTAGGTAACTTGCCGCTTGATTACCAGCAACTCTCAGTAAATCCGTCACTTCCCAGTTTAGCTTCATTCGACTTCTTGGTCGCATCAACACAACAAAACCCATCAATTTTTTTTGCAACATCAACGGAACGACTAATCCGACAGTTGATAACGCTCTAAGCCAGTCGGGCAATACAATTTCTGTATTGTTTACTGTATTTATGTTACTTCCTTGTAGATCAACCACCCATTCATTATCTTCCAAGAAACGACTAAAATCACTGTTTACAGACTCTGATTCATTAATTAACGCCATATTCCAATACGCAACGGGCTCATAATTACTTGTTTCACGACAAAGCCATAAGCCTCCTCCAGGACTTTCTACTAGCTGAGCTAACGCCTCAATCACTCTCTCATCTAAATCATTCCTCCCTTCTGAAAGGGTACGCGTAAAACGCAACCATTCTTCTCTGTAATCGTAGTTATAACTAAAAAAATGCTTACTAATAAATACTTTTAACTCAGACCTTATGGTGCCAGAAAACATTACGCCGACAAGCAACATCATTGCACCAAAAAGAAACGTCATTTGCAATACCGTGCCCCAACTCCCTCCAGAGAAACGCAAATAATAACCAGCTGCCGCCATGACGAGTAGATAAATCGCAGCTCCAAACAACGCCGCCGAATAAAATATAATATGGCGTGATACAGCTATCCCAACCGCCCATTGTGGATTCCGTGCAGCTGAAACTGCTATTAATGGAACAACCAAAGCATTAATTCCGCCCCGGGCAGCCCATAGATCTTCATTCACATGCCTAAATAACATAGCATCACTATATAAGTAAAAGTCATAGACAAAAATACTACCAACACCCAAGCAAATAAACTTTATACCCCAACGCTGATCAACTGGGGAGTTTCTATAGAATTGTTCAACTAACATTACACCAATAATAGCCATCAACACACTACTGGAAATACTAGCCAGAGAATCATTGGTTATATTATATGTACCTCCAATTTCATTAGGAGAAAAAAGAGGGACAATTAAAAAAACGAGGTAAAGTACTGACACTACAATGACGGAGGTTCTGATTTTTGGAAGAGAAGCATCATTTTTTGTCGCCTGAAAAGGCCCCAGCAAGACAATTAGAAAAGCAGACCAAGCCACATTACGAAGCATTTCTAAACTATACGTTAAAAAAGGCGCAGAATAACCCCATGTAAGCTGATAAACAATGATTGCAGCCCATAACGCCGAAAACAAACAAGCAATCGTTAGCATCATGCCATACAGACGCCCTCGCCAACTCGTCAACAAAAGTATTGTCAAAAAGAAAAAGGCCAATGCCGCAGACGCATAGCTTACTATTGCAATATTTTCCAACATATATAATTATTGAAACCTAGAATTATCTACCGCCCTTTCCAAAAAGAACCACTTCTACCGTATCGATTAAAATAATCACATCAAGGAAAAGACTATGATTTTTTACATAATATAAATCATATTGAAGATTTTCTATTGCGTCTTCCACTGAAGAGCCATATGGATATCTTACCTGAGCCCAACCTGTAATCCCTGGCTTGATCGTATGGCGAAAATTATAATATGGCACTTTTGCACACAGGCTGTCGACAAAATATGGTCGTTCTGGACGAGGACCAACAAAACTCATTTCATTCTTCAAAACATTTAAAATCTGAGGCAACTCATCTATTCTCAGTTTTCGTATAATCCCTCCAACCCGAGTAACTCTTGAGTCATTCTCTGTCGCCCATTGCGGCGCCTGATCCTTCTCTGCATTTTTTTTCATGCTACGAAACTTAAGCACCATAAACGCACCCCCGCCTTTTCCCACCCTCTCTTGTTGATAAAAAATTGGGCCGCCATCTTCAATCAAGATCAAAATGGCAGTGAAAATCATAATCGGTATAGCAACAACCAGTAAAATAGCACATGCAAACACATCAAAAACACGCTTAATAACCGACCGAAACAAGCTTTGATCAAACCCCCCACCAAAAACCAACCAACTTGGGTATAAAGAGTCCATTCTAATATGACCTTTCTCTCGTTCAAAGAAAGTGGCAATGTCAGTAACTCTTATTCCATGCATTTTACACTCCAGCAATTCTTGAATAGGGAAACTTCCTCCACGTCTTTCCTGCGTTGCTATAATAATCTCACTTACATTATATTGTGTAACTAACGAAACTAGCCCATCTCCTGAAGCTAAAACATCAGATGCAGGAACACAACGCTCCTCTCCATAAAAGGGCACGAAACCAACTATTTTAGGCCTACGATAGCCAGAATTATCTTCTTGTTGACAAATTAACTCTCTTGCGCTCTCACCAATACCTAACACTAATGCACGAGGCTGCAGCACTCCCAAGCTAGACCATTTAAAAAATAAGGTACGTTCAGCAAGGATGATGCAAAATGAAAGCATCATTACCACTATTAAGACTCCACGCCCCAAATAAAGCGCAGGTATTAAATAAAACACAAAAGTCATCAGGGCAAAACTTAGGATAATAGAAGGCATTAATCGAAATAAAATCGATTTAAAATTTTGCCGCGAATCTATTTGATACATACCAATGACGGCCATACTTGATAGAATAATAAGAGCATAGACTATGACTGCAGGAAATAATAAAGTTAGCGAGTCTATAGCTGCTCCTTGATCATTAAAACGAATAAAAATACCTAAATAAAATACAGCTATCAACAACAAGAATTCTATACTAACAAGCAATACAGTATACCTTGATATATAGTGATTATAGATGCGTAACAATATCCCCCCCCTAATTATTAAAAAATTGATACAGTACGATATTACGCTTTCTTTTATTGGCTTGGTATACTTGTATTTTAGAGGAAATATAGCTCAATTAATACAACAGCTATGCTTTGATGACTATAAGTTTTTATTTCTTTAACACGACAATTTACTTTAATATACCTAAGCTTATATAAAAGCTTTTAGCAATAACTTGTAACTATAAATTGACCAAACAGTTCCTTGATTCCCATAAATTCATGAGCGGAATTGTACCAGGACTAAAAAAAATAGGATGTAATATAACTTATTGCACGCAGAAACTTATGTTTAAAATGGAGATATCCAGCAAGCTCAATATACCGGGTTTAATTGGAGCCCACTCAGAAACATTAATCAATTGATTATGAGTGGCTATTTGTCATTTTATGGCATAATAGCGCAAGCAAAACAACGAACATATATCTAATAGTATGCTTGCATAAAATCATACACAAAAGCGAAAAGCAACTCACCCAGGAATGCTTTGAAACACTCGTTGAAATAGAACTTGGTGCAAACAATCATTGGGCGAAACTTAGACAATGCATTAACTGGAATGAACCAGAAAGTAGTTCATCAGAACCTATCTTCAGCACATGCTCGGCCTGCAGAAGACGCGCGCATAGTAATTGGCACGGTCATCATCAAACATAAACAATACATAAGTGATGAAGAAACCGTTCAGCAAATCTGAGAAAACTTCTATCTGCAATACTTTGTTGGTTTTCCGACCTATCAAGATAAGCTGAACTGGCCCAGTTTTTTTGGAGACATTTTAGTTTGAGTCAAGCTGTCTCATTTGACTTCTCCAATTGGCGACAATATCGCCAATTCTTATTCTGCCGGCAGAATGTTACCAATTGACTCCAATAACCGGCGATTGTTAAACCAATCAACCCACTCCAAGGTGACAAATTCCACTTCATCAAGAATGCACCAAGGACCACGATGCCCGTTCCAATGCATCAAGTACCAAAGCTGTACGCAAAGATCGACTAACCCGCTAACCAACAATACGCCGTGTAAAAACACCCGTAATAAAAGCCACATAAACAAATCCTGCTCAGGTCGCGACAAACGTGATGTCTGCTACCCACAGTTGATTTAGGCGAGTCGCTACAAATTGCCGATTAACTTTGTCTGTTGATCGGTCAAGCAAATCACCTACAATCGTTGTTAAGCATTTTTTGCCGAGCCTAACACCTTGCACTCAAAATTTTCTCTTTAGATGTTCGACTGTACAGCGCAACGCAAATACCTTCACGTAACAATTGCCGCCATACTTTGTTAGCACCGTAGATTTGAAGTTGTTATCCCATACACGCTGTATGTCGCACTCTAGCAGCTTGTCCCGCTTTAATTCCTGATTCTCACGCTCCAATTCCTTGAGTCGGTCACGGTTCAAGCTTGACATACCGCCTCGAATACCCTGAATAGTTTCTGATTGGCGCACCCAGGTACGCAAAGTCTCCGGCGTGCAACCTATCTTCGGTGCTATCGATACCATCGTCGCCTAATGAGAACTATAAGCCCCTTGATTTTCATAAACCAAACGGACAGTTCGTTCCCGAACTTACGGTGAATATCTCACTTGTCTATTCATTACTCTATCCGCTAAAGAAATAGAGTCCTATAGCTTTCTGCTTCACCCATCGTAGCGACCATGACAGTAGCTGTTAGCATTCCCAGGCCGGGAATCTAAGAAACCTTCTTGCAAGTAGTTTGTTGTTTTTGCCAACCTTTGACTCTGCGCTCAATGTGTTGCACATCCGCTTCATTTCATCAATACGCTTTATATGTTCCTTTACTGCCCCTTACAGTATTCCAGGCACGATTGCTTCCAGTTCAGCCATGCGCCGTCGTATTTCTGCCAGACTCGCTTTTCGGCCGCATTTCAACGTAATGCCAAATTCGTAGAGTAATCCGCGCAATTGATTCACCTGCATGGTAAGGAACTTGATTAACTACAATTTCATCCTGTGTAGTGCTAGATATTCTGTTTTACCGGCCACTGTGCATATCGCTTTAGCATCCGCTGCATTGGTCTTGTTACCTTGCACATAAGGACGGATAAACTTAGCATGAGTCAATCTGACTTCATGACCCAGCGCCATCAATTTGCGTCGTCACCAGTGCGCACTTTCGCATGCTTCCACTGCAATTAGTCCGGTTTCGCGTTGTGCAAAAAACTCCAGCAATTCTTACCTTCCCAACTTATTATTACGTATCTCGCTGCTCTCGTATTCGACCCAGTGCAGTTGGATTACACGCTTTGCATTATCTAATCCATATGTTGTAGCATTCATCTCAGCTCCTCCGTCCGTTTGTGGAAAGTTCTTATTATCTCCGCCTTGGCACATAGTTGCCGTCAGGTCCGCGAGGGGCTTCAACTTCAATCCCTATTTCTTACCCCTGATCCCCCGTGGGGAGGGAGGTGTCCATACCATATTCTGTAAGCCAGGACGATTCAAAACAGCCTTTTATACCCTTACTGTTTGAAGAAATCCGTCGAGGTATGGGCCAGAAAACCTTTACACATTTCCATCAATCGATTATTAGTGTAACGAAGATACGCCCAGCTCTATGGCCAGAGCAAGGCAAGGAAAAATGTAATCATCGAGATGATAGCGACACTCTAAGTGAAAAACGAAGTTGCACCAACTTTCGATGAGAATGCACCAAGTCAGTGAACAAATTATTGATATTCTGCATTGTCTATCTTTCGCAAAAGCCAAACCAAGTACCGATCGCTAAACGACACACTGAGATTACTTGAACATTGTGAAGCAACGTCGGCCTAAAGATAAGAAGTTACGTGTCGGTCTCAGGGAACAATTGCAGTATTTGTGAAGAAACTTTCATATCGAGGCGCTACTGAATGCTCAACTAGGCAGAACGATTCCATTGGCTTATTCCTTGCTGCGCAAGTATTGGATCATCCAGCACGTATACGCACAACAAGAAGCGATATACCATTTGAAGTGCAAATGCGATCATCGCATTGTCAGCCACATGCACGTCCCATTGTTCGTAGCAAAGCAAATATATCGGTTGAATTTGGAGCTAAGCTAAGTGTGAGCTTGACGGCAGAAGGTGTTGCCAGTGTTAATCGCATCAACTGGATTCCTCTTTCATGAGGACGGTATCTAGCAGCACAAGTTTAAGCCCCACAAACAACATTATGGACATTATCCACAACGTGCACGACCACAAAAGCAAAAGAAAAAACGTGAAGTCTACCGGCAGCACATCCCAATTGAAGGTAAACCTGGATACGAAAAAATGGCTGCAACCTAAATTACATCCGGGTGAAACCAGCACGAACTAGTAAAACATGAATCAATAGCTTCTTTGTGGTTATGAACCTGATGGTGTAGTTGAAGATTTTTATTTGGCTTTGTACGTGCAGCTATAAATATGCCTTCTTAACGTTTATACGCTGTTTAAATAGCTTTCAAAGTCTCAGGGAAAATTCTGACCCAATTCATAAATGAACCTCTAAAGCAAAACCTTAGAAACCTTCACATTTTTCAATATCGAGATCGAATTAAAATGGCTGCAACACATGGTGTATCTTTTGTACTTACTGGAGGCACTGTTGTTACTCTATTTCTTCCATCTGCTTTAGACTGCAACAAAGCTTTTTCAGCACGCTGACACAATGTTCTGTTGTTGTCCTGTTCTTCAAGCGTTGCAATACCCATGCTTAATGTAACATTTCGACCACTCAGCGCAATCTTGCTAGAAGTTTTTTTGCAAATCGCCTCACCCACGTTTTTGGTGCCCTGCATACTGGTTTCAGCAAATAAAACTGCAAATTTATCCCCTGCCAATCGATACAAAACATCGCTACTTCTGACATTACTTTCTATCTCTTTTGCTACTTGATTAATTACATTGTCTCCACCATCGTTACCATAAGATTGATTAATCTTATGTAAATAATCGATATCAATAAAAGCAACCGATAAGTTTCTGTTGTGTCTTTTATGTAGCAATATTTCTCTACTCAACTCTTGTTCAAACGCTCGATAATTTTTAACCTGTGTTAATGGATCAATAACAGACTGGGTCCTCAAAGCTAAAATTTTTTCATCCGCTTTTTTAATGCGGATCACAATTAAAGCTGCGCCAACAATCAATAAGGCCGCTAGCAACCGGTTAAGAATCACAGCTTCTAGTGGACTAACCATTGACGCAGAAAAAAATATTCCCGCAACCGTAAAGATTAACCCTATCACTGTGGCAACATAAGTTGAAATATTCCCCTTTATAAAAAGGCTTCCAAAAACTATAAGGGTATATGATGTACTAGCTGCGACACCTAGAGGCGAAGCCAAATCAAAAACAAAAACACCAATGATTGCTACTAGCATAATCAAATAATGAATATGACCAGCAAATTCATTTAAGCACATTCTAAAGTATGAAACAGTTGCAAATCTCTGGCTACTCATTTAAGTTTACCTATAACTGTGATTGTAAATAATCAAGTAAATTCATAAATGAACATGCGGTTAACACGTCAATTACAAAAATAAATAGTTAAAAATATTCTGAACGAATAGTACGCAGAGTTTTTACATAACGCAACACCCACACCCAACCTCAAAGGTAACTCCCCAGCAATTTCCCACAGCATAACGCAATATGCATTTTTTAAATTTAAAAAAGAAATTTTGCTTCTTTATCTAGTTCAACACAGCTAAATCACTGCTATTCCGTTAATTTTCACACCAAGATCAACTGAAAATGCTAGCATTTTTATCGATGAGCGGGTCTCCTCGCAATAAAGCCATGATGTCACGTTTTTCAAACAAATTTAGATGCAACAGCCTCGAAATTTATTGCAAGCTTTTCTTCATTTGTGACTGAAACTTAATGAATGCTAATGGCAGATATACGCATACAACTATCCATATTTGAGTCATCAGTGCATTTTGTTTGTTTCAACAAACTTCCTAATCTTCAAATTCTTCTAAATCCGTTTGAAAAACAATTCTACCTGCTAACACGCCTTTTAGAAGTAAGCATTAGTTTTTGTCTAACAGCTTGGAATTGTTGATCAGAGAAATATAATGCTTGCCAGATCCCCTATTCCGATAGCCAATACGTCACATCTGAATGGGACATTCTTTTGCTGACGTCAAGCTAATAAATTTGATGACTTGATCGCTGGATAGTCCTTTGCTCTTTAAAACAGATTTGCGACTGACAACTTTGAATTTAGTATTGACTTTGAAGCGAGTAACAAAGCGAGTCCTCTTTGGTTCACACGGCGATTGCGCACAAGTTAGTAAATATGCATGTTACTAGGCAGGGCAAAAATAATTTGGAATTATCATTGGATTTAAATCACGATGCTTTTTCAACGTGTCTACTAGTTTGCTATACCACGCTTTGGCATAACCGTTTTTTTATCGAAGCTGTGGTGCACGCAATAGAGGGGGGCAAGTACGGCATTATCGAACGATATCGATCGGTCGGAAATCGCTTTACATTGACCTTCCGGCGCAAAGAGTGAAATGTATCAAATGCCAAGCGGCGCACATTACCTTGGGGTGAGCTAGGATCTGAATGAAGAACCCCGCCGCAAGCAGCGGGTTATCAGAACATGGAGAGCTACCTGTCTTCGTGCAGCTTCAAATATTTTTTCCTTGGTTTTGGACGTATCGCTTAATCATGTCCTCATCCCCGTGCTTTCCTACAGTAGAAGCAAAATACCCATCGCTCCAAAACTCGCCGCCCCAAGATTGCATTTTGACATGAGGACATGATCGAAATGTCTCACGCGCCGTAATACTTTTGATCATCGTTACCAACTTCGTTACGGGATATGTCGGAACCGATTGCACCAAAAAAATGCACATGATCATCATCCGTACCAATTTACAAAAATTTCAGTTGGTAACAGTCTTCAATCTTCAAACATACATCGCGCAACACTTCATCAACTTGCGCGTCCAAAACCACACAACAATATTTCGCAGGGATCACCAAATGGTAAAGTAACACCGTTACATTGTGGCTCTTATGAAATATATTCGCTCATGCGAATATTCTACACCGCAAGCGGCGGAGAATTGAACTCTAAAAGAGATTAAAGAAATACAAAAGCACAACCTGCATAAGCGTTATCGGTTGCCAAAATAATCAAGGATCAAACGAATTGCAATTGAAGAAATACGCCAGGTGAGAAAAGGGGCTATTTACCCATTGTGATTGATCTTCAACGTGGCACAGTAATTTTTATTGGTAATGGGAAAGACGAGACCGCACTGATTCTGTTCTGGAAGCGCCTAAAAAATCGAACGTACAGATCAAATCGGTTGCGACCAACAATGGGTCCACCTACAGCGAGAAGCGGAACATAGAATGGGTAAGCCCGATCTAAAAGGTGTCCGTTGGTTGTTACTCAAGAACCTTGACAATCTAGACGATACGCGTGATGAGCGTCAACGTCTGAACGCAGTGCTAAAATTTTACAAACTCCTGGTCACAGCTTATTACATGAAAGAAGAATTACGCAATATCTGGCGTCAACCAGGCAAAACTTCAGCTCAGCAGGCACTAAATGAGTGGGTCAAAAAAGCAGCCGCTACCAAAGTCAACATGCTTGAACAGCTTTTCAAATCGCTTGCTGCTCAACGCTTAGGTATCCTTACTTATTTCGACTTCGATAGTCTATCTAAAGCGCTTTCCAAACCATACGCTCAAGGTAGACCAATTTCTTAACCATGAGATTACAACGAATTCAAATGATCTCGCCATTGTTGCCGCCATTAGTACGATAGCAAATCGTTAGGAGCCAAAAACCAGCAGAGCACTTGCAAAATTACAGCCCAAAATTAGACAATTCTCACCATCAGAAATTAATTAGTAGAAAAAGGCTTGATCTTGAAATAGACAACGCATCTAACTTTATAATTGAATTAATAATTTAAAAAATTAAGGTATTTAAGTACGATTTTTTTAGGCTATCTGCGCATTTATGGTCGTTTGTAGAGGCCGCTGTGCTATAATATTTTTTTTGCATATTTTAGGAATTAAAATAATGAAATATACTCTCTTAATTGCAGCAGCTTTCTTGGTTTTGTTTTTAGTTGGATGTGGTGAGCCTAAGCCTGGTCAATATCCACCAAGCCAGAATATCTTAGATGATCGTGATTAGTATCTTATTTAGAAACAACTAATACGAACAAAGAACCGTTCCCTAGAGAGCGGTTTTTTGTATTATATTCAGAAATTTTTCTTTCAAAATACAAGTTTATCATTCATAGACATTAATTGATTTGTCAGCGTGAGGAAACATGTTATTGTCAAATCTGGTATTTGACTATTAAATCAAGCGGTGACTTGGTTGTCTGATATTACTTCAACGCCATCTTTAAATTGAATTATTCTGGCCCAATAAACCTGGACACTTTCTCAAGAGCATTTTTCATAGTCGATCGGCGACATATCATTAATCGTTGAATGTAACCTGACTTGATTGTAATACTTCATATAGCTATTGATGTCATGAATAACGTCTTCCCGGGCAGAGTAAGTATTTCCCGCCAGCCATTCGCGCTTGATACTGCTCAAGAAATTTTCTACTGGGGGATTGACGTTCCTATATCAAATGTACCCCGTCAGCGCAAGTTGGACAGATTAACTTGATTGGCTAAGAGACGGATTTAGTTCATCGTTACTACTAAAGCAGGAGTGATGATGACAACAAAAGATTACCAAAAGCCAAGTGCGGAAAAAGCGGTTCGTGAT
>JAJFJG010000003.1 GCA_021774265.1 Nitrosomonas sp.
TGTCCGACAACTTGAAATCGGATCTCGTTCTGCGAGGATTCGTCGATCTCAATATGAAGATTGAAGGGAATCCGCAGACCGGTGTCACCTTTAATACGAAACTGACCGGGAAAAACCTCGACATAACAAAGTCGAATCTGAGAATTCCACCCATACTGATCTCGCAAGGAAACCTGAATGGTCACATCCAGTACGGAAAAGATACGGTCGATCTTAAGATAACCAAGCTCTCACTTGATACCGATCATGGTCGTCTGGAGACCGGAAACAAGGCTCGATTTACCCTGTCTAACGATAGACTGACCGGCATCACGAGCCAGGGACGTCTCTCTATCAGGCTTTCATCTGGCACTAAGCAACCTGCCCCCTCTTTTTTCACTCGTCACCTGATAACGTCTTACCAAGTCGATATTGACCGGACAAAGTATGGCTGGAAAACAACAAAAGGACAGCTCACTTTCCCTGGCCTTGACGTTCGGTTCCATGGCCAATGGCACGACAGCAACAAACAACCCCACACCCTGACCTTTGATATCCCCGGAGCATCGTTGCCTGCGGTGACAGCTTTAATGCCAGGCCTCAACCACCTCAAACTTGACGGTCGGTTTAAAGCTCACCTCAGCCTCGATATCCCGCCACACGGTTCACTGCAGACCGTCGGTACGCTGAACCTCACCGACGTACATATCGCCACTCCCGAAATACTTGCTGATCTGAACCGACTGAACGGTACTATTCAACTAGACAATAAATCTCTCTTTGCCAAAGGGTTGAAAGCGGATTTCGGAGAATCTCCGATTACCGTTGATCTTGATATTCCCGACCTCACGACCCCCGACGTCACGTTACATGTCTTGGGCGACACAATCCGGGCTGACGAACTGACTTTCAAATCTGGCAGTCTATATCTGAAGGAAATAGATGGCATTTTACGCCTTGCTAACAACACAGTTTTTCTCGGTCCAATTTATGTGAAGATGGACGGTGGCACAGAGGTCACGGTCAACGGCACGGTAAAAAATTTCACCGCAGCCGATATAGAACTAGATATAAAGGGGAAACATGGGAATATTGATGAGATCATTGCTTTGTGGCAGAACGATCATCCCACCCCGCCTATCAAACAGCCAGTGGCTCTGGGTAGCCTGAAAATTGACATCAGTACAGACAGTGGTCAGATTTCAGGTATGCACTTTGATCAAGCGACTACACAGATCGCCCATCGAAATAACTCCCTTATCATTGGCCCGATCCACTTCAACGTCGGATCCGGAAAGGGTCTTGGACAGGTGCTTGTCATTGACCAGGATGAAGGCCCTTCCCTGCTGAAGATATCCGGAAATCTCAAGAACTTTGACGCCCAAACCGTTTACCAACAAATATTAAAACGAAATGGCCTAGTCAGTGGCCGATTGAACGCAGATTTTTACCTTGAAGGAAAAACTGGTAAACAATTTTTGCCGACCTCGCTTGGAACTTTTACTATTGAGAACAAGAACGGGCAGCTCTACGGGCTAAACTGGGTTAGTAAAATACTACACATTCTGAATATTTATCCGATGCTGACCGAAAACATCCGGGGTAAAGGGCTTCCATTTGAAACAATCTCATTTAACGCCAAGCTCGACAAAGGAATACTGTCAACACAAGACTTCTTAATGAAAGGGAACATCATGAACCTGTCGATGACCGGGAAGCATAACCTGATCAGCAACACACTCAACTTTGAACTGGGAGCTATGCCACTACGTGGCGTCGACAGCATCCTCTCCTATATCCCTGTTGCTGGTTGGCTATTGACCGGAGGTCAGAAGGCCCTGGTCGTTGTCCATTTCAAAGTGACCGGCGATGCTGATGAGCCTGACGTCAAGGCGTTACCCATTGAGTCGCTTACTGCGCCATTCATCGGTATTCTTAAACGCGCATTCAACTTCCCGGTTAAAATTATTACCGACCCCAAGAAAGCCATCATCAATCAGTAAAACACCTGCTTCGCATGCATTTTCACAAGACGAATAACCCATAGCGGTAGAGCGCTTGCTGGCACTTACTCGCCAGTAACAGAGAAAAATTTTACCTACAAGAGGATACTGACATACTGACGGCTATATCAATTTTTATCTTCACCCTTGCCCTGGTCGAGTGATAAATCTCTGCGATATACCGATTGTTTGGAACGCAACTGCGGCATTCATCGCCATCATTATTATCAGTTTGATACTTGATGAATCTGGATTCTTTGAATGGGCTGCCCTGCATGTGGGCCGTTGGGGTGACGGGAACGGGCGCTTACTTTTTGCATTTACAGTGTTACTGGGCGCAGCTGTTTCAGCATTATTTGCCAATCCTGGTCTGCATTCGCTGGTACGTGGCGTATCAGTTGCCAGCACCATTTTTACAGTTAATGCGTCAAAACCAAATAACAGGCAATAAAAAGTCAGGACTCAGAGAGCACTGGCAGAGGTATAAGTACAGCCATCCGACTATGTAAATGTTCTATTTCACTGGCTGATGCGGTCGAATCAACATAAAGGAGAGCTGATTTATATTGTAATAGAGTTAAATTGAACTTCATTAGTTCCCCTAACTGGCCAAGAATAAAGTCTTACCAAGACATCCAACATTGAAATTGTCGCCTTATGCTTTCGTAACATTTTCCCAAGACACAAAAGCCCCTTGTCTCAGATTCCGGTAATAACTGGCGCGATAATAAACTACGACCAAGATTAAAT
The DNA here is from genome assembly GCA_021774265.1 of Nitrosomonas sp. Classification (GTDB taxonomy): domain Bacteria; phylum Pseudomonadota; class Gammaproteobacteria; order Burkholderiales; family Nitrosomonadaceae; genus Nitrosomonas. The sequence goes on from JAJFJG010000003.1 coordinate 2,733, forward strand.
AGGGTCACGGTACAGCTTTGAAGTGACCAGCGCTAGCTGCCATGGAAGCTTCGCTGAATCACCGCTTTTCAAGGTAGCGTGCCGTTCGTTGGAAATTGTTGACTGACTGTTAATAAGATTATCCAGCCGTTCACTGGAAACTGGTAACGACCGGTTTTGCCATACTGAGACTTTTTGGTAGTTTTGTTGCTAAAATTGACTGAACAGCGGCACTCGACCCACAACAGACGGTGAGAAGCACAGTACACGTACAAATTCAGGTCGCATAACAATGCTTTTACATTCTCTTCAAGGTGAATCTAGAATGCAGTTAGAAGATCTTTTGCGCCAGCAATTTTGTTTAAAATTCCTTGCAAATTTGCAAATTTATGAGGTTTTCTGTTAGGCACTAACTAAAAATAAGGAGACTAGGTTATGAGTAAAAATAACGAAGAATCGGAATGGCCACAGAGATTAGTTATTTCATCTAGAGACAGATACACCAAGAAGCATGGAGGAGTAATATGGGAGATAACATATGTAAAATTCAGAGAAAACAGCATTTGTCTAGAGTCATGTAATACGGAAGAGTGTAAAACAACTGAAGAATGGATTGGAACTGGTCAAGAATTCCAAGAGAGATTTTCGAAGATTGAATGAAAACTAGACACCAAATTGAAGAAGCGCTAAACGATTGTGTAGTGTGCGAACTACTATTTTTAATCTCAACGGGGAAATTAAAGGCCATGTCGTTATTAACTCTTTATGTTTAAAAAGTATATTATCAATAATAAAAGAGCTTAAGTCTATGATTAATAGGAATTTGGTTGACTCTTAGGTCAATTTAAACAACTTATTGCGACATAGCCTAAAATAATTCACAATTTTTTACTGTTATTTACGAGAAATAGCGGCCTATCGCTTAAACATTAGTTCTTGAACTTCTGCTTTTGGCCGTATTTAGGCTTTGTGGTTGTTTTGTTGCTAAAATTATCTGAACCGCTGCACTCGACCGATACTGTTGAAAAACTCTGTTTTCGTTATTGTCTGAAAATATAAACGCCATACAGGAGTTTTAAGCAGAGATAACGCTGAGCTAAGCAGCGCCCTGACAAGAGCGTCCGGTGAAAGGCCGATAGGCCGGAAACAAACTTAAGCAGCTTGTTATGCAATGGCGACCCAAAAAGCCAGCTTCCAGACCGCCAACAAGAGCATGGCAAGTAGTACCAGGCAGCCAAACATGAAAAGCCCCAATCGGAGTGGTACATAATTTGAGCCAACATGCACATACGCGTGTGCGTAGCGGCTTAGAGTAAATAACCATGCGAGAACAACAGGCAAGATACTAGTGATCTGAGTACTAAAGATCACGAAACAGAGAACGTAGAACAGAACGGGGACTTCAAACTGGTTAGCTATGTTATTGGAAACTTTAATTACGTTCTCTGGCCAAACCCGATTATCCAATGCCGCCTGCTGACGATTAACCTTGCCAGTTTTCACGGCCTTGGCCTTTCTCGCGCCAAGAACAATAAACATAACCAGTGTCAGGAAAACCTGAACTAAGACCGGCCAGAAAATGTGGCTAGGGCTCATCCGTGACTCCTCTGCTGTATGAGTGCATAACGTGATACATACGGCATTTTTTGTCCACTAATAACGCTGATATGTTTTGTAATCTTTTTCATGGTCAATTATCCCATTAATTGTAATTAAGTTTTGAAAGTATAGCGGACAGATCATGCAAACAAGTACGATATCATTGCCTGCTTGAAAATTACTGGATCTAATCCATCATTAACGGCCATGAATACGATAGTCTAAGCACAGAAAATACTTATATTTCATGGACAAAGAAATATATTATTTTAATGGTAAATGCCATTTAATAGAAATCGGTGCTACTAAAGTTAACCGTTTTCTGAGTGACAATTAGTCGAATGAATAGTACAGCAACCCTGTTTAATCTTGACCGCCATCTAGTATCAGCCAGCCATTATCGGGAATTGAAACAAATAGCTTTTACGTATTGGAAAAAGTTTACGTTAGCATAAGACTGCAATTTCAGTGTAAGTATCCCTTGGTAATCACACTAGTACAACTAATCCCAGAGATAATCTTGATCTGGCTGGATATAGCGGCAATTATCTTGGGCTAGGACATGACATTCGGTTACGTTATAAGCTCACACCTCGGATACTACGACATTGGAATTCACATTCCAGAAATGGAAAATTGTGCGTAACAGGCAAATATCTGCCCTCGACAAAAACACAAGCAGCACTAATTTTTTCTACTTCCAAGCACTGGTCAATGCACTTAAATAAGGATTAAAAAAGCCTTATCAATTGTAAATACGCTATTATATGTAAAATCTATGATAAAAAATAAGACTCCAAATAAGGACAGAAAAAATGAAAACACGCGCTGCTGTTGCTTGGCAAGCTGGGCAACCACTGACTATTGAAAATGTTGATTTAGACGGCCCACAAGCCGGAGAAGTATTGGTTGAAATAAAAGCAACGGGTATTTGCCATACTGATCAATACACGTTGTCGGGGGCGGATTCTGAAGGAATATTCCCCGCGATTTTGGGCCATGAGGGCGCGGGTGTTGTGGTTGATGTAGGACCAGACGTCAAGTCTTTAAAAAAAGATGATCATGTAATCCCGCTTTACACCCCTGAATGTCGAGAATGTAAGTATTGTTTGTCACAAAAAACGAACCTTTGTCAGGCCATACGTAGCACACAAGGAAAGGGATTAATGCCGGATGCCACTTCACGTTTTTCGTTAGATGGAAAACCTATTTTTCACTATATGGGCACCTCTACATTCTCTAACTATGTAGTAGTACCTGAAATTGCTTTAGCCAAAATCCGTAACGACGCCCCTTTCGATAAAGTATGTTATATCGGTTGTGGTGTCACAACAGGGATTGGTGCGGTTTTATTTACGGCTAAAGTTGAGGCTGGCGCGAATGTCGTTGTTTTTGGTTTGGGTGGCATTGGTTTAAATGTCATTCAAGGAGCTAAGATGGTCGGTGCTAATAAGATTATTGGTATTGACATCAACTCTAAACGTGAAGCTATGGCACGAGAATTCGGCATGACTGATTTCATTAATCCCAATGAAGTGCCCGATCTCATTGATGCAATTGTCCAACTCACCGACGGTGGTGCTGACTATAGTTTTGAATGCATTGGCAATACTCAGGTCATGCGTCAAGCACTCGAATGTACGCATAAAGGTTGGGGGCGAAGCATTATTATTGGTGTTGCGGAAGCTGGTGCAGAAATCAGTACACGCCCTTTTCAACTCGTCACTGGTCGCAAGTGGGAAGGGTCGGCTTTTGGAGGCGCAAGGGGGCGAACAGATGTGCCTAAAATTGTTGATTGGTACATGGACGACAAAATTAAAATTGATTCGCTCATCACACATACACTGAAATTAGAAGATATCAACGAAGGATTTCGTTTAATGAAAGCTGGGGAATCCATTCGTTCGGTTGTAGTATATTAATATGCAAACCATAGAGACACGCAGCCAACACCTTTGTTTTGGTGGTATTCAAGGCTTCTACCAGCATGATTCAAGTATCATTGGCTTACCGATGCGATTTTCTGTCTATCAGCCACCGCAGTCAATGAGTGAACAGGTACCAACATTGTTCTTTCTTGCCGGGCTAACATGTACTGAAGAAACTTTCATGATCAAAGCCGGTGCACAACGGCTTGCCGCAGAATATGGTTTAATGTTGGTGACGATGGATACTAGTCCGCGTGACACAGGCATTCCCGGCGAAACTGACACATGGGATTTTGGAGCAGGCGCGGGTTTTTATCTTGATGCCACACAGGCACCTTGGTCGAACCACTATCAAATGGCAAGTTATATTACACAGGAATTGCGGGAGTTAATCCTTAAAACATTTCCCGCTGACCCTAATCGCTTGGGAATTTTCGGCCACTCAATGGGTGGGCATGGCGCCTTAACACTTGCGCTTAAAAATCCTAGCATGTATCAATCAGTCTCGGCATTTTCTCCCATTACAGCACCAATTCACTGCCCTTGGGGTCAAAAGGCGTTCAGTCATTATCTTGGAGATAATACTGATAGTTGGCGTAACTATGATGCTACCGCATTAATTGAAAATGGCGCTCGTATACCGGCATTGCTGGTTGACCAAGGCTTAAATGATCAGTTTTTATCAGATCAGCTACATCCAGACCGCTTTGAAGCCGCCTGTTTAAATGCAGGTCAGGAATTATTACTGCGACGTCATAATGACTATGATCATGGTTATTATTTCATCAGTACGTTTATGGCTGATCATTTAGCACATCACCGAGATCTGCTGGCCAATCGCTAAAACAAATCTACAGAACCAAGTTCTTTGGCTTTAGACAACTCCCCACTATTAACCAGAGATTCATAATTACATACTTTATTACGTCCGTGGCTTTTTGCGTAATAAAGCGCCTGATCAGCCCGTTCAATAAAAGCCATCGGATAATCTCCATCAGTTATTTTAATATAACCACCACTTATCGTAATTTTCTTCACTAACGGAAAAGTACTTTCTTCTATTTTTTCGCGAAACCTTTCAAGTGTACGATGCGCCATTTCGTGAGGAATCGGTTCTAAAATAACTAAAAATTCTTCACCACCAAACCGAAACAAGAGATCCGAGCTACGAAAAAAAGACTTCATTTTTTGGGACAATTTAAGCAACACTTCATCACCACATACATGCCCGTATTGATCATTTACTCTTTTAAAGTGATCAATATCATAAATGGCTAGCCAAGCAAATGAGTTATCGGATAGTTTTCGATACTTATTCGCTACTCTACGTTCAAATGCCAAACGTTGCTTAATTTGTTGATCTTTTATTAAACGCCTGAATTTTGTATCAAAACTATGTCGATTTAAAAGTCCCGTTAGTTTGTCTCGTTCACTTTTGTTGATATGAAACAAACAATTTCCATAAATTTGGGTTAATTCGTCTATTAATTCTTGAGCATTGCTTGAACCTTCTTTAGCGCATATTTCTAATACACCAATAATCGTCTCATCACAAAATAATGGGGAAACATAAAATAATTGATTATCACTATCTCGATAGGTTAGATTTTTTCGATTAGATAAACACTCATCTAATGATTTGTTATAAGAAACAATTTCTGACTCATTATTCCATAGGAGAACAAATTCATTATCACTTTCATTCTGAACAGATAAGCTAAGAATCTTTTCTAAATTATTAGTCTTGGTTTCACCTCTTAATTTAAACAAAGAAATTACTTTACAAGGTAAATGCTCAGCTAAGGACGATAATAAACTACGATCCAGTGACTCGATCTCTCGTTGTTTGGTTATGTTAATAACTGATTGAAGTATTTTATTAGTCATTTCAGAAAACTTATATTGTTAGACAAAACAATTATGATCTTATTTTCATGTATATTTCCTGTCTTGTTGGGTTATATGTTAATTTATCAGTTATTAAAATAAGCCCTCCAGCAGAGATCAGAGTCTTCTCACAATCAAAAGATTCTATATGATTTTGTTATAAGCATAATTATATATATCGGTATTTCTAATGCTTTTCAAAACACGACCGAGTTGCGCCACTGATTACAACTGGTTATTAACACTTCACCATGAATCTTATTTTGACGTTATTACGCGCCAGTTTGGGTCCTGGGACAAAGAGGAACAGCTGGAAATGTTTTTAAAATCTTGGCATTCAGAAAACTTAACAATCATCTTTAATGAAGGTATGCCGATTGGTATGTTTATAACCAAGAATTTTGATAATTATCTATGGTTAGCTGAACTTCAGATTTCGCCCACGTATCGGAGTAAAGGGTTTGGATCCAAGATTATTGAAACATTATTAACAAATGCACGACAATTAAGCTTACCACTTCGTTTAAGAGTATTGTTCAAAAACCACCGTGCAAAAAAGTTTTATTTGAAGCAAGGTTTTATTAACATTAGTCAAACGAATTATCATTATGTGATGCAAGCTAACTAAAACAATTTGACACAATATGCATCTTAAGAAACTCCCTTATCTATCAACATGAAGGGATAACCACAGAAAGACCTAGCTTAGATATTGCACCAGTACGTTAGAATTAGACTGCAATCTATATCTCCACAGGTTTTTAGAAATTCAAATAAAAGCACAGTATGTGCTCAAAGTCTCACTTCCCTGTTTTTTAATTTTCTCCGCTTTGAGTTCCAGTAGCTGATGCAAAATCCAAGCTAGGTTTTTGGTTCAGACGGCCCATTATCATTCATTGAATCCTTAAAATCACCCCAGTGCACAATATCTTGGATAAAATAATCAAAGGTACGAGGTGATTCTGCTTGAGTGCTCCTATCGTCATTGACAACATCCAGGATATAGAACGCACGTAATGAACCATTTCTACGGTATCTTGAGTTTGATCCTTTTCTCAATACAATTTGATCACGCCAAGAGCCTAAATTAATATAAGTACAGGAATATTTAGTTTCAATATCAGGTTCTTCTTGTAATGGTTGGTGTGTGTGCCCTTCAGCATGAATCTGAAAATTATAATGACGGTAAGCTCGCATGAAGCTTGGAAATTTTTTCATTTCTCTCATGCTGACACTAGGCGTGTATTGACGATTAAGCAGCATTAGAAGTCTCATTAGACCCGCAATCGAGCGAATTTCAAGGCGCGCCGCGCCAACTGCGCCATCCAATGCCTCCATCCGTTGCAATATTCGTTTAACTACTTTTAAGCCAAATCTGTAGAACGAAGGAGAAGACTGGTAAGTAAAATCCCAGCTTAGCCAATTAATAATGCACTCATATAATGTTTCTTCTATGATTTTGGTTGCTGCGGTTTTACCACTTTTATCCCGCATATTATCAACTTCATCTAAAATCCGTTTAATCGCAGCATAAGACGGACGATATAGATCCAACTCATCAATAACGCAGTTTAAACGCGGATTATCGTATTCTATTTCTGCAAGTCGCTTTTTTACTTTAAAAATAAAAGTTGATAACACGCCTGCAGCAACGGTGTCGCCAAAACAAGGGGCAATAAAAGGAGAAAATTTTAATTTTTGCCAGGTATCAATACACCAGCCATCTGAAACAGACCAGCCAGGCAAACTGTCAGTTTCCTTAATCTTGGCGCTGTTGTCCGCATCATGCCATTGTCCATGAGTTGCAAAATATCTAAATCCCCTATCACCATAATAAAATGGAAAATAAGGCGCTATATTTGGATCAATGAACATTTGCTCATCGCCGTACATCCGTCCCAATGATTTGCGTTCTTCTGTAGGGATATCTTCAACCTTCTGTCCCAAGCCTTTTTCATAAAAATACTTTAACGCTTGCTGGTCACAGAAAAGCTCTTTGTCGTGATTTCCCAACAATACGACAATCTTAACTTTATCAACACCGGAGTCTTGCTTTAAACGGGCATTCAATCCTTGCAACCACTTAAAGAAATTGATATGTTGCACTTCCACAATTTCTCTAATAATTAGGTTTACAACTTTAGAGAACTCAGCAGTTCTATCACGTTCCCACGGATAAATTTCATTTTCCGCCCACCGACTACTTCGTACCATATCGACAATATCGCCATCCAATACCATCACAAACTCTTTGATTGTATATTTTCTGCAGCGATGCGCGATTGTGTCATAGAATGCGCTCCAAGTTTTTTCGCTTAAATTCTGATATCCCACCGTGCCATCCGTTAAGTGTATATCACTAAGACTGACACATAGGCGGTTAGGCCTATTTTCTGGAGGATCATTGATCATTTCTAAATAACGATCTTCAACTTGACCTGAACCAAATGATTCAGTCACTTTACGAAGAGATTTCGTTATTTTGTTTATGACGGCTTGGCTGGAATTCATAATCTGTTTTCCTTTTTAGATCACATTATATAAATGTAAATGCATTGTTTTTTTATATGTAACTGGGCTTATCAATGCGTGCAATGTTTGAGGGTTTTAATATTGTATCGAAACAACTGTAACTATGTTATGGATTTAAGAATAATGATCTAATTTATTTATGGTGTCATAAGTAATTTTGGATAGGCTAATTTAATTTACAGTAAAATTTTATTTGTTAGTTTTTTTTATGTTAACAACCTGTTTATAAAAGTGAATAAGTGTTCATTCGTAATGGAGAAACAATTAGCAACGATATAGCCTTTATATTTGTCACAATATTGTCATATTGATTAAAGATAATACGAGCATCTTTAAATACATAGGAAAGTGTATGAATTATCTTCAAGATGAAAATATCGGCTTTGAATCAATACTTCCAAATGAAATTATTGATTTATTGAATAGTTACAAATCAACAAATAATAAGCAACATCAACATTATGTATTCATGACTAACACCCCTTCATTTTTAGACGAGCATGAACAAGCCATGACTGAATAACCTTCCTTCCTGAAGTTAGCTATACTAATAGTAATGAACCCTGAACAATTACAACTATTAGTTACTCGTGTCATGCCCTATGGCAAGTATAAAGGACAGTTAATTGCAGATTTGCCAGGAAACTACCTTAATTGGTTTGCTCGTAAAGGCTTTCCGCCCGGAGAGATCGGCGATCTATTAGCCTTAATGCAAGAAATCGATCACAACGGCCTTTCAGCCATATTAGATCCGCTTCGACAACGTTAACATATGAATCGTTTAGTGATCCTTTAGCCCAAAAAACACATCACCTGTTGAAACAATCTGCTGCTCACCATTCCCTTTAGTAACAACCAGCTGACCTTCACCATCCAACCCACTGAATATGCCAACGACATCGTCGTCAACATTATCTGAGACTCTCACGATAATCTTGTTCCCTACCCCGGCCATTAATGGCAGTAACTGTTCATTTAAGTAAGGCGTCCCTTTTTCGACATAGCTTGCTAATTTTTCAACAAAGAAACGGGTAAATGCCGCAACAACTTGATCTCGATCAACGCCTATAACGCCCTCTGCGTGCAAACTAGTCGCAGGATAATTAACATTTTCTGGAAAATGAACCACATTAATACCAACCCCCACAACAACCCACCCGTTTGATGAATTTTCGGATGTAAAAGTACTCACGGTTGCCGCAGAAGGTCTCGCCTCAATAAGAATACCCGCAATTTTTTTGCTGTTGATCAAGACATCATTAGGCCATTTAATCTGGACCTGATCACGTTGACTAACCAAAGAAGTGATCGTGGCATGAACTGCGAGTGCCGCCACATGTGACAAACCTGATAGACTTGGCCAATCAGATCTTGGACGTAAAATCATGGACCAAAAAACATTACCTACCGGGCTAATCCATTGACGACCATAGCGACCCCGCCCAGAAAATTGTTGGTGCGCCCATACCACCGTTAGATGATCTGCACCATCACGAGCAAGTTGCTTAGCTAAGTCATTGGTGCTTTCAGTTTCATTAACTTCATGAAATGTGACTTTATCACCCATTTTCTAGCGCCATTATCGAACAAAAATGAATGATAACAAGAAAGACAGCCGTATTTATGAGTGATTGTTCATCATTCGTTCATCATTCACGTGTAACCTATAATTAATGAGCAACCAGATTCGACAACCCTAGAAAAGGAGTTATTGTGAATAAAGAAAATAAATTACCTATAAATAGCCGCCATATTCTGATGGCATTTTGTTTTCTGATCGTGGGTTGCGCCAGTCCAAAACCCATTCTTTATCCAAATGCTCACCTAAATTCCGTAGGTCAGCAACAAGTTGATAAAGATATTGCGGAATGCCAACAAATTGCAAAACAATATGCCCCCGCCTCAAACTCAGGCGAACAAATTGCAACAAGTACCGCCATGGGTGCCGGTGTCGGTGCGGCAAGTGGCGCTGTTGTCGGTGCAATGCGAGGGTCAGCCTCTAGTAGTTCACTTTTTGGTGCCGCAGCTGGTGCAACAGCAGGTCTCATGCGTGGCTTATTGCGCCGCAGCCCACCCAATCATGCCTATAGAAATTTTGTCAACCAATGCCTTAGTGAACGTGGCTACCAATCAGTTGGCTGGGATTAGAAGGCCTTTACGAAACGTCGCTAATTAGTCGTCCCAGAAAAAGTCTGATCAGAAGACTGAGCTGGATCCGCGTTAGTGGACGGATAAGTCGCTAGCATTATGCAGCGATTTGTTTTTGATTGTAGAACTGTTCAGCAAAGTCGGCGGGTATTTGATTACCGATTTTTGCATGTCGCCTAACGCGATTATAAAACAC
>JAJFJG010000021.1 GCA_021774265.1 Nitrosomonas sp.
AATTCTTGAGATAGGGCATAAAGCAAGTTTAAACAACCAGAAAATAGATGTGACGGGCATTTTAATCTCAGTAGGAGACTACTTCTTCCAGATTGTGGAGGGCGAAGAAACTACTATCAATCTATTAATAGAAAAAATAAGTCGCGACCCAAGACATCGTGATGTGACCATACTCAGTGCAGAAACAGGTTGTGAAGCTCGTCTTTTTTCAGATTGGAACATGAAGGCAGTTACACTTAATGAAAGTAATGATCTCATACTGCTGGCAATCAGCCTGATGCTGCAGAATATTGCGCAGTCACATAATGCGATAGGGCGCTACACTCAACCAGCTTTGCTCAAGTTTCTGATGGAAGGAATAAATCCGCTCACTATTCCAATAAAGAGCACTAAAAAAATAGTTGTTTCCGGAAGCCTTACCAAATTTACAACACTATCTGAACAATTTTCTGACGAAAATCTTGTTTGTGCGATTAACGATTATTTAGAAATTTGTTCAACAGCACTCGTTGAATATGGAGGTCAGGTAATAAAATATTCTGATGGGTGTATTGTTGCTCATTTTGAACTCAGGCAAATAGATTCAGCCATTGCTGCATGTGTTGATGCATACAATAAATTCAATGAGCTAGCAAAAAAATATCCTAAAGATAAAGCAATTAATTGTGGATTTGGTTTGGCCTCCGGAATGATAATAGAGGGAAATATAGGCTCGTCCATTAAAATGGATTACACGACCTTGGGTAATACAGTGAATCAAACAATTCGGTTAGGTGAAATTGCTCGGGACATAGGTAAAGCTATTGTTATTGATGAATCTATCCAGATTGATCTGGCCGAGACCTGGGATTTTAAAGATGTAGGAACCTTTGAGCTTAAAGAAAACAATGAGTCAGCTCGTCTTTACGCGCTTTCTATTTAGTTATCGGTTTAAGACGCAATTTTTTGGAGCTTACTATGTATAAATTGTTATTGATTTTTCTATTTTCAACATTTGCGTTATTTTCGTACACTACTTTTGCAGAAACAAATCAGTCAAATAATGACGAAGCTTTAATTAGCAAACCGGGTGATCCGTCTGAGGTGTCGCGAACTATTAAGCTTATTTTGCTGGATAATATGTTTTTGCCTCCAGAAGTCATTGTTAGTAAAGGTGAAACGATTAAACTTATTTTAAATAATCTCGGTAATAATACACATCATTTTTTGATTGGTTCAACTGATGATCTAAAGAAAGCTGCAAAAATGAGACAAAAAAATAAAAATTTGATACGAGTAAACCCAGGTGAGCAGAAGGAATTGATATGGCAATTTGGCAAAGCAGGAGTCGTTCATTTCGCTTGTCCGATCAAAGATCATTTTAATACTATGCGTGGCCGAATAATTGTTGAATAATAATTTTGCAGCGGGGTGTTTGTGAAAAAATCTTTGGTAACCCTACAAAAAAGACAGGGAGAGACGTTGGATGCGCTTTCCCTGGCATTTTATTCAGCAATCAACAGGGTCGGCAATTGATCATATTTACGGAACCTATCATTTGCCAATTTACAGCCTCAGCCTCATTAAGTCTTAGTTGTCTTTGAAAATGATTTAAAGATAAAAATCAACTTCAGGTGACCAGTTATAGTCATTTACATTGTCAGTGGTAACTTGGTGATCAAAAAATTCGATAAAGTGATCGTAGAAATGAAGTTTATTTACCTGGGCGTTCCAGGAATTGAGGGGTTTCTTTTCTTGAAGTTTATTTATCATCTCTTTGACCACAGATTCTTCTCCTTCAAGAGAACAATGAACCAAGTGATAGTTTTTTGAGTCATTAGTGGCCCCACCTTTTATTTTTCTTTTTTGCGCACCACGAATAAAAGTTTGTCTGAACATGACACCTTGGACATTTCCGGTCACATAAAAACTAACTTTTTTCAACATTCTGCATTTGTATGTTTTCATAAATAGCATAGGTCTTTTGGTCGAGAAAGAGTCTATTTACTAATGATAAGTAATACGATAGGTTTTCTTCCATACCCCATCAAAAAGCAAGCTATATAAATAGTAAAAAGATTTGACACTTATTTTTTATTATTATACAAAAATGTCGAATAGATCATGTTGTGTGGCATTGCTTTTTGAGTAGCCGTAATGCACTTTTGTCAAATGAAAGGAAGGATAATATGAGTAATAAAATTGAAAGAGATGTTGAGAAGAGTTATCCGATGCCCGATTTTATTTCAAAACTTCGCCGTCTTGCGGATTCGCTCGAAAAAGGTGAGCAGTTTGAAATTCAAATTGCGGGTGAACGAATATATGTTCCTGTTCGGGCAACTTATAATATCGAGCACGAAAGAGAAGAAGGCCAAGAAGAAATAGAGTTTCAGATAAAGTGGTCCAATAAGTAACTAAATCACTTGATGCCGCATAACAAGTTGTTTTCAGTCGGACGCTTTGCTTCGCACCACTGAAGCACGAGGTTAGATGCGCACGCTTATTGAAACTTTCGACGGGAAGGAGTAAGACATGAGCATTTTCCTAAAGCGAGTGTACGAACCGTCGGCAAAAATAGATGGCGTACGAGTTCTTGTAGACCGACTTTGGCCACGTGGCGTAACAAAATCCAAAGCCAACATCGATCTTTGGGTTAAGGACTTGGCGCCATCAACGGAACTGCGGAAGTGGTTCGGGCACGACCCTGAAAAGTGGTTCGAGTTTCAAAAGAAATATCGTACAGAACTCAAGGATAATCCGGCCTTGCCAGAAATCAGAACGCTATCTCGTCAAGGTAATGTAACCTTGATTTACGCAGTCAAGGATGAATTGCACAGCCATGCGCTGGTTCTCAAACAAGTTCTTGACCGTTGCGCCTAAAATACTAGGCGGCAATTAACCTGTAAAAACCAGGCAAGATAGTTGGTACGAGACGTAATTTATTGCTTGATATTGAGGCCGATGAAAGAAAATGCTAAATTGACTGTTATAGCCTGAAAGCGCAGTCATTTCAGGTTATTGTTAAATATGTTTTTATTTTGAGCAATGTTTTTCTGATTGGGGCAATTTATGCATACTAAAAAAATTATTCTTGCTGTATTTCTGAGTTTTTGTATTTCAAGTTTGGCTGCATCTGAAGTGGATAATTCGTCGGCATCTAACAAGGTGAAAGCGCAACGTGATGCGTCTAATAGCTCAACAACACAAGTGACTGAGACAGCTTCGCCAACGAGTGATGGCAATAAAACATCCAATCAAGCTGTTGAGGCAGATAAAAAGCCGAGTATGGCGGATTATTGCCGGAAGTATACTTGTTAGTTAAAGTTAACTTAAGATCATAATAATAATTTGGGAAGTATCAATGAAAATAAAAACAATTTTTAGTAGCATTATATTGGCTTCTACATTGAGTGTAACTACTGCATTTGCTGGGCCACACTGGACGCATGAAGAGCAAGAAGAATGGGGTGCAATTGAAGATGTCGAACAATTGGTTGTGCCGCATATGTTTCCTTATGCCGCTTGCGGTATTGGTAAGCATCAATCACCGGTTGACCTTGCAGCGCAGAGCAAAAAACAGAAATTAAACAATCTTATAATCAATTATGGCTTTGACTTTCCAGTTTTTTACAATAGTGGTCATGGTGTTCAGGTTAATACTTCGCTTGAATATGGAGGCCAAATTAAAATTGGAAAAATGGCATATCCGTTAATACAATTTCATTTTCATGAGCCTAGCGAGCATGTTGTCAATGGTCAAACATTCCCTGCAGAATTACATTTTGTTCATGTAAGAGATGACGGAAAGCTTGCCGTATTAGGTGTTCTAATTGAAGTCGGTGAAGAGAATGAGATATTTCAGACCATATTAGATAATATGCCGCACGAAGAAGGTGAGCGCAATGAAGGAACCGGTCTGAAAATTAAACCGGCATCTTTATTGCCTCGCAAACATAAAAATCGATATTATGAGCTAGCAGGTTCCTTAACGACGCCACCTTGTAGTGAAGGTGTTGAGTGGTATGTGTTTGAAGAGCCAATTAGTATCTCTAATGACCAGCTCGAGCGACTTATTAGTTTTTACTCAGGCAATGCAAGGCATCCTCAAGACTTAAATGGACGAGTAGTTTCGACGTCAAAATAAGGCACTACAACTAGTAAGCAGCGACGAGCAGACGCGTGTTGCTCGTCGCATGTCAATAAGAATTATAAGGACAGACATTATTCCAACGGTTAGGTGAAATATTCGGGTTAAGCAACAAGCAGTAATGTCATCATAACAACAATGATAAAAAGACGACAAACTTGTTGCGCTTGTCGTCACAGTGGACACTCTACTGTTTATTTTTTGCTCATGGCAAAATAGCTGGTCATTAGGTTTCGGTAGTTTGGAATGTAATTGGAGAACAGAGCACCCAATCCTTCAACATCATTGCGCCAGTCGCGATGCAGTTCGCAAGCCACGCCAAACCAACTCATCATCTGGACACCGGCTGCCTGCATACGCAACCAGGCTGCATCTCGGGTCACCTCATTGAAAGTGCCGGAAGCATCCGTCACTACGAATACTTCATAACCTTCTTCGATGGCAGATAGCGCTGGAAAAGCGACGCATACTTCAGTGACCACGCCAGCAATAATGAGTTGCTTGCGACCTGTCTTTTTAATCGCATTGACGAAGCCTTCATTGTCCCAGGCATTGATATTGCCGGGACGCGCAATATATGGTGCATCGGGAAACATGTCCTTAATTTCTGGAACTAGCGGGCCGTTCGGGCCATCTTCGAAGCTGGTTGTCAGAATTGTCGGTAGCTGGAAATATTTACCGCAGGCGGCCAAGGCCAACACGTTATTCTTAAATTCATTGGGTGAAAAATCCTGCACTAAAGAGATCAGCCCTGTCTGATGATCAACCATCAGCAAAACAGCATCATCCTTAATCAGCCGGTTGTATTTAAAAGATTGGTTCATTTTTATGCTCCTTGTTTGGTGATTGAACAAAAATCGATAGGTACAACGGTTTGATTAATATAGCGCGTAGAATCGATCACTCATGATCTTGCCGTTTTTCCAATGCTGAACAGCGACCTGATCAAGCTTTTTATGTCCAAATGCTTGATGTTTATATTCGAGACGCCATTCGGTCATTGTCACGTTATCTCCGACTGCGGTCGATTTAATTTCTGATTTAAGCCACGCTTTGACACCTTCAAATACGGACGACTCCCGATCGTTGGCTGCTTGTAAACCTTCCGCCACCACATCGTTCTTTTCAATCAAGATAAAATTAGGATGGTAATATTTATCCATAGATTGCAATATCTCATCATTTAAAATCATATTATTTAACTCATTGAGTTTTTCTTGCAGCGTCATTTTATTCTCCTGCCTAATTCTGCTCGGAGTTGAACTAACATACTATTTACGCAACAAAATAGCTGCGTCTCCAGTTGCGAGCAAGCTCACTTCAGAGAAAATTGGCGTTTAAATTTCATCAATTGGTGCAATTTCAGACTAAATGCCCCATTTTCCCGCTGGTGTAGTCTGCTTTTGCTTGATTAATCTCCGCTTGCGTATTCATAACGAAAGGACCGCTGCCGACTATCGGCTCAACAATCGGTTCGCCACAAAGTAACAAGACAGTTGCATTTTTCGCATGGTCTATACAGATGTGATCCCCTGTTTGCTCAAAAATCGCAATTTCTGCTGCACCTACTGTTTCGACTCCATCAATCTGTACGCTGCCTTTAAGTACTGCAAGCAATGTGTTGTAGCCATCAGGCACAGGAAGATGTATCAATTGTTCGCTGGCTAAGCGCAGATCCCAAATATGCATGGGTGTGTATGTCTTAGCCGGACCCACCAACCCATCGAGTTCGCCTGCAATAATGCGTGCGCTGCCTTGGTCTTCTGGAAGTTGCACGACAGGAATCTGACTATCTAAAATATTCTGATAGTGAGCTGGTGACATTTTGTTTTTGGCGGGCAAATTGACCCACAATTGCACCATTTCAAACAACCCGCCTTGTTGCGCAAAATCGCGGCCATGAAATTCGTCATGTACGATGCCTGAAGCTGCTGTCATCCATTGCACATCACCGGGGCCTATTTTACCGCCGCCACCCGAGCTGTCGCGATGCTCCACTTCACCACTATAAACAATTGTAACCGTCTCAAAACCGCGATGCGGATGTTCGCCAACACCTAGTCGTTTATCGGTTGGCGGAAATTCCATCGGACCTGCGTAATCAAATAATAAAAAGGGGCTAATTAACGCTCCCAATTTTGGATAGCTCACCAGTGAGCGAACGGGGAATCCATTGCCGACCCAATGATGTTCGGTATTACGTTGGACATGGTGTAGCTTCTTTGCAAATGACTTAGGTTTAGTTGCTAACACGGTTAGTCTCCTTTTTGGTTTTATCCGATAAAAATTACATCAATAAATTTTTAAAAACGATATTTTTGATCCAGTGCGTTAAGATTACACATTCCCATATGGGTTGGAAATCTATGTTTCGTCGAAATTAACGTTCGGGAATACAGAACAATGCACCATCGATTGGATGATATTTTGGCATTTCTGCATGCAGTGGAGGTGGGCAGTATTAGCGCAGCTGCGCAGCGTATGGGTCTGTCAAAATCGATTGTCAGCAAAAGGATTAGTGACCTTGAGAACGGGTTAAAAGTCGAATTGCTGCGCCGCTCCACACGTGGCGTTATCGCAACTGACAAAGGTGCTGTGTTCTATCAACGTGCACGTGTCATTATGCAGCAACTTGATCAGGCAACAGAAACGTTGACCGAGCGAGATGACGAATTATGTGGATCACTGCGTATTGCAGCACCAATGACTTTTGGCACGAGTTATCTTGGGCCGACTTTGTTCGCTTTTATCCACCACCAGCCGCGATTGGCGCTTGCGCTGGAACTCAATGACCAGGTCATTGACTTATCCGGTGAGGGCTACGATCTGGGAATACGTATCGGACGGCTGCGTGATTCATCGCTGGTCGCCCATAAATTAGCCGTCAGCCGCCGCATCGTTTGTTGCAGTCCCATGTATGCGCAGCACGCCGGGTTGCCCACTTCAATTGATGAACTGACAAGCCACGCTTGCATCGGCTATACTAACGTGTCACCTAGTCAGGTTTGGCAATTCGAGCCAATAGAAACTGGTGACGCACCTCGTTCACTAACTGTTCGTAGCCGGATCGTTGCGAATAATGGTGAATCAATGCGTGATGCTGCCATTGCGGGACTCGGTATTACCATTCTTCCAATATTTATCGCCGCCAAGGCATTGAAAAACGGGTTGCTGATTAATGCGCTACCACATGCATTACCTGTTGCAGACACAATTTATGCGGTTTACCCGCAAAATCGTCATCTTCCAAGGAAAGTTCGT
>JAJFJG010000201.1 GCA_021774265.1 Nitrosomonas sp.
GAATGCGGCTGTCCGCTTGCGGTAGGTATGCTGTCTTCGGAAATATAGATTGAGTGGCTCTTCTGGGTCGGCTCCGGTCAACTGACTAAAATACTCGGGAATTATTCTCATAAATGTCAGGAGTCGGCAGCAGTCGGCCAATAGCGGGCATTAAAAATAAGGTATTTACCTAAATTCCATTTACGATATTACCGATTCAAAAGTTACGGAAGGCAATTAACAAGATTATTTATTATTCTGTAATGTATCCTACTCTTAATTGGCCATAGCCAAAACTTTGATGATCATAGTCAAAGTCACTTATGAATCTAAGCGCATAACATTTAACTTTCAAATCCAAGAGAAATCTAATCGCATCTAGTAGTAGGCACTGGAAGTATCTCTCATCGATTGGCAATAGCGTTAACTTTTTACCTTGATGTATGATTTCATTTCTAAGGTCGTTCAAGTGCCCTAGGCCAAGATTATTCTGCGCATATGAATGAGATTCATTATAAATCCTCCCAAAGGGCTTGAATATTTTTCTACCATTTTTGCCCATTAGCACCTCTAGTGAAGACCAGTAAAGCACAAATTTGACTGACATACTTGTATCAGTATTTAGCATCATGGCATCATAGACAAAGTCCATGGATAAGAGCACACGCTCTCTTATATCAGATGTTGTATCAGCAAGATTATTAAGTAAGTTCTTTAGTTCCTTTAAGTACAGTTCATCCAGTAAAGGACCTTCACACATCTGAGGTATTAACATAACGGGGATCACTGCATTATCTTTGAATGTTTCAATGTCTATTATTTCTTCAGAAACACAATAACGAGACATGTTGTTACCTAAACCCAAACGAATTAAAGCCACATATTGATTAATAATGGATTGAGGATGTTCGATTTCATTCTCGTAAAGAGGTGCAGTTATAAATAAATATATCCCTTTTGGAAGATCAGATTTAGATCTTATATGAAAGAAGTAAGGGTCTCCATTTGAATCTGAAATTAACTTAAGCTGAGAAGATGTGAAGTTTTCATTACTATATTCAGCTAAATTTATTGTGATCTCTTCCAAGCATTGATTAAACATTGTTATGATTTCTTCTGCTATATTTTCTAGATCAGAACTATTAATGCCAACCAGGCTATACATCCTAAATAGAATCTGCTTTTTGCCCCCATCTTTAAACCACCCTGGCTTATACATACAATCAACATACTCACTAAAATTGCCAACCTGAGCTTTTGATGATCCCATAAAATCCTCCTAAAATACGATAGACAAAGTGCTTGCCGCAATTCTCGTAGTAAAGCCTTTGAATATAGCCGTCTTGAGTTTAAATCACCTATCCGGTAATGACGACAGTATTGGCCTACAACGTCTGCTGTGGGTTGATAGCTGCTTATTCTACTTTCGGCTAAAACCAGCCAACCGTCAATTTCTTTCAATAAATCCTTTATAATCTAAGCTGTGTATTCTGTCAGTATGAGCTGGACAAAATAGCGATGTTTGCAGGTTTTGCGAATTACGTTTGCAAGTTTTGACACTTAGTTGGTATTTACCCTATAAAGGAAAAATAAAATGATGCGTAAATTAACCATATTCCTAGTTCTTTTTGTAGCAGCACAGTATTCGCATGCTGAAGAGTGGTATCAAGGAGGCAATCTTCAAGGCAGCACCCTCGATCAATGGTTAGCAGCATCCGAAAGAAACAAACTTGCTACAGCAAGCGACTGGATTGTAATTGTCCTTGGTGATAATCAAGTAAGGAAAATGAATGTATTAAAAAAGAAGGCCAATATTCTTGTAAACTGTGTTGATAACCTAACTCCTATAATTAGTAAAAGCTACGATCTTAAGGAAAGTAAAACCACAGCAACCGCACTACTTTGCATCAAACAACTAGAATCAAATAATTGGCAATAATAATTTGGGTGCTGTGTACATTCGTGCGCAAATACTCGTTAAGAAATGAGATGCTGCTTAACCCATTGAAATATCAAAGATGGAACCTCTTGAATGGTCGTTTTGCGGACTGATTGCCAAAGGTAATTTGCGCCTGAAAACGCCACAAAAATTGTCTCTAAAGTCTATCTCTGGAGCAGCCATACACTTTTAGCAAGTTACACCATAAGAGACGGTAGAAGATTGGCTTGACCATCCACATGCTTGCCTATCAATAAAGGATTACGCCGCTCTTCCAGTGAAACGTATGCTATGAATGACGCATTACGTTCCTTTGTTGGAATTTACCCACTGTAGGAAGAAGAGTAACCGGCAAGGTTTATCCAATTCAGTATCAACAGCTAATCTGAGAAAGCTACAAACTGGTTAACTTTTATCCAAAAGTTAAGGTAATTTATTCCGCCAATCCGAGAAATAATGGAAGCGAGAGATTAATACGTACTAGTGCATCATCATCAATTTTCCCAGTGGTTGAGTTGGCCCAACAAAATCGACTGTTCGCTTTCCGTAGGTTTTGTTGCCATTTGGAAATATAGATTGAGTGGCTCTTCAGGGTCGATGAGCGACCTATCACCTAAAATTCTACACTCTTGATTCCATAACCCGAAATAAGGAATCAAGTCATGATGAATACTACACAAATTCAAAACCATAGAGAACCTTGGAACAAAGGCAAGCTAGTGGGGCAGAAAGCTCCGCTTAAACTTAGGGAGATCTGGGCAATACGCATAAGACTGCAACTAGCGCGAAAAGTGAGAGATCTAGCCCTCTTTAATCTGGCCATAGACAGCAAACTACGCGCTTGTGACTTGGTGAAATTAAAGGTTCGAGATGTTTCTCAAGGTAGTCAAATTTTAAGCCGAGCTATGGTTGAACAACAAAAAACTCACCAACCAGTGCAATTTGAGATCACCAAACTGACTAGGGATGCTGTATCAGACTGGATCGAACACGCTAGGCTTAAAAACGAGAATTACCTATTCCCAAGTAGAATCAAATTGTCACCACACTTATCTACAAGGCAATATGCGAGGATCGTCCACTCTTGGAT
>JAJFJG010000202.1 GCA_021774265.1 Nitrosomonas sp.
AGGCATGCAAGGCCACATCGCTTATCCGCATTTAGCAAAAAACCCCATACATCTTGCAGCGCCGGCCATCGCCGAATTAGCGCAAACCGAATGGGATCAAGGTAACGAGTACTTCCCACCAACCACGTGGCACATTTCCAACATCAATGGGGGCACGGGCGCAACCAACGTCATCCCCGGCACGATTAATATGCTGTTTAATTTCCGCTTCTCAACGGCCAGTACCGTTGAAACATTACAAGCACGCGTGCATGAAATTCTCGACGGACATAAGCTTGATTATGATTTGAAGTGGGAACTCTCCGGCAAGCCTTTTCTCACACCCAAGGCCGAACTTGCAAACGCCATGAGTAGCGCGATAAAAAGTGTAACCGCCATAGAACCTGAATTATCAACATCCGGCGGCACTTCTGACGGACGCTTCATCGCAGACATCTGCAAACAAGTGGTTGAATTCGGACCATGCAACGCAACCATCCACAAGCTTAACGAGAATGTCGGTGTAGATGAAATTGAACCCTTATCAAGAATCTACCAATTGACACTTAAAATCATATTAGCCAAATATGTGACCCAATCTTGCCCAATCAAGTCTATTACAACAGCGCTTGCCCCGTATGCAACGCAGGTATAAAAGACCAACGACAACGCATGAATAACTGCGGCATTAAAGACATTGAATGGGTTGATATTCATAACAATCCAGATGCCGTGTCGGAAGTCGACACGCCTTTAGAACAAGTTCGAGAACGCTTGTATTTTAAAGATAGTAACGGCCAAATCAATATTGGTGCGGATGCTTTTATTCATCTGTGGCTACAAACACCCGGCCAACGTTGGCTGGGAAAATTATGTCAACTACCCGTCATCAAGCAATGCTTTCGCTTGGTTTACAATGGCTTTGCGCGACTACTTTATCGCTGGAATCGTGCCAAGAAACACTGGTAAGCAAATATTTTAGGTGACGCATTGATTCCATTACATAAAGTTGCAATACATCCAGGGGTTATTCTGCTCAAGGAATTTCTTGAATCAATGGACGTTTTCCAGATTAAATTGATGGGTTGCACACATCCTACGCGCTAATCCCAGAACTATGAATGGTGAATTCATCTGATTTCTGCTTTCCCTACCCGGCGCGAAACCTAACCCTTCTTTGATTCACGGTCTTCAAGAAAAGCTATAGTGTCATTTAGTAATACGCTCATCCGTTTGGCCGACAACCAGAATCTACTTGCACTTGCTGGATAGGCGAGTGTATGTATTTTCTGAATTATTTCAAATAACAGGAAGAAAAAGTGATTGGACATTCGTATTAAATATCCTAAGGTGCTGATACTAAGTTTGTTGCAGCCTCCAACTAATCCAATAAACCCTTTGTCCTCTGTAAAGCTCCACACCATAGAACCAAGTACCGTAGTAATCGGCGCCCCATGAACGGAAGCTGAGAATCTAGAAAAGCCGAAATCACGTAATTCTAATTGGCTCACAGATTCATTCTCAGCTAACCCTAGTATTTTTTCTATATCGGCCAACTTGGAAAATCTTTTCTTTTTTGAAGAATGCTTGTACATAATTTCTAAATAATCTTTATTTCCACTAACTGCGTAGCTTCTGAAGTCTTCCTGTTTGGCCATGATGATCAATACGAGCTGACAAAGTTCATCAAGCGCTCTCAGTAGAATCCTAGCCGAATGATCTTGCCCTATTTCACAAAGATGCACAATTGAGGAAGACAAATTTGAAATTTGGCAAAAAAACTGCAGTAATATTAGATTTGGTTTGGTGCTTCTTCGCTAGTTAACCAAGTAGGCGGGAACAAATTGTCATCTAGTAACGACGAATATAACTTCTCGTCATTCTTATCAAGATGAAATAGACCAAAGGCAATAGTGGCATGGCATACCACCACAAGATTTGCAATTGATATGTCTGATCCAAGATAATTTTCTGACGCCGCATAACTTTCTTCTCGTGTATTTTGAATTAGCTTGAAAATTTCTCTAGTTGAATCCCAATCGAAGGGATGAGAGTCTGGGTCTTTCTGATCATAGTATTGATTCTATTTTTCTAGAAACTCCAAAAACTCTTTGTTATATATTCCTTTCAATTTTAGTCACCTTTAGAATTGCTTTACTCGCTTGGGAAGTTCTGGGGGCACTGCACATAACAGTCAAGTATGTCCTCTCAGTTCGGACAATATCGAACGGGCAGTCACCTATTTACGTATCTTCACCGTAAGAAACCTTCCAGGAAATATTCTCCCCCGCACGCAACGGAACCAGTTTTTCTCCCACATAATCTAGCAGCTCTGGAATGACCCAATCATGTTTTTCCAAGGTAAGTCTGTCACGATTACGCGGTAATTGATAAAAGTCCGCACCATGAAAACTGGCGAAAGCTTCCAGTTTATCTAATGCACCCATTTGCTCGAATGCTTCCGCATAAAACTCAATGGCCGCATGAGCGGTATAAATACCTGCGCAGCCACATGCTGTCTCTTTGTTTGAACGAGAATGCGGCGCACTGTCGGTACCAAGAAAGAATTTGGGGTTATCACTTGTCGCGGCATCCAGTAGTGCCTGACGATGCGCTTCACGCTTTAATACCGGCAAACAAAAATAATGCGGACGAATGCCCCCTTGAAAAATCGCATTACGATTAAATAGCAGATGATGCGCCGTAATCGTTGCCGCAATTTTATTTGAGGCCTGCTTCACAAATGCCACTGCATCTTTAGTGGTGACATGTTCAAATACAATTCGTAACTTCGGAAAACGCTGCGTCAGTGGCAACAACACTTGGTCAATAAAGACTTTCTCTTTATCGAACACATCCACGTCAGGATGGGTGACTTCACCATGAACAAGTAATGGCATGCCAATATCTTGCATCGTTTCCAGCGTCGCATAGCAATTGGCAATATTCGTAACACCTGCATCTGAGTTTGTCGTTGCACCTGCCGGATAAAACTTCACGGCATGAACAATTTGACTTTCTTTCGCCCGAATGATTTCTGCTGGTGTGGTGTTACCCGTCAGATAAAGCGTCATCAGTGGATTAAACGTTTGCATTGTGGCAGGCAAAGCCGCCAATATTCGCGCCCGATAAGCCAGCGCCATGTCCGTCGTAACAACGGGTGGCTTAAGGTTAGGCATGATAATTGCGCGGGAGAATTGTCGTGCGGAATGTGGCAATACGGCACGCATTTGTTTACCATCACGTAGATGCAGGTGCCAATCATCGGGGCGAGCTAATGTTATTGCGTTCAAGACAAACTCAGCAAAGTTGGTTAATTAAACATTATAGATCAGAATCATTTTTCAATTCTAATGCCTGCTTATACAACTTGTTTTTATTTTCACCCGTAATCTTAACTGCTAATTTAACAGCTTGCTTTAATGGCAAGTATTCCAATAAGGTTTCCAATGTGTGCATGGTTTCATCACTGATGCTTTCTTTGTTTTCTGCTTCCGCACCGGATAACAATAAAACAAACTCACCTTTTTGTTGATTGCTATCGCCTTGTAACCACACTAGCGCATCGCCTAGATCGCAACTATGGACTGTTTCAAATAATTTAGTCAGCTCCCTGGCAATTACCAGTTGACGCTTTGTACCAAAAATTTCCACCATGTCGATCACACAATCGATAATACGATGCGGTGCTTCATAAAAAATTAATGTGCAAGTTTGTTCTTTCAACGCGGTCAATTCACGTTTTCGTCCGACGGTTTTATTTGGCAAAAAACCATAAAACATAAAATGCGGGTTGGTGATGCCCGCAACGGATAAAGCACATACAGCTGCATTTGCACCGGGGATTGGAATCACCGGATAACCCTGCGTCCGTACATGTTCCACTAATATCGCGCCAGGATCTGATATGCCCGGCGTACCCGCATCTGTAACCAGAGCAACGGTCTTTTCTGATGCAAGTAATGCTACAATTTTTTCGGCTACAATGGCCTCATTATGTTGATGTAACGCGATAGCTTTAGTATTAATTGAATGAGCCGCTAATAAGTGCCTGGAAGTTTGTATGTGCTCAGCGGCAACAATATCTACCATTGCTAAGACATCTAATGCACGCAAACTAATATCACGTAAATTTCCTATCGGCGTAGCAACCACATATAATGCACTTTTTGCAAGCATATTGACCATTATGCAGATTATCTTTAAATTTTTTTTGGTATTAATCCTCGCACTATACTGTAGCCAGCAAGCATTTTCTACTCATCCCGAAAATTACATGAATGAAGTGGATGAAGCGATGCACTCGGCACCAACAGTCCCACATATCGCACTCCTATTGCCTCTAGAATCACCTACATTTGGCCCTATCGCTGAGGTTGTCAAACAGGGTTTTATTACAGCAATCATGCGCGAAGACGCTCTACCATTAATTGTAAGAATTTATGCAACAACAGATGATCCCCTGGATATTCTGATTGTTTATCAAAAAGCAATTAATGAAGGTGCCATCATGGTCGTGGGACCATTGACTCGCGATGGCGTAACTGCACTTGCTTCCAGTCATATGGTAGACGTACCTACGTTAACTTTGAATGCTATCGATGACAATGGTCATCTGCCCTCTAATTTATATCTTTTTGGATTGCAAATGGATAAAGAGGCGAGTCAAATTGCTAAATTAGCTGCCAAAGAAAATGGACATCATGCCATCATCATTAGTGACAACAGCCCGCTGTCCTTAAGACTACAAGCTGCTTTTATCGAAGAATGGCAACAACATAGATCATATGCCACTACCGAACATCTAACATTTGATCCCGACCCAGACATTCTAAAAACTATACGCCGAGAAACCTCTGGCACGGGGAGTATTGTTTTCCTTGCATTGAATGCTGAGAAATCACGTTTGATACGATCATACCTAAACCCCAACGTACCCGTTTATGCAACATCTCAAATCTTTAACAGCAATCAAGACTCTCTATTTAAGCATGATCTGAATAATACACAGTTTTTGGAAATGCCTTGGTTATTACAACCAGACCACCCGGCAGTGATGGCATATAAACGCAGCGAAATACCTTTATCGACTAATATGGAACGTTTTTATGCATTAGGAATTGATGCTTTTCGCTTAATGGCACTACTATTCCAAGCGCATTCACCAAGAAATGTCATGTTAGATGGTGTCACAGGGCAGATCCGTCTTTCGCCGCCCAATCAATTCATACGTGAGCCATTTGCAGCGACGTTTAGACAGGGCCAGGTCATGTTATTGAATGCGCCAGAAGAAGAAAGTGACAGATGAAGAACGGTGAGGATGCAGAGCAATATGCCGCAATTTATCTACAAACCCAGCACCTAATACTACTTCAAAAGAATTACCACTGTCGCTTTGGTGAAATTGATCTCATCATGCGTGATGATAAGACATTAGTGTTTATCGAGGTCAGAATGCGCACAAGCGAAACATTTGGAGGCGCAGCCGCTAGCATTACTTCATCCAAAAAAGCTAAGCTATTACGCACTGCACGACATTACATCGCCGAGTTAAATACAGAACCAGCGTGCCGCTTCGATGTCGTGCTCTTAACTGGTAGTAATGGTAAGAAGGTCGAGTGGATAAAAAATGCTTTTGGTGAATAGTCAATACTCATGATATTTATAAATGAATACTACGCCCGCCATCCACTGCAATGATTTGCCCGGTAATATAAGGCGCATCTGCAATCAAAAAGCACGCCGTCTTCGCAATATCATCCGGTTCTCCGGTTCGTTTGAGCAAAGTCCCATTTATAATATGCTGGCGCGCTGACTCATCAGCCCATTCTCCGTCTTCTGGCCACAGAATTGGACCAGGAGAAATTCCATTAACGCGTATATCAGGTGAAAGCTCAACAGCTAATGATTTAGTTAGTGACATTAGACCACCTTTTGCTGCATTATAAATCACATAATTCTTCAGCGGGCGCTCCGTGTGAATATCTACAATGTTTATGATGCAACCTTGCTGCTTCTTCAAATAAACTGCGGCAGCCTGGGACAGAAACAGAGGCGCTTTTAGATTACTACCCACCAGGTCGTCCCATGCCTGAACCGTACAGACGGCTAATGGTGTCGGAAAAAAACTAGATGCATTATTGACCAGCACGTCTAATTTTCCAAATTGCTTCGCTGCCTGCTCAATCAAATCATGTATCTGATCAATTTCCAGCAAATCAGCTTGCTCTAAAGCGATTGAATTAGGACGTTGTTGATTAAGTTCTTGCTGTAATTTCAGAGCATCGTCCGATGATGAGCGATAATGCACGATAAGATTTGCACCCAGTGCATGTAATTTACGGACAATTGCTGCCCCAACGCGCTTTGCACCACCAGTAACCAATATCACTTTCCCCTGCACAAACATCTCCTTTAAAGTGCTGTTACACTATTAAGTCATTTTTAAAATTCAATTTTATTCAAACAACGAAATTTAACACAAAGCTACCTGAATACCGATGACCTCATACATTACATTACCCCCACCCAGTAAAAGTGCGCTCCAGCATAGCCAAAATGTACAGCAAGCTATTCGATCAAAAATTCAAAATTCTGATAACTGGATTTCGTTTTCAGAGTATATGAAGCTGGTTCTGTATGCACCCGGTTTGGGTTATTACAGTGGAGGAACAACTAAATTTGGAACTAGCGGAGATTTTGTCACTGCACCAGAAATTTCCGCGCTATTTGCTCAAACTCTTGCACGGCAAGTCGAACAGATACTCGATTTATTGAATAATAAGGATATTTTAGAGTTCGGTGCTGGCTCAGGAAAGCTGGCTCTAGATTTATTATTAGAACTAGAGAAATTAAAATGTTTACCCAGAAAATATTTCATTCTAGAGCTTAGTGCTGATCTCCGTCAACGACAGCAAGCTTTATTTCAAAATAAAGCTCCTCATCTCATTCCTTTATTACAATGGCTTGATGAACTACCAACGCAATTTAGTGGATTTGTTTTTGCTAATGAAGTTTTGGATGCTATGCCGGTGCATTTAGTGACATGGCAAGACGAGAAGATACTTGAACGAGGCGTCACCTGGCTTAATGACAAATTCACTTGGCAAGAGCAACCTTTACTCGCGGGCCAGTTATTTGAAATCGCCAGAGAATTAATATCCCAAAATGATACGAAAGGCTTTAAAAGTCACAGCTACACCAGCGAAATAAGTCTAACAGCAAGACAATTTATACGCAGTATGGAGGATGTGTTGCAACACGGCGTTGTCATATTGATTGATTATGGTTTTGGCCGCAATGAATATTATCACCCTCAACGTAACCAAGGCACACTAATGTGCCACTATCGCCATCACTCACATGACGACCCATTTTACTTACCCGGCTTGCAAGATATCACCAGCCATGTCGACTTCAGCGCGGTGTTTCAGTCAATGGAAAGCACTAGGCTAAATCTTTTCGGTTATACGACACAAGCTCATTTTCTCGTCAACTGCGGCATCACTAACATTGTCACGCAAATACCTGCAGAACAAATTAGCAAATACCTACCACTCTCGAATCAACTACAAAAACTAACTAGTCCTGCTGAAATGGGCGAATTATTTAAAGTCATCGCCTTCGGGAAAAATATTAATAAACCGCTGGTTGGTTTCACCTGTGGTGATAAGAGCCATTTATTATAAGAATGATGACAAAAACTCAATGATATGAACTACTATTCCTTAAGCCATGCTGCCGCTTCTAATGCGAAATACGTCAATATCCCATCAGCACCAGCACGCTTAAAAGAAAGTAAAGATTCAAGGACACACGACTTTTCGTCAAGCCACCCATTTAATGCAGCTGCCTTTAGCATCGCATATTCACCACTTACTTGATAGACAAAAGTTGGCGCACCAAATTTGTCTTTAACTCTACGTACTATATCAAGATACGGCATCCCGGGTTTCACCATCACCATATCCGCGCCTTCTTGGATGTCAAGACCTACTTCCCATAGCGCCTCATCCGTATTAGCAGGATCCATTTGGTAAGTATATTTGTTTCCAGCGCCTAAATTCCCGGAAGAACCAACTGCATCACGGAATGGGCCATAAAAATTGGATGCATATTTCGCAGAATAAGCCAGGATACGAGTATGAATAAAATTACTAGCATCCAATTCTGCGCGAACAGCCAATATACGACCATCCATCATGTCAGACGGTGCGACAATATCAGCACCAGCCTGAGCATGCACTAATGCTTGCTGTCGTAACACATCAATGGTTTCATCATTCAAAACATAGCCACTTGAATTTATCAACCCATCTTGCCCATGACTAGTATAAGGATCCAACGCAACATCAGTAATAACACCCAACTCAGGAAAGTTTGTCTTTAATTTCTGAACAACTCTAGGGACTAATCCATCAGGATTGTAAGCCTCCTCTGCCAACTCGGATTTATAGCCAGATTCAATAACGGGGAACAACGCAATGGCAGGTATTCCTAAATTTAAACATTGTTCTGCCTGCCTCATAAGTACATCTGCACTTTGACGTTTAACACCAGGCATGGATAAAACAACCTCATTACGTTTATTACCATCTAAAATAAAAACCGGGTAAATCAAATCAGCAGAGGTTAAAAAGTTTTCTTGAACAAGACGTCGAGAAAAAGCATCTTTGCGTAACCGTCTCATACGCTTTTGTGGGAACTGGCTAATAGATTGCATATAATTAATTTATTAATCTAATTAAAAAATAAGGGGAACTTGTTACAGTAACAAGATGTCTCTTTAATGGACAGTGTTGTTGTGTCTCTCGTCTTTCCTCCCTGAGGCGAGGCCTTATGTGATATTAAGGCGGTTCCCCCCGGTTTTGCTCCCCTTAAACCGGGGGACTTTTCTTTAAATCTAACCAGTAAGAGATGACTTCCGTAACATCTCCTATCCCTTGCTTCGATAAACTTGAAAACAATTGTACTGAACATTTTGGATAAGAAACACTCAATACACAGTTAACGTGCTCAAGTGCTTGCTTTGCTTTTTGACGACTTAATTTATCAGATTTCGTAAGCAAGATATGTACAGGCTTTCCGGTAGGTACAAACCAATCTAGCATTTGTATATCTAAGGGTTTTAATGGATGACGAACATCCATAATTAAAACAAGACCACGCAGATTCGATCGAGTCTGAAGATATTCACTTAATAAAAGTTCCCAATGTTGACGAACAGACAAAGGTACCTTAGCAAAACCATATCCAGGCAAATCGACTAAAAATAATTCACCATTCAGTTTAAAGAAATTGATTAGCTGTGTACGGCCAGGTGTTTTACTAACATACGCTAGCTTGCCACGATTCGTAAGAGTATTAATCGCGCTTGATTTACCAGAATTAGATCTTCCGGCAAAAGCTACCTCGGAGCCAAAAGGGGATGGTAAAGCATGTAAATTATTAACAGAAGTATGAAAAGAAATTTCTTGAAAAAATGACATATTAGATTATATTAAAAATCTATTATATAGTACGAGCAATAATGACTAAACCTTTTAACACAAGATTGTCAATAATAATAAATTCAGGTTCAAGATAAGGCAGAAGAACTTTAGAATCACCACCACTCAATATACAATGCATTTCTTTATAGTGATATTTATTAAGCATAGCACTGTAGGCTTTTTCTATAACCCCAACAAGTGAATCAATCACTCCTGTAAACAAGGCATTCTCAGTTGAAAGTGAAAAAGAGTCATAAGTACCTGTCTCAGCGCCAGACAAAGAAGTATGTCCAACCAATGAGTTATTTAGTATTCTTATCCCAGGGGCAATAACTCCTCCTACAAAATCTCCTTTAGCAGATATCATATCAACAGTCAAAGCTGTACCAACAGTAGCAACGATACAAGGCTCATGAAATTTATTCCAAATAGCAATCATTGATGCCCAACGGTCACTTCCTAGTGTATTGGAATAATAATAATTATTTTTTAAACCACAGCTAAATAATGTAGATTCAATCCACAAAGGCTTTCGAGAAGCAATAGGTAGCAAATCTGTTAAAGAGTTTTTAACAGATAAGCCTGCAACATTTGATATGATAATTTGAGAAAGAGAAGGCAGCGATTTCCATGTTTCAGCTAATAAACAGTAGTCAAAATGAGTTGCTATTTCTAAAGTAAGCCATTTATGTCCATCATAAATACCCCACTTAATATTTGTGTTCCCTGAATCAATAGCTAATATCAAGTCTTTAAGATAAAATTATATTAAAAGCTAATTCTCAACAGCATTTATTTCATCAGAAGTTATAGTATCAATATCAATATCAGGTCTATCTACTAATTCAATAATTGCCATGGGAGCATTATCACCCTTTCGAAAACCATATTTTAATATGCGTAAATATCCACCATTTCTATTCTTATATCTTGGACCTATTTCAGAAAACAACTTAACAACCGAACTACGATCTCTAAGACGATCAAAGGCTAAACGATGATGAGATAGGGATGGATCTTTGCCAAGTGTAATAATAGGCTCAACCACACGACGCAATTCCTTAGCTTTAGGCAAAGTAGTTCTTATGATTTCATGTTTTAGCAGCGAGTTGCTCATATTTCTAAACATAGCTATTCGATGACTACTAGAGCGATTTAGCTTTCTTAACCCACTACGATGACGCATGACTTGATTCCTTAACATTATTTTCTAGATTAACTGGCGGCCAGTTGTCCAATTTCATACCAAGAGATAATTCCCTAGTAGCAAGAACTTCCTTTATTTCATTTAATGACTTTCTTCCTAAATTAGGCGTTCTCAATAATTCTGCTTCAGTACGTTGAATCAAATCACCAATATAATAAATATTTTCAACTTTAAGACAATTTGCTGAGCGGACTGTTAGCTCCAGATCATCAACAGGTCTTAATAAAATAGGGTCTATTTCTGGTGCCTTTGGTTGCTCTTCTGGTAACGGTGTACTTTCTAAATCGGCAAAAACTGAAAGTTGGTCTACTAAAACACGAGCTGCATAACGAATTGCTTCCTCAGCATCAACCACCCCATTAGTTTCCAAATCCATTACTAACTTATCAAGATCGATCCTTTGCTCTACCCTAGCACTTTCAACAGAGTAACTTACACGTCGAATCGGACTAAAAGATGCATCAAGTAAAATTGCTCCTACTCCAATATGTCCAGATGTAGTTTTACGTATTAAGGCAGGTACATAACCATGACCCATCTCAACCCTGATCTGCATATCCAATTCTCCATCTGAATTTAAATGAGCAATAACATGATCAGGGTTAATAATTTCAACATCATGACCCGTCTCTATATCAGCGGCAGTTACAATCCCTTTACCCGCTTTTCTCAAGGTGACAGAAGCATCGGTATTATTATGAATCTTAAACACTACCCCTTTCAGATTCATAATAATATCAACTATGTCTTCCTGAACACCATCAAGGGTTGAGTATTCATGAACAACCCCAGCGATTTTAATTTCAGTTGGCGCATACCCAGGCATAGAAGATAATAGTACGCGCCTAAGCGCGTTACCTAAAGTGTGTCCATAACCACGTTCAAAGGGTTCCATAACAACTTTAGCATGAAGTGGTGATATATTTTGAACATCAATAATACGAGGAGTCAAGTAAACATTTCCTTGCATAGTTGCATCCTTTCCTGGAGAGCCTACCGTTATAAATAATTATTTAGAATAAAGTTCAACAACCAGTGATTCATTAATAGTTGCTGGAAGATCACTTCTTTCGGGGTGTGTTTTATATACACCAGACATTGCTTTAACATCAACATCCACCCAACTAGGGAAAGATCGGTTTTCAGATGACTCCAAAGAAGCTTTAATTCTTATATGACTTTTAGCATTATCAGCGACTTGAACAACATCACCGGGTTTAACGGAGTATGATGGAATGTTTACACGTACACCATTAACCAAAATACTATTATGACGAACAATTTGTCTGGCCTCAGCACGTGAAGCTCCAAAACCCATATGATAAGTAACAGTATCAAGTCTACTTTCTAGAATTTGCAGTAAATTCTGTCCAGTAACTCCCTTTCTTTGATCAGCCAAATGATAAATATTTCGAAATTGCTTTTCAAGAACACCATATATACGTCGTATCTTTTGCTTCTCTCGTAATTGTTCACCATAGCCAGATAAACGAGATTTTTTTTGACCATGTTGTCCCGGCGGATAATTTCTAAGTTCAATTGCACATTTATCTGTAAAACATTTTTCGCCTTTAAGAAAAAGCTTCTCACCCTCACGACGACATTGACGACACTTAGGGTCTAGATTTCTAGCCAAAACATACTCCTTTTAAATACGTCGTTTTTTTGGTGGACGACAGCCATTATGAGGTACAGGCGTTACATCAGACAAAGTTGTGATTTTAAAACCAGCGGCATTTAAAGCTCTAACGGCTGAATCACGCCCAGGGCCTGGTCCTTTTATTCGAACCTCCAAATTCTTAACTCCACATTCCTGAGCAGCTTTACCTGCGATTTCAGCTGCAATTTGAGCGGCAAATGGTGTGCTTTTGCGCGAACCTTTAAATCCTGCCCCGCCTGCTGTTGCCCATGATAATGCGTTACCTTGTCTGTCAGTTATAGTTACAATGGTGTTGTTGAAAGATGCATGTATATGGGCTATTCCCTCTGATACATTCTTTTTAATCTTTTTTCGCGTACGTGTAGCAGCTTTTACCATTTCATAAGATCCTTAATAAACACTTATACCGATTATCTAGAGCGAATTGCTTTACGAGGCCCTTTTCTTGTTCGCGCATTAGTTCGTGTACGCTGTCCTCTTAATGGCAACCCTCTCCTGTGTCTAACACCACGATAGCAACTCAAATCCATAAGTCGCTTAATATTCATTGATGTTTCTCTACGCAAATCACCTTCTATCGTTAGATTAGAAATATAGTCACGCAAACTGTCTATCTCAGTATCTGTTAAGGTTTTCAATTTAGCTGATGGATCAATACCAACATCACTACAAATTTTGATTGAAGTTGTATTACCAATACCATAAATCGCTGTAAGCGCAATCTTTACATGCTGATGATTTGGAATATTAACGCCTGCTATACGCGCCATAAAATTACCTAAATATATTATAAATTTTAATTATCCCTGACACTGCTTGTGTCTAGGATCCGTACAGATTACTCGCACTACTCTTTTTCGTTTAATAATTTTACAATTGCGACATATCTTTTTAACTGATGCTTGTACCTTCATAAGTTTTCCTGTTATTTAGCACGAAAAGTTATACGTGCTCTTGTTAAATCATAAGGTGTTAGATCCACGGTTACCTTATCGCCGGGTAAAATACGTATATAATGCATCCTCATTTTACCAGAAATATGCGCAAGAACATTATGACCATTCTCTAACTGGACACGAAAAGTAGCATTAGGTAATGTCTCAAGCACCTCACCCTGCATTTGTATAGTTTCTTCTTTTGCCATTTATAATCCGAATTAAGTATAAAAAATCTACTAACGAGGCGAAAGCCCGCTATTACCCTTCAGACTTGATTTTTTTAACAAACTATCATATTGGCTAGATACAACATGTGATTGTACCTGAGACATAAAATCCATAGTAACTATGACAATAATTAGTAAAGAAGTACCACCAAAATAAAATGGCACATTCCATTTAAGTATCAAAAACTCCGGTAACAAACAAACAAGGGTTATATATATTGCACCTGTTAAAGTTAAACGTAGCATTATGCGTTCAATATATCGAGTTGTCTGATCACCAGGTCTTATCCCAGGAATAAACGCGCCACTTTTCTTTAGATTATCAGCAGTTTCTTTAGGGTTAAAAACTAAAGCTGTATAAAAGAAACAGAAGAAAATAATCATTGATGCATACAATAAAACATACAAAGGTTGTCCAGGAGAAAGAGAAGCGCTAACATCTCTAAGCCAAACCATTGAGTTCCCAGATGCAAACCAGCCAGCTAAGGTAGCAGGGAACAAAATTATACTAGAAGCAAATATTGGAGGAATTACACCAGCCATATTAAGCTTGAGTGGTAAATGTGAGCTTTGCCCACCAAATACTTTTTTTCCAACTTGTCTTTTAGCGTAATTAACAAGAATCTTTCGTTGACCACGTTCAATAAACACCACGAATGACGTAACCAAGCCAGCGCCAACAAATATAATTAAAGCTACCAAGAAATGCATTGATCCTGTACGAACTAACTCAAGTGTTCCTCCGATTGCACTGGGCAAACCCGCAGCGATACCGGCAAAAATGATCAATGAAATACCGTTACCAATCCCTCTTTCAGTTATTTGCTCACCTAACCACATTAAGAAAATAGTTCCTGTTACTAAGGTTACAACAGTAGTAAGTACAAACATAGATCCAGGGTTTAATACTAGTCCAGCTTGAGACTGCAAAGCAATCGATATACCATAACCTTGAACTAAAGATAATGCGAGTGTTCCGTAACGAGTATATTGCGTTATTTTTCTTCTGCCAGACTCACCTTCCTTTTTCAAAGCTTCTAAGTGAGGTACCGCAACAGTCCCTAATTGCATAATAATGGAAGCTGATATATAAGGCATAATACCAAGCGCAAAAATAGATAGTCTTGATAAGGCTCCACCAGAAAACATATTAAACATTCCTAGCACACCACTCTCTTGCTCTTTAAAAAGATCTTTTAAAACTGAAGGATCAATACCAGGTACGGGAACATGAGTTCCAATTCTATAAACTATTAATGCAAAAAGCAAAAACCATAAACGTCGTTTTAGATCAGCGAACCTATCAATTTTTGCACCTCGTTTTCCTATAGCAGCCAAAACTAATCCTTAAATTTAACTATCTAACACTACCACCAGCAGCTTCAATAGATGATTTCACACCATTAGTAACAAGAATATCTTTAATATTTATTACTTCATTAACTTTTACATCTAAGTAAAATTTAACTACTTTTGTATTCTCTCTAATCAGGTGATTTTCCTTTAAAAAAGACATATCAATTTCTACATTCACGAATTTAAAAAGGCAAGATATACCAATATTCTCTTTTAATTTTAAATTACGAACCTTGGTAAAGGTTGTGAATCCTCTCTTTGGCAAGCGTCTCTGTAAGGGCATTTGCCCCCCCTCAAAACCAGTTTTATGAAAACCTCCAGAACGTGATTTCTGTCCTTTATGTCCTCTTCCTGCGGTTTTACCAAAACCGGAACCGATACCCCTACCTACTCGTTTAATGGGCTTGTTTGAACCTGAGCCTGGTTTTATTTTATTTAGTTGCATTATACTCAATTCTTAAAAGGTAGCTCACCTTATCAATCATTCCGGTAATCGCAGGTGTCTGTAAAACAGTGGAAGTACTTTTTAATCGGCGTAAACCTAATCCTCGCACTGTTGCACGATGATCCTGTTTAGTACCTATAAGACTTTTAATTAATGTAATCTTAACGTATGACATAATAATTTTTAATAGTTACTTGTTATTAAGTATTTCATCGACAGGCAGTCCCCTCTTAGCAGCAATTTCAGAAGGTGTGTTCATTGAAGCCAGACCATCTAATGTAGCCCGAACAACATTATAAGGATTTGAAGAACCGATACATTTAGCTAGTACATTATTCATACCCATCACTTCAAAAATAGCTCTCATTGGGCCACCTGCAATAATACCAGTACCTTCAGAGGCTGGCTGCATGTAGACTTTTGCAGCTCCATGTCGACCTATGACTGTATGTTGTAATGTTCCATTCTTTAGCTTAACTTTTATCATTTTACGTCTAGCTTCGTCCATAGCTTTCTGAACCGCAACAGGTACTTCTCGTGATTTCCCTTTACCCATTCCTATCCCACCATCTCCGTCACCTACTACAGTCAATGCTGCAAAACCGAGTATACGACCACCCTTGACTACTTTAGTAACTCGGTTAATTGCTACCATCTTCTCTTTAAGTCCGTCATTACTTTCGTCAGTATGCGAAGATTTACCTGGTGATTTTGCCATTGTTAAAACCTGTTATATTTAAAATTTAAGACCATGTTCTCGTGCTGAATTAGCTAATGATTCTATTCGGCCATGATATTTATATCCCGACCTATCGAAAGAAACTGAACTTATACCCTTATCAATAGCCCTTTCAGCAATATGTTTACCAACTAAAGAAGCAGCTATTGCATTTCCGCCATTACTGAGTATTTTCTTTAAAACTGGCTCAAGTGTAGAAGCACTAGCAATTACATTGCTGCCGGTCTGGTCAAATAATTGCGCATAAATATGGGAATTAGTACGATGTATAGTTAATTTATAAGCTTTTAGTTGCGCTATCTTTGCTCTAGTAGATTTTGCACGTCTTTTACGTTTTTGATTTAGATTAAGCATAATGATTTGTATTATTTTTTCTTAGCTTCTTTCAATATGATACGTTCATCAGCATAACGGACACCTTTGCCTTTATAAGGTTCAGGTTTTCTATAAGCTCTAATCTCCGCTGCCACTTGACCAACTTGTTGTTTATCAACACCTTTTAAAACAATCTCGGTCAATGATGGTGTTAAAGCCTTTACACCAGAAGGAAGTTTGTGTACGACTGGGTGCGAAAATCCAAGGCTTAAATTCAACATCTCTCCTTGCACTTGCGCTCTATAACCAACTCCAACTAAAGTAAGCTTTCTCTCGAAACCAACATTTACTCCAAGAATCATATTAGATATTAATGTGCGAATAGTGCCGGACATTGATCTACAGTGCTTACTAAAGTTACTAGGTTTAACAGTAATGATCTTTTCTATATGTTCAACTTTAATATCAGTAGTTAAATCTAAGCTTAGTTCACCTAAAGGTCCTTTTACTGATATCCGGTTTGCAGATAAATCTATTTCAAGATTTTCAGGAACTTGAATAGGGTTTTTACTAATACGAGACATAATTAATCCTAAGCCACATGACACAAAACTTCGCCACCAATACCCATTTTACGAGCCGATTTATCCGTCATAACTCCCAAAGAAGTAGAGATA
The DNA here is from genome assembly GCA_021774265.1 of Nitrosomonas sp. Taxonomy (GTDB): domain Bacteria; phylum Pseudomonadota; class Gammaproteobacteria; order Burkholderiales; family Nitrosomonadaceae; genus Nitrosomonas. Next base: position 17,035 of record JAJFJG010000202.1, read on the forward strand.
ATAGCAACACCCATACCATCCATGACTCTCGGAAGCTCAAAATTTGATTTGTAAATTCTTAAACCTGGACGACTAATACGTTTAATAAATTCAATAACGGGCTCACTATTATAGTATTTAAGCTGAACCTGTAATAAACATTTAGCTCCATCTTTAGTTACTTTATAATCCTCAATGAAACCCTCAGCTTTTAAAACATTTGCAATACTAACCTTCAATTTAGATGACGGTATATTAACACTTGTTTTTTCGGCCATTTGTGCATTGCGAATTCGCGTTAGCATATCCGCAACTGGGTCACTCATACTCATATGTACACCTAATCTTATTCAAATTTAAATGCGAAGTTTCAAAATTTTTGCTACCAGCTTGCTTTAGTTATGCCAGGTATATTTCCACTCATTGCAATATCACGTAATTTACATCTACCCAACCCGAACTTAGAGTAAACGCCACGCGGTCTACCAGTCAGAGAACATCTATTTCTTAATCTTACTGGACTTGAATTTCGAGGCATTTTTTGTAAACTTATCCTAGCAAGAGATTTATCATCCTCAGATGAGTTTACATTAGAAAGAACTTTCATTATATTTGCTCTTTTCTCTGCATAAAGTTTGACTGTTTTTCTTCGTTTAAGGTCTCGATTTATTATAGATAATTTAGCCATTGTTTTCAGTTTTTGAAAGGAAAATTAAAAGCAGCTAGTAGATCTTTGGCTTCTTTATCCGTTTTTGCGGTAGTAGTAAGGGTTATATTTAAACCTCTAATTTTATCAACTTTATCGTAATCTATCTCAGGGAAAATTATCTGTTCTTTCACACCCATATTGTAATTACCGCGGCCGTCAAATGCTTTACCTGAAATACCTCTAAAGTCACGAATTCTTGGTATAGCGATACTTATCAATCTATCCAAGAATTCATACATACGTTGTTTGCGCAATGTAACTTTACAACCGACAGGATAATCCTCCCTAACTTTAAAAGTTGCTATAGACTTTCTTGCATTCGTTGTTACAGGTTTTTGACCACTTATTTTTTGCATATCACTTAACGCGTGATCAAGAATTTTTTTATCTATCGTTGTTTCACCCACACCCATATTTAAAGTAATTTTAGTTATCCGAGGTACCTCCATTACTGTCTTATAGTTATTGGACTTCATTAAATCCTTAACTATTTTGTCCTGATAAAAATTTTGCAATCGTGCCATTATTAAACCCTTTAACTATGAATCTATTAGTTCGCCGCTAGATTTATATATCCGTGAACGCGTATTGTCACTATTAATATTAAATCCTATTTTATCAGCTTTTTTTGTGTGAAAATTGTATATGGCTATATTGGAGATATGCAAAGGTTTCTCAATTTCAATAATTCCTCCAGGAATATTATTACCTGGATTCGGCTTTTGATGTTTCTTTACTTTGTTAATTCCTTGAACAAGCACTCGATCCTGACCTACAAGTTTAGTTACAGATGCATGCTTACCTCTATCTTTTCCAGCAATAACAATTACATCATCACCTTTCTTTATCTTTTTCATCAATATAACCTTATCAGAGCACTTCAGGTGCCAATGAAACAATTTTCATAAATCGAGCAGTTCGTAACTCCCTAGTTACGGGCCCAAATATTCTAGTGCCTATAGGCTCAAGTTTAGCGTTTAAGATTACAGCTGCATTTTCATCGAATTTAATCAAAGACCCATCATTTCTTCTTACGCCCTTTGATGTTCTTACTACAACGGCATTATAAACTTCGCCCTTTTTTACACGCCCTCTAGGTGCCGCCTCTTTAACTGCTATTTTTATAACATCACCTATACCCGCATATTGCCTTTTTGATCCACCAAGGACTTTAATGCACATAACCGAACGAGCACCTGTATTGTCGGCTACTTTTAACACTGACTGCATCTGAATCATATCAAAACCCTTACTTTTTACACCTGCGAACTTTATGTCTTTAGAAATAAAATTGCATTTGAAAATTAGATGTACTCTGTTTAACCGATAACTTACTTAATCTACCAACAAAGGCCCGACATCATATATTAATAATTATCAGATAGCAATACGAATAATTATAACAATTGATAATCACTACACATTATTCGATTTAGAAACTAATCTTAATGCAATCCATGTTTTAGTCTTAGAATAGGGCCTACACTCTTCTATAAGCACAGTATCACCTTCTTTATACTGATTTGTTTCGTCATGAACGTGATATCGTTTTGAACGTTTCATGATTTTTCCATATAGCGGATGTTTTATTTTTCTCTCAATTAATACTGTGAGAGTTTTATCTGTTTTATTACTAATTACTCTACCGCTAAGTGTTCTATGCAAATTATCTGTATTCATTTCTGCCCAGCCAATTCTGTAATGATGGTCTTCACTCTAGCAATATCTCGCCTAACATTTCGTAATTGGTTTGTGTTAGTTAATTGCTGTGTCGATTTCTGCATTCTTAAGCCAAACTGAGCTTTTAACAGAGCTAGCAATTCCTTATCCAAATCTCTTAAACTTAAAGTTCGCAATTCTTCTAACTTCATATCTATCCACCAATCTGACGTATTACAAAAGTAGTTTGTATTGGCAACTTAGCTGCAGCCAATCTAAATGCCTCTCTAGCGAGATTTTCCTCTACACCATCCATTTCATACAAAACTTTTCCAGGCTGTATCTCAGCGACATAATATTCTGGGTTACCCTTACCTTTACCCATGCGCACCTCAGCTGGTTTAGTAGAAATTGGCTTATCCGGAAATATTCTGATCCAAATTCTCCCGCCTCTCTTAATATGACGCGTCATTGCCCTCCTTGCCGCCTCTACTTGCCGCGCCGTGATTCGTCCACGACCAACAGCTTTTAATCCAAAATCCCCAAAACTTACTTTGGCACCGCGCGTCGCAATACCGGTATTACGACCCTTTTGCTGTTTACGATATTTCGTTCTAGACGGCTGGAGCATCGCTCTCTCCTGTTGCTGTAACCTCGTTATTTACGGCTTTCTTACTAGTAGCTAAATTTGCATCTGCTGACAATTTAACTTCAATTTTAGATGGCCGTGCTTTATTTGCCGATTCTTTTTTTGTATTCCTCTTATTATCCGGATGTGAACTCGGATTACTTAATTGCGCCATTGGATCTGATTTACCAAGCATTTCACCCTTAAAAACCCAGACCTTGATTCCGATAATTCCATATGTGGTTTTGGCCTCTGACGTACCATAATCAATATCCGCCCTGAGTGTATGAAGTGGAACTCTACCTTCTCTATACCACTCAGTTCTGGCAATTTCAATTCCATTTAGCCTACCCGAGCTCATGATCTTAATACCCTGCGCACCCAAGCGCATGGCATTTTGTATAGCCCTTTTCATAGCACGCCTAAACATAATTCTCTTTTCTAGTTGCTGTGCAATATTATCAGCAATTAATTGCGCATCAATTTCTGGCTTTCGTATTTCTTCGATATTCACATGAACTGGAACACCTATACGCTTTTGAAGCTCACTTCGTAAGTTCTCAATATCTTCACCTTTCTTACCAATAACGACCCCCGGCCTGGAACTAAAGATAGTTATCCGTGCATTTTTAGACGGTCTTTCAATAATAACTTTTCCCACAGATGCATGCGCCAATTTGGTTGAAAGATAACTCCTTACATCTAAATCTTCTTTCATCATTCCAGGAAAAACTTTACTGTTTGCGTACCATTTAGATGCCCAATTCTTCTGCACAGATAGGCGAAATCCAGTTGGATGTATTTTCTGTCCCATGTTTTATTTTGCCTTTTCTATGAACTTCAAGACTTATCACTAACAGTCAGCGAAATATGACATGTCGGTTTAATTATTCGATTACCTCTACCTTTTGCACGTGCACGTAATCTTTTCATTGACGTTCCACGATCTACACATATAGAGGATACTTTTAATTCATCAATATCGGCACCATCATTATGTTCAGCATTCGCAATCGCAGACTCTAGAATTTTACGAATAATGACAGCACCTTTTTTTGGACTAAATATTAGAACATTCAATGCCTTATCTACAGAAAGCCCCCTAATCTGATCAGCCACCAACCTGCCTTTTTGCTGCGATAACCTTATACTTTTTAAAACTGCCGTTGTATGCATTTGTTAACCCTATCTTTTCGAACCCGCTTTCTTATCAGCAGCATGCCCTTTAAATGTGCGAGTTAATGAAAACTCACCCAACTTATGTCCAACCATGTTTTCTGTAATATATACCGGAATATGTTGCTTACCGTTATGTACAGCAATAGTCAAACCAATAAAATCAGGTAATACAGTAGAGCGCCTGGACCATGTTTTAATCGGTCTTTTATCATTGGCTGAGCGTGATTTTTCAATCTTATCTATCAAATGCAAATCAACAAATGGTCCCTTCTTAATAGAGCGAGCCATGCAACATTACCCCTTTTTATAGTATCTACGACGCACAATCATACTATCAGTACGCTTATTAGAACGAGTTCTCAATCCCTTAGCTGGCACACCCCACGGACTTACAGGGTGCCGACCACCTGATGTTCGTCCCTCACCACCACCATGCGGATGATCAACTGGATTCATCACAACACCTCTAACGGTAGGACGCACACCTCTCCATCGCATCGCGCCTGCTTTACCAATAGAGCGCAAACTATGCTCCCCATTGCCGACCTCACCTACAGTAGCGCGACAATTAACATGTATTTTTCTAATCTCACCTGAGCGCAAACGTATTTGTGTATACTCTCCATCACGTGACTGCAGTTGTACAGCAGCACCTGCGGAACGTCCTAGCTGGGCACCTTTACCCGGTTTCATTTCAATGCAATGAATAGTCGTTCCAACGGGAATATTTCTTAAGGGCAATGTATTCCCAACCTTGATCGGCGCATCCGCTCCACTATATAGTTTGTCACCTACAGACACACCTTTTGGTGCAATAATGTACTTCCTCTCGCCATCAGTATAGCAGAGCAATGCAATGTTAGCACTTCTATTCGGATCATACTCGATAGTTTCAACAACTGCAGCTATATCATCCTTATTTCTATAAAAGTCAATTTTTCGATACAAATGTTTATGGCCGCCGCCCCTATGCCGAATCGTAATTTTACCGCTATTATTTCGCCCTGCTTTGTGCGACTGCTTTTCGGTTAATTGCGCACATGGCCGCCCTTTATAAAGGTCTTTATTAACTATCTTAACAACTGAACGTCTACCAGGCGATGTTGGACGTACTTTCAAAAGTGACATTACTTAGACTCCCCCATCGATATTTCAGTGAAGTTAATTTCTTTCCCATCTTTAATGCTTACATATGCCTTCTTCCAATCGCTTCTTTTACCTATAAAACGACCAAATCTTTTTTGCTTACCCTTTACATTAGCAACCTGAACTTTATCAACTATGATTTTTTGGTCTTTCCACAGAAGTTCGATCGCTTGTTTTATTTCGGTCTTATTAGCGTTTTTTTGCACGCGAAAAACAACCTGATTATTCTTTTCACCAATGAAGGTTGCCTTTTCCGATACTTGAGGCGCTAAAACGATTTGCAAAAGGCGTTCACTTTTATTAAACGCTGTAGTAGTCATGCCATCAATTCCTCTAATTTCTCTATACCAGACCTAGTTAACAATATTTGATCAAAACGCAGCAAATTATATGGGTCCGCTGAACTTGCTTCGACAACCCTAACATTCGGTAAATTTCTTGAAGAAAGATGGAAGTTTTTATCTACCTCTCCAGCAATAATCATGACATTAGACAAGCCAAGTTTCTTTAATCTTTCTGACAGCATTTTCGTACTAGGCTCTTCTACAATAATAGCATCAATAGCCTTCAACCGTTCATCTCTCACTAATTGTGACAGTATTGTACAGATTCCTGCACGATACATTTTGCGGTTAACTTTATGAACAAAAGACTCATCTGTTCTATTAGGAAAGATCTGTCCGCCACCACGCCACAACGGGCTTGCTGCAGTACCAGCCCTTGCTCTACCAGTACCCTTCTGCTTCCATGGCTTTTTGGTTGATTTTCTAACCTCAGACCGGTCTTTTTGGGCTCGGTTAGCCCCCCGACCATTTGCCAAGTATGATTTTACAAGTTGATGAACTAGCGCTTCGTTATACGACCGACCAAACAATGCGTCAGACACACTAATAGCCGAAACTTCATCATCAGTTTCATTAATAAGTTTTAACTCCATTACTTATTCACCTTTTGACTTAGATCATCTACAGATCCCGTGTATTTCACAGCATTTTTAATAAGCACATTACTTCCTTTTGACCCAGGTATAGATCCTTTAATAAGTAATAAATTGCGTTCATTATCAATCTTCAGTATCTCAAGATTCTGCGTGGTGCACTTCTCATTACCTAGATGACCAGACATTCTTTTTCCGGGAAAAACACGTCCTGGGTCTTGAGCCATTCCAGTCGAACCAGGCTTCCTATGCGCCTTAGAGTTACCGTGGCTAGCCCTATTTGAGGAAAAATTGTGACGTTTAATTACACCCGCATAGCCTTTACCAATAGAATAACCAGTTACATCTACTTTCTGGCCTTCGCTAAAGATATCAGCTTTAACTTCTGTACCGACCTTATATTGGGACAGAGCACTCTCTGACAATCGAAATTCTTTAAGAACTTTGCCAGCCTCAATACCAGCTTTACTAAAATGCCCCGAGGCTGGCTTATTAACCCTAGAAGAGCGACGAAGGCCAAATGAAATTTGTACTGCCGCGTACCCGTCAATTGCTTTCGATTTAATCTGCGCTATTCGATTTTTTGATACATCAACCACAGTAACCGGCACACTGTCGCCAGATTCACTGAAAATTCTTGTCATACCGGCTTTACAACCAATTAGTCCTAGACTCATTCTAAACTCTTATTTAAAGGTGTTAATACTATACTTCTGTTGCCAAACGAACTTATTTGGGAAATCTTACAGCTTAATTTCCACATCTACGCCTGCAGGCAAATCTAATTTCATGAGGGCATCTACCGTTTTATCTGTTGGGTCTATAATGTCCATCAATCTCAAATGCGTTCTAATTTCAAATTGATCACGTGAGGTTTTATTCACATGCGGCGATCGTAACACATCGAACCGTTCAATTTTGGTTGGCAACGGAACTGGCCCCTTTACTACAGCACCCGTTCGCTTCGCCGTTTCAACAATTTCAATTGCGGATTTATCAATCAACCGGTAGTCAAAAGCTTTAAGTCTGATTCTAATTTTTTGGCTTTGCATTATATATCTTCCAGGATATTGGATTAGTATTCATGGAATACAGGCTTTTTAAATAAATAACCCGTCATCCTGCTCAACTTTTACTCTATAACTGTAGCAACAACACCCGCACCTACTGTTCTACCACCCTCACGAATTGCAAATCGCAACCCTTCCTCCATTGCAATTGGCGCAATCAAATTTACTGATACTGAAATATTATCTCCAGGCATCACCATCTCTGTT
>JAJFJG010000203.1 GCA_021774265.1 Nitrosomonas sp.
AAACGAGAGAAAATAAAACAGCGAACATTGGCTATGCGGCGACAAATATACTACGATAAACAATCAAGAAATTTAAACCTGATGAGCTAACCGTCTCTTAATTTAGACAGTCTCTAGTCCAAAATACTTTGACGACGTACAGGAACACATTATCAAGGGTTTTATATCAATTTAGGGTAGGGGAGTGTGTTGTCTCTAAAACGATCGTTTTAGGGACAAGAGAAGCTGCCATGATTCTGGAAAATTTCGTGAAAGTATCAACCAACTTTCGTATTCTATAGACAGTTACCAACTATTGTTAATAGTTGGTATGATTATAAAAAGGAGGTATTTACTATGAGCTATGCAGTCGGTGAACATTTTGAAAGGTTTATAAAGAACCAAGTACAGGCTGGTCGCTACAACAACGCAAGTGAAGTTGTACGAGAAGGATTGCGCCTTGTTGAAGAACGGGAAACAAAGCTACGAGCATTGCAGGAACACATAGAGTCTGCCATTGCCAAAGGAGGTCATAACACAGATGAAGAAGTTATGGCCCATGTTGAAGCTCATCTTGATAAGAAGGGCAAACAACAGGAATGCGTTTAGTTTTATTAGACCAAGCTAAAGAAGATTTAGCTAACATAGCTGCCTATTTAGCAGAGAAAAGCAAAAGCCGTCACGTTGGACAGAATTTCGTCAAACGACTTCTTGATAAATGCAAAGAACTTGCAAGTATTAAAGGCACAATTGGAGTAGAGCGGCCAGAGTTAGGAGAAAATTTACGCAGTCACCCTTTCGGAAGTTACATTATTTTCTTTATGTATAACAATGATCATTTTGAAGTGGTAACAATCATCGAAGGGCATCGTGACATAGAAGCTATATTCAATCCCTCTACCACGTAAACTTATTCTGGCGATCTCCGCTTATCGCTAAATGCTAAAAATAGCTTTGTTACAAAAAAATAATTTTTAAAGAAAATCAAATATAGCCGTTTTTTATTTTTTGCAACAGAACCATATGTATCTTCTGGCCTACCGGGATGGAGCGGCTGCAAAACGTTTTTTTAAACAGCTTAATCATGGCGGCTCACCCAGTTAGATAGTGACAGACAAGTTGATAAGTTACGACGTCGCCCACTGAGAACTTGTACCTGAAAGGATTCACGGTATTTCTCGATAAGCCAACAATTGCGCCGAGTTTTCGCATCAACAAACTTGCGTAAGAGAACAAGGTATGAGGTGTGCGTCAGTTGAAAGCGATAGGGCAGGCTCAGAAGTTCCTGGCGGCCCATGCTACTGTGTACAATCTATTTAAGCTTGTCCGTCATCAAGCATCTGCTAGCCATTACCGGAATTTGAGACAAGAATCCTTTACGTCTTGGAGAAATGCTACGTTAGTTAAAGGCGATAGCTCCAACATCGAGTGCCTTATGAAAGATAACTTGGCAATACCTAGAACCTGATAACCATAATTATATACAAAATATGAGTAGTGTAACGACAACACCCTATAGCGGACAAAAACCGGGTACTTCTGGACTGCGTAAGAAAGTTGCCGTTTTCCAGCAACCCAATTATCTTGAAAATTTTGTTCAATCGATCTTCAATGTAGCCAACGAGCTAAAAGGCGACTTGTTAATCCTTGGTGGTGATGGTCGTTACTATAACGCCAAAGCCATTCAGATCATTCTAAAAATGGCGGCAGCCTTCGGAGTTAAACATGTAATGGTCGGCGAGCACGGCCTGTTATCGACGCCTGCCGTTTCATGCCTGATACGAAAGTACAAGGCGGCGGGTGGTATTATTCTGTCGGCCAGTCACAATCCAGGGGGTGTTGGCGGCGATTTTGGCATCAAATTCAACACAGCCAATGGCGGTCCGGCACCGACCTCATTTACCGATGCTGTTTATGAAATCAGCAAAAATATCGACCAATACCAGATTATCGAAGCTGAGGATATTGATCTCAGCCGTCAACACTCTTGTTCTATCGAGAACATGCAAATTGATGTAATTGATCCAGTCAATGACTATGCAGATCTGATGGAACGTCTGTTTGATTTCGAAAAAATAAAATCACAGTTCACTTCCGGCCTGCTTACCATGTGCTTTGATGCCATGCATGCTGTGACGGGGCCCTATGCTAAAGCAATTTTTGAAAAACGTCTTTCGGCCAACATCAATGCCGTTATCAATGGTGAGCCGCTGGAAGACTTTGGTGGTGATCATCCTGACCCAAATCTGGCGCACACACAGGAACTGGTCGCTCACCTCAACGCAGGCCCTATGTCTCCCGGGTTTGGTGCGGCATCAGATGGGGACGGAGACCGCAATATGATTCTGGGACGAAATTTTTTTGTTAATCCCAGTGACAGCCTTGCCATTATGACTGCGAACGCCCATCTTCTACCCGGTTACAAACAGGGTCTCCGTGGCGTCGCTCGCTCATTGCCAACCAGCCGGGCCGTTGATAAAGTTGCCAAAGCTATGGGTATAGACTGCTATGAAACTCCTACAGGCTGGAAATATTTTGGTAATTTGCTCGACGATAATCGCATTACCCTTTGCGGCGAAGAAAGCTTTGGTTCCGGCTCTGATCACATTCGAGAAAAAGACGGCATCTGGGCCGTATTGTTCTGGTTGAACCTGATCGCTGTCAAACAGCAATCAGTCGAA
>JAJFJG010000204.1 GCA_021774265.1 Nitrosomonas sp.
GCTGTATGGCTGCAAAGTGGCACAAGGAGAAATTGGATTAGATTTCATTGAACAGTTATCAGAATTGACCGGTTCCGATGTTGCAGCATCAACTAGCTTAACGGGTGCAACAGAAATGGGTGGAAATTGGTTGCTTGAGGCACAAACAGGATCGATTCAAGCGCAGGCAATGAAATTTGATTACGACAATGTGCTGGCTGATGATTATCCTGATACAGCAGCTACTACTGGGTCAATAACGATCGGGGGAAGCATTAGCGGTATTATTGAAGAAATAAGTGACCTTGACTGGTTTCGGGTTTCTCTGGAAGCTGGTAACACATATGGATTTCAGGCAATTGGTGAAAGCCAGAGCTCTTTTAATCCAAACCTTTCCATCTATGATGCTAACAGCAGCTTTGTTTTTTCTGACCATAGGGAAAACCTCATATATACAGCGACGAACACTGGAACATATTATATTCAGGCAGACTTAGCTTTAACTCGCTTTTTTGAACCCACTAGCTATACAATTTCAGCAACGCTTGAAAATGAGGCACCGACAGAAAATGAAGCACCCACAGATGATGACTATCCTATTACCACTGATACGACAGGCTCAGTCTCGATAGGTGGAAGCACTAGTGGCAATATTGAAACACCAGGTGATCAAGACTGGTTTCGGGTTTCTCTTGAAGCTGGACAAACATATGAATTTCGACTAAATAGTGACTTTATTGATTCGCACCTTATACTGTTCGACACTAATACCAATACAATAAACAGGGATAGTGATGGAGGTGGAAACTTAAATTCCCTGATCACGTATACAGCAGAATCGACAGGCACATATTATCTTCATGCAGAAAGTGAAGCTTCTAGCTCGCCAACAGGTGACTATACTCTTTCCGCTGCTATTCAAGTTGAAATTGTTTTGCCAGATGACTATCTGGCCACAACAGATACGACGGGTGCAGTAACAATAGGAGGAGGCATCAATGGCAGCATTGAAGTGGACCATGATTCTGACTGGTTTCAAGTCTCGCTTGCTGTCGGACAAGCGTATGAATTCCGAATAACTAGCATGGAAATTGAACCATATCTCATTATATACGACAACGACGGCACTTATTTAGAAAGAGATTATCTCTTCGCCGTCGGTTTTCTAGACAATCCTAATAATGATACGCAGCACTCCCTGAGTGCTACATATACACCGACGTATACAGGCATACATTATCTTGAGGTGAGTGACAGCGATCTTATTGGTCGTGGAACACATGATGGTGGATTTGCTGGCTCACATAAAAGTACTCACGTTTCAACTGGTGACTATGTAATTTCTGTATCAGAAGATAGCAGCTCTTTACTCCCTGCTGACAGAATATTTAACTGGGCGGAAAGTATTTTCCCTGATTTACTGCCGAATCATCCAGAATCAATAGACATACTTGGTTACTATGCACGTATTTATGATAGTGGTAACGCTGTTGGTGAGCAGAACGATAATCTATACTTCTATAATGGAGATTCTATTACTCTGGTTGGTGCAGTGGATGATTATTTGTCAAATGCAATTGATGCAGGATTTTGATTGTAAATAGGCCTAATAGGCACATACTGTGTAAGCGCTCAACGCCACCATCTATCAATCTACTTTAGCAATTCAATGTATCAGGTGGCAATGGTAGTTAATTCGTCAATTAGACTGTAAGGCTATGTGGTTAGTTTTATTAGTGTATCCTTAAGCCAAGCAGATGAGTTCAGTCCGTTGATGGGCAGTGCCGAACAAAGTTTGAATGGCTGCAGCACGTTTACCGGAACCGTTCTGAGCAATGAACAACGAGTTCTTTTGCGGGTGCTTTACTGTTGCTGAATGACCGCTTTTCATGGTTGGCCAGCCGTTCACTGAAAACTAGTGACTGGCTGTTGTTGGCCGTACTGAGACTTTGTTGTAGTTTTGTTGCTAAAATTGACTAAACCGCTGCACTCGACCCAAAGCGGGCGGTGAGATAGTACAGCTAAATTCATTTTTAACGTCCGCAAGTACCGCGGAAAATTGTCCGAGTTAATTGCGCTTGTTATATGTTTACTTTGCCAAACCATATAGGCTGATTTACCTCTAAGGCTACAGGTTGTTTTTCGAGCTTTGATAAAAAAAATTCATTTTCTTTCCACTCAAGCCATACTAAGTATGCAGCAAGCCTATGGTTTCCATCCATTATTTCAGAACCTCCCCCATGGTCCACTAACACTGGCGGGCATGGAAAAACACCGTTATCAATTAATTGATGAAGTTGAAGTTGGAATCGTTCCTTGCCTCTTTCCCCCAGATTCCGCGCGTACACGTTGTTTTCACCTTTAGTATAAGCGCGAATTAGTGCCTTTAGCGAAGCCGTTGCATCTGGGCTTAGTTTTAATGTTTTAGGACTAACTTCTTTCCTTTCCCACTCAACGGCACGCCAATAATCAAGATCAGGATTTTTTAATAAACAGCTCCATCTTTCGTTTAAAGGAGGCCACCCCACATCCTGAGCAAATGGTACTAGCCATTGCTCTATGACAGCCCCAGGAAAGTTTGGCAAATCTTCCTTAATTAGATTCAGCATACTAATCTTCTATGACACATAACGTTTCACTAACAGGCGCACTGTGGATTCAATACATTTGAACAGGATATAAGAAATATTACATGAGTCTCTCTACAGTTATTTTCATACAGTATCCTCCCCATAATGCTAATAAACCGGCCTCTACCCATGAGCCATCATTAAAAAATCCATAAGCTGAAAAAAGAAGGGCTCCAGCAAAGGTTGCCAATGTTAAAACTAATATTATTTGCCCAACCCAGTTCGGCAATATATTTAATAGACCTAAACAGAAATATCCAATAATTACGAAACCTATAAGATATACGTAGCCAGTTAATACATCAAACAAGGAATAGCCATAACTATGAGGATCATCAAAGCCGTATCTTCTTCCACCAAAGCTTGTGATTGGCATTATATTTTGGAGTAATTCGTAGAATTTCATATTTTATTGGCAGGGTGACCGGGAAAACTTTCTATGCGAAAGAGCAAACAGAGTTAAGAGACAGTTTTAAAAGTTTAAATGCTGATTTTTTTAATGCTTGAATTCGGGAGTACTTATTACAAATTTATCGGCAAATTAACGCATTTCTTTAAAGCTAGTCCTTTTATATGGGGTTCAGTGGAAGAACCCAAAATCTGACTATTCCGAGAATGTTGTTTTACACGACTCGCAAATATCCACGCCATACCTTTCACATTGATCCTGGTGGCAATCTCAGAACGAACACTTTCGGGTTCTTCCACTGAACCCCATTTAGTCAGATTATCGGAAATTTACTGAAAGAAATTGACTGGCCAGTTTTGGCCGATACTGTTGAAAAACTCTGTTTTGAGGGATAATTCATCCATCATCAACTTTTAAGGCGTAACCGCCATGATGGGAAGTTTACCGCCCGAACAGAATGCCCTATTCTATGATTTCTGCCTGGAAAAACATATTCCAAAGAATCACCTTCTTCGTCACATTAATCAGTTTTTGGACTTTGATCGTGTCCGTGAATACCTTGAACCGTTTTATAGCCACACAGGACGACCATCGATTGATCCCGAGTTGATGATTCGAATGCTCCTTGTGGGTTACTGTTACGGCATTCGTTCAGAAAGGCGTTTATGTGAAGAGGTGAATTTTAATCT
>JAJFJG010000205.1 GCA_021774265.1 Nitrosomonas sp.
GCTATCGCTTTCACCGAAAAAAAACAAAAAGATACATTATAAAACTCAGAATCTTGGAATGATTTGTTTTTTTATTTGGAGAAATTGCTATCTGATTACAAAAATACTGATTGCTGTGTCGCTCGTGCAATATTGGGGCTAGTTTTTCTGTGTGTGAAGATTAAGTTTTATATTATTGTGGAAGTTTACGCAAACTTGTAAGTCTCAACTAAAATTTTGAATGTATCAGTCGTTACAGTAGAAGGTAGATCTTAACTGCCTATTTACATTAAACTGCAAAGATAATTAGATCATAGGATGTCCAGGTGGAAGCGAGTAACTCCTTATTTAAAATAAAAGTCAGAGATTTGAGATTTGGCATGTATGTCAGTCAGTTAGACCGACCATGGCTTGAAACACCTTATGCCATCCAGGGAATTCTTATTAAGGATATGGAAGATATACTAGAACTTGAAAATTATTGTTCGCTTGTTTACATTGACTTAAATAAGAGTGCAGCACATATTACCAAGAAATATCGGCGCGAAGTATCTGGTGTAATAAAAACCCATGAAATAACAAAGGTTATAAAACGCCCTTACCAAACACCTAGAGCTGTTACTGGAAAAACATCTTTTCATGGCAGTGTAATATATACCGACAAGTGCACATTAGAAGAAGAACTTCCTGTCGCTAGCAAAGTGCGCTTTGTGGCCTTAGAAGTTATTAAAGAAGTTAAAGAAAACTTTAAACGCAGCGACAATTTAGAAATAGGTGATGCGCATAATGCGATCTACGCAATGAATGATAGCGTTGCGAGAAACCCTGATGCAATGCTCCTACTCGCACAACTCAAGTCCTCAGGAATATTTCTTTACGATAATGCAATTAACGCTTCAATACATTTGCTCGCTTTTGGTCGACATCTTGGACTTCCACGAGCGGAGTTGTCCATGCTGGGTTTAGGTGGGTTATTAATGGATATCGGTAAATTACGTATATCCCCGAAAATAAGGAATGAGGCACATTTACTCAAACCTGAAGAATATGATCACATAAAAGACCACGTTACTTACGGTGAAGAAATAGTTCAGCAATCCGATAATATTCCTGAAGCAGTGTCAGAAATAATTTCACAGCATCATGAACGTGAGGATGGTAGCGGCTACCCACGTGGGTTGACTGCTAATCAACTCAGCACTTATGCGCGAATGGCTGCAATTGTCGACACCTACCTAGAACTTGTTAGATCACAACCTAGCTCGTCGGCAACAAGATTACCGGAAGTTTTTAGTCGGCTTAAGGGAATGTCTTTCTGCGGACTTAATGCAACACTGGTAGAACAATTTGAATATTGTATCGGGGCTTTTCCCGTTGGAAGTCTTGTGGAACTCAATACAGGTGAAGTTGCAATTGTGCTGACACATAGCCGCTCTAAAAGATCTTTGCCATCTGTCATGGTCGTTCTTGATGCCAACAAACGTCCTTACGAGACACCAGAAACCAGGGATTTGAGATTACTAAAACCTAGTCCTGATGGCGTTCCATACACCATTATTCAGGATTTGCCTCATGGTGCTTATGATGTCGATATTAAGAAATACTATTTATAAAATCTTAATCAGTTAATCAATGACAAAATACTCCTACCAGGATTTTCTACAAACGGCTTCAGAAACATTGTTTGATGTAAATAAAGCTCATAAGTATAGTGCCGTAATTGTGTTGAATCTTGAAGGGCTGCCCGAACTCGACGCTACTTTAGGATACACCGAAGTTGATGAGATTTTGGATGAACTAGTTCAACATTTGCATGGCGAATTAAATACAACAGATATTGTCGGCCCAACTGGGCGCTATCAAATAAGTTGTTTACTTGCTGATCTGTTAACTTGTAATCATGCCATATTAGCAGCACACAAAATCTTGCGGATTTTTACACCGCTCTTTTTATTCAACAACCGGGGCATAGTCTTGTTGCCCCGTATAGGTGTGGCATTGAATAGCAGTAGCAAAGACCTCAAGCAGCTCATGAGCAACGCGAGCACTGCACTTCAACAAGCAAAAAGCAATAGAGAAAACATCCAGTTATTTGACGAGAAAGAAACCGATTTATTATTTTCTGGAGCCGATATTTGGGCAGAACTAGATCAAGCAATCGAAACAGGTGATTTGCATCTGGTCTATCAACCCCAGTTATCGATAGCCACAGGGAAAATTCGATCAACTGAAGCATTATTACGATGGAACCATCCAATAAGAGGAATGATCCCTCCAAACAAAATAGTAGATGTTGCAGAAGGAACCGAACTGATGACTAAGCTGACGTTATGGGTTTTTAATACTGCATTGAGGCAATGTGCTGAGTATCGCAGAGCAGGCTTGGATGCCGGGGTTTCAATCAACTTGTCCGCTGGCGACTTGTACGACTCGGAACTAGTTGATTCGCTTTTACAGGCGATTGATATATGGAGAGTGCCTCCAGGTGACGTTATGATCGAGCTAACAGAGACCGCAGTCATGGAATATCATCCCGGTTCTTTAGAAACACTGCATGCGCTTAAAAGTATCGGATTTAAACTCGCAATGGACGATTTTGGAACAGGTTATTCATCTATGGAACGTTTGTTGCGGTTACCATTGGACGAAATCAAAATCGACATGATGTTTGTCATGGACATGCTAGCTCAACCTGCATATGAGCGCATTGTTGATTCTATGATTAATATGGGCCACCAACTTGATCTCCATGTCATTGCAGAGGGTGTCGAGGACCTCCCTACTTATGAAAGATTACAAGCACTTGGATGTGATACCGTTCAGGGTTATTTCATTGGAAGAGGCGTGCCATTTGAAGAACTAATTAAAACGGCCAAATCCATTCCAATCAGTTTCAAATAAATTGATAAATAGCGGTGTAAAAATGTACCACTGAAACGTACGAGATTTTGCGATTGTCGCGGAATAAAAGTAATGGAATGGAGCTTACTACCCTAAACGGCATCAACATGCCAAAGTAGTGTTGCAGTAAAGCCCACTAAACTAGAGAGGAGCGTCCAACCTGAAGATTACAACAATAGGTATTGATTTAGCAAAAAAAATATTTCAGATTCACGGTGTGGATAAGCACGGTAAGATTGTGTTGCGTAAGCAACTGCGCCGGAACAAGATTACAAAGTTCTTCGCCAATATAGAACCCTGCCTGATCGGTATGGAGGCATGTGGTAGTTTGAGCTGGGTCCGCGTTTGAGGACGGATAAGTCGCTAGCATTATGCAACGATTTGTTTTTGATTGTAGAACTGTTCAGCAAAGTCGGCGGGTATTTGATTACCGATTTTTGCATGTCGCCTAACGCGATTATAAAACACTTCGATATAATCAAAGACAACCTGCTTAGGGCTGTTTCTTGTTTTAAATTGATATGATGCAAGCTTTTAGTTTTTATCGAACCGAAGAAGCTCTCCATTGGTGCGTTGACGCTCCTATGTCAAGTAATTGTGGCCGCATCTGACAAATCTGCAAGAATAAGCGGATATAGTTCACGAATAATGTACCGTTTCAGACAACGCTGAATTTCCTTATTTGACATCCCTTGAGCAGCACGTCGTGCCACATAGATTTGGGTTCTCGGCTCACTGCGCATGCGTACCATCGCGATAGTCCATAGCGCGTTGTTTGCAGATCGATTGCCTCCTCGATTTAATCGATGGCGGATAGTCTTTCCCGAGGATGCCTGTAGTGGACTCCCGCCGCATGACGCAGCTAACGCTGCTTCATTCCTTAAACGTTCTGGATTATCTCCTGCCACAGCAAGTAGTATCACCGCCGTTTGTGGTCCAACTCCAAACTGGCTCCGAAGACGTTTCGCTGACTGACTTGTCAAATGATCAAGCGTCGCATCGAGTTCTTTTAGTTCTACTGAAAGCATTAGCCAGCGCTTGGCTGTTAATCAGCGTGCAAAACTTACCAGAGTTCTGGGGAAAACAGCGTTGAAAAGTTTCCACCCCAGATTGATTAATATCCGACATTTTGTCGGAGAACTCTGGAGTGTTAAGTATGGATATTATTGCTGAAGTAAGAAG
>JAJFJG010000206.1 GCA_021774265.1 Nitrosomonas sp.
TAGCTATTTTTTATTTTTTATTTTTTATTTTTTATTTTTTATTTTTTATTTTTTATTTTTTATTTTTTATTTTTTATTTTTTATTTTTTATTTTTTATTTTTTATTTTTTATTTTTTATTTTTTGCAATAGAGCCCTATAAATTTTGCCGTTGCGCAACACATTTAGCCCTATATTTGTACGCCAAAACAGAATTAGGCTAGACTTGATCTAACCGACTTCGTCGGATCCCTCAGTTTCACATTTACTACAGGCCTACTCTCTCGTCTCATCCACCTGATAACAGAACATAATTAGTCTCTAATCAACACCCAATGCAAGAGCTTTTAAATTCTTGCTGGAACGGCAAATGAATGTTGCGTAAAATAGTTGCTTCCAAATTCATTTTATTTTTTCTTCAACTGATTAGCGCCAAATAACTATAATTTAAGGAACATTATGCGTCACTTACGTTGTTCCCTTGTTTTTCTACTTTGTTTAATCTCAATAACAGCACAGGCAACAGCTACCGATAGCCTTAATGCATTTATTAAAGATGCGCGTACGGTACAAGCTGAATTCTCGCAAACATTGCTCGATAAAACCGCACAAGTCATACAAGAATCTACCGGTACGATGGTGTTTGAGCGTCCGGGTAAATTCCGTTGGATTTACAAGACACCTTATGAGCAATTGATTGTCGGCGATGGCGATAAAGTCTGGTTCTATGACGAGGATTTAAACCAGGTCACTGTACGTCAGCTTGATATTGCCATTGGCAGCAGTCCAGCCGCATTGTTGGCTGGAGACAGTGCGATTGAAGAGAATTTTAAAATTACTGAGCTGGGTTTACAAAACCAAATTGTGTGGTTGGAAGCTATCCCAAAAACATCAGAGAGTTCTTTTGAGTTTATTCAGTTGGGTTTTTCTCAAGATGGCACGTTGCAGTTGATGGTGTTGCGTGATAATTTTGGTCAGACCACCCTACTCACTTTCACCGAGTTGAAACAAAACATCAAATTGCCTGCGGATACTTTTACTTTCGTTCCACCCGTTGATGCGGATGTCATCAGTGACTGATTTGTTTGCACAAAACCAGCCGGCTAGTCCCCTAGCCGAACAACTACGTCCCAAAAAACTGGATGACATCATCGGGCAAACCCATTTACTCGGTGCAGGAAAGCCATTACGCTTAGCATTTGAATCCGGCAAGCCGCATTCGATGATTTTATGGGGACCACCCGGCACGGGAAAAACAACACTGGCGCGACTTATGTCGGCTGAATTTGATACTGAATTTATCGCCTTGTCTGCGGTTCTGTCCGGTGTTAAAGACATTCGCCAAGCCATAGAGCAAGCGCAAATTTCGCTGCAGCAATTTAGCCGCCACACCATTTTGTTCGTTGATGAAGTCCACCGTTTTAATAAATCTCAACAAGATGCCTTTCTGCCCTACGTTGAACAAGGACTCGTCACCTTTGTTGGCGCGACAACTGAAAATCCCTCATTTGAAGTCAATGGCGCACTGCTCTCCCGCGCACAGGTTTATATTCTCTCGTCTTTATCCAAAGAAGAGTTAGGAGAATTATTCCTGCGTGCAAAAGCATTCGCGTTGCAATCCCTTAGCTTTGATGAGGATGCTAAGCAGTCACTGGTAGAATTTGCTGATGGTGATGCGCGACGTCTGTTGAACTTACTAGAACAAATAAAAAGCGCCGCTGAGATTGCAGAGATTTCAGATATTGGTATCGACTTTGTGCGCAATTCACTGTCTCGCAACAACCGTAGCTTTGATAAAGGCGGCGATGAGTTTTATGAGCAGATCTCGGCATTGCATAAATCAGTGCGCGGCTCTTCACCGGATGCCGCGCTTTATTGGATGTGCCGTATGCTAGATGGCGGTGCTGACCCCCTGTATATTGGGCGACGATTGGTGCGCATGGCCATTGAAGACATTGGCATCGCAGATCCTCGTGCGCTACGCATGACACTGGATGCCTGCGAGACTTATGAACGCCTAGGCAGTCCAGAAGGCGAACTTGCTTTCGCACAAGCTGCCCTTTATCTTGCCTGTGCGCCGAAGAGTAACGCCGCTTATATGGCTTATAATAAGGTGCAGTCATTTATTGCACGCGACAAATCGCGCAATGTGCCTAATCATTTACGCAATGCGCCCACTAAACTGATGAAAGACATTGGCTTTGGGCATAAATACCGTTACGCGCATGACTGCCCCAATGCCTACGCAGCGGGAGAAAATTATTTTCCGGATGACATGCCAAAGACGCATTTTTATCAGCCAACTGCTTACGGACTAGAAAAGAAAATCATGGAAAAACTAGACTATTTGCGTGAGCTTGATGAGCAAGCCAAGAAGACAAATTAAACGACAAACCCAACAAAGTTATTTGGAGTTAGCATGTTAGAAATACAGCAATTACGCAACGACCTTGAAAATGTCAGCAAAACCCTGGCTAAACGTGGTTTTGCTTTCCCTGTCGACGCTTTTAATTCCCTTGAGGCCGAGCGAAAAACGATTCAGACGCTGACTCAAGAGTTACAAGCCAGACGTAATACGGTTTCCAAACAAATTGGTCATGCTAAAAGCAAAGGCGAAGACGTGTCGAGCATTCTTGCTGAAATCGCCAATCTAGGTGATGACCTAAAACAAGCCGAAACACAGCTGGAACAAATTCAAATTAAAATGCAGCACATGTTGCTGGAAGTACCCAACCTACCCCATGAAAGCGTACCAGAAGGCAAGAGCGAAGAAGACAATATTGAAATACGTCGCTGGGGAACACCACGCAACTTTGATTTTAAGATAAAAGATCACGTCAGTGTAGGTGAAGACTTGGGTCTATTAGATTTTGAAACCGCAGTAAAACTCAGTGGATCACGGTTCAATGTGATGACCGGCGCACTCGCTCGCCTACACCGCGCATTAGCACAATTCATGTTAGACACGCACACACAGGAAAATGGCTACACCGAAGTCTACGTTCCCTATTTAATTAATAGCGACAGCCTACGTGGCACGGGACAACTCCCCAAATTTGAAGAGGACCTGTTTGCGGTCTATGCTGGCGGCCATGAGGACAAAGCACCCAATTTTCATTTAATCCCTACCGCAGAAGTCCCCATCACCAACATGGTGCGTAACGAAATCGTGCCACTCGAACAGCTTCCGATTAAATATGTCGCTCACACACCTTGCTTTCGTTCCGAAGCGGGCAGCTACGGCAGAGATACCCGTGGACTCATCCGCCAACACCAGTTTGATAAAGTGGAGCTGGTGCACATCGTCCATCCAGAGAAATCTTATGATGCGCTGGAACAACTCATCAGTCATGCAGAAATGATTCTACAAAAATTGGAACTACCTTATCGCATAATGACACTATGCACCGGCGACATGGGCTTTTCTGCTACTAAAACCTACGACATTGAAGTTTGGCTACCCGCGCAAAGCACCTACCGAGAGATTTCCTCATGTAGCAACTGTGAAGCCTTCCAAGCACGACGTATGCAAGCACGGTTCCGTAACACCAAAGGAAAACCAGAGCTATTACACACATTAAATGGCTCAGGATTGGCAGTCGGTAGAACCCTGGTCGCTATTTTAGAAAATTGCCAAAATGCGGATGGCAGTGTGTCTATTCCGACTACGCTGCGACCTTATATGGGTGGAATTGAGAAAATGAGTATACTCTGAACAACTCTATTGTTATAAAAATCTGGCTCATCCAAAAAGTGCATACACACGGATCAGCCGACTAGAACAAATTTGCTTTCATTCAGCGTTTTGGTCTTGTTATTGGTATCCTCCAGCGGCTCGGTTGACAAACCATCGAAGTCGAAATAAGCAAGGACACCTGAGTGGTGAGCAGTAATTTTTTGGAAAACGGCTTGAGCATGTTGACATTGAAACGGCAGTTTTTTTGATCCGCTCATCTAGTGTCTGCTGAGCTGGAGCTTTGTCTGGTTGATGTCAGATATTGCGTCATTCTTCCTTCATGTAATAAACTATTGCCAGGGATGCATAACTCTTAACGCTTTGTCCAGACGTTGACGCTCATCACGCGTACCGTCCAGATTGTAAAAGTTCCTGAGTAACAACTAACGGACACTTTTTAGAATGGGCTTACCCAGTTCTTTGTCCGCTTCTCGTTGTAGGTCACGACTTAGTTTTGTTAGCTTTTCGTTGAATAGCTTGATGATATGAAAACGATCAAACACCCGAATATGCCAAAGGCGTAGTACAGCAAACTAGTAGACATGTTGATAAAGCCTCGTCATTAATGTCCAATGGCAATTTCAAAGCCTTCTTCTCTGTTTTACAGCATGCATTTTCATCTAATATGTACGCACTTGCCAGATGAACCGTTCTTTTCTTCACATGCCAAAGTGCGTTGTGGTCTAATCAAGTCATACTTACTTACAACTTTGCTTAGATTAATATAACTATATAAAATCAAACAAAGATAAACTCGTTACCGACATATAGGATTTTTGCGCAGCTTCAAGGAAGACCTGTTGTTGATTTAGCTCTGAAATTGCTTTTGCATAATCCACGTCTTGTAACTCAGAGAGATTTTGTTGAAATTGAATGGCAGAATCTTCACCAATATTTTGTAGCATATCAACTTCTTGCAAACGTGACCCTATGGTGGCTCGGGTCGTTAAAACTTGGTTTAAATCATTTTCTAAATTCTGAAAAGCAGTGTTTAGCCCATTAATAAGTCTAGTACCACCAGGCTGTCCGGTTGACGATTGTGACAATACATTGATAAGGTCATCAATTGTTTTAAAGATACTTTCATTAGAGCTAGCAGTCACAGTGAATTTGTCAGTATCTGAGGGTTCTCCATTGATGCTTAATTGGAGACCATCAAACGTTATTGCATCACCACTGGCATAGGGATTTCCAGTAGAGACTATAGCGGCTGTCGTCGTGTTAACAATTTCATAAGTTGTCGTTCTAACTGGCAGCGGTGTCACCGTAAAAGTAATTTCGTAATTATTTCCAGTTAGGCTTGCGGGAGCTGTCACCGAACCGACATCAATAACACCTGCACCAACATTTCCTGAGTTAGCCGCTGTTACAAACACACCGTTTCCATTTTTTATACGCTCAAAAACATCAGTACCCGATTCACCTGTCGAGATCTGGCGTGATGCGCCAATTTGTATTTTTCGATCACCTTGATCGCCGTTATACACAACTCCTGTAGCTGTTTTAACAAATGGAATAGTATCTCCCTTATAACCAGAGAACAAATATTGGCCTGTTGCATCGGTAGTATTCGCAAGTCCTACTAATTCTTCAAATCGACCTCGCAATTCGGTAACAACACTTTGCCTATCTGACTCAGTAAATGTCGCATTTCCAGCACTGACAGCTGCTGTTTGCACATTCTGTATCAGCCGTGTCACACCATCTAATGTGCTTTCAACAACGCCTAAATTGGTGGCGGCGATATTACGATTTTCTGAATACTGTGTATTTAGGGTAGCTGCTTGCGTTATTTCTAACGCACGCGCTGAGGCGACAGGGTCATCTGCTGGCGTCAAAATACGTCGTCCCGTCGACACTTGCTGTTGAACATTAAGGAGTCTATCTTGCTGCTGCAGTATAGAAGTGACAGCTTTGTCATGGATGGTGTTTGTACTTAAACGTATCATAAATATTTGCCTTTATAGTTGATCGTTATCCAATATTGAGTAACGTATCAAATAAGGTGCTACTTACTTCTATAATCTTACCTGACGCCTGGAACGCCTGCTGATATCGCAATAGATTCGCAGCTTCTTCATCAAGATTCACGCCGGACAGTGATTGTAATGATTCATTTGTTTGAGCTAATAAGTTTGCCTGAGCTTCGCTAGTTACGATAAGCTCCCTTGTTTTATTACCAACCTGACTAACGAGCTGACCATAGGTCGATTGATAATTGGCTGTACCGCCAACTAAGATATTTTTTGTTTGCAATCCAGCTATCAATAATGCGTTACGTGAATCACTACCACCATTGTTATTTGGACCAATGCTAAATACATCACCAGCTTCTGGAGTGCCGCTAATCTGAACAGTTAAACCATTAAAAGTAATATCTGCACCATCGGTATAAACCTGATTCACGGCAGGCAAGCCAACACCTGTTCCCGTCACATCAAATTGTCCATCCGCAGGTGTATGGAAAGTTATCGTAAGGGGTTGTTGCAGGTTTGCGTCTATTGGAAGCGGGTTCACTGTACCGGCACTAATAGTACCTGACCCAATATTGGACAACGAAGACTTTGTCTCAATTGGCGCGGCAGCAGCAAGCTTGGCCGTGTCGCTAATTGATACAGAAATATTCTTGGCGCCATCACGTGTTGGCTGAATTATGAAATTTTCATTTGCGTTAATCACTGCCCCGGTTACACTAACGCCATCAAGTGCTAAGGGCGCGGCACCTGTAGGTAAAGCGGCAGTGGTAACTGAGATATTATCTGATAATCGCGTTAATGAATAATCTGCACCATCGTAAGAAAACCTATAATCACTAGTTGTTAGTGCTGTAGCATCACTGATATTCATAGTGATGTTGGAAGCTGGCGCATTACCTGTAACTGAAATAACTTTTGGACTTGGCACATTAAAAAGATCACCACCTAAATCACCATTTAAATCTTGTCCAAGTCTATGTTGATCGTTTAGTGTTTGAGCCAAACCTATAGCAATACGACCTAATGAATTCTGCACACTATCCAGTGTTTCGTTACGATACGCTAATAAGCCGCCTAAACTTCCGCCACTTTGTAAATGTTCTTCTGGAATTAATACCGTCTTATTTCCGGCAACAAAACCAACTGTTGTCTCTAATGGATCATCAGGTGAAGTAACAGCTCTTAGTGTCATTGTTTCTGCACCAACAACTAATGGCTGACCGTTACCAATAAAAACATTATAGTTTCCATTGCTTTGTCTAACAAAATTGGTATTCACTAATTTACCAAGCTCAGAGACTAAGGCATCACGCTGATCTAATAAATCATTGGGCGGCTGACCACCTGTTGTTCCCTCAGCAACAGTAATATTATTATTTAGGTTTGCAATATTTGTCGCTATTGAATTGATTTCAGTAACAGTGGATTGAACCTGTGAATTAATGCCTTCACGTGAAGCTGATAGATTTTCATCCAGAGCCTGGAATCTTGAAACCAAAGCCTCAGAGTTACTTAATAACGATTGACGAGATGGCACCGAAGCAGGATTATTAGCAAGATCCTGCAAGCTTCCAAAGAAATTTTGTAATGCCGGTGATAAACCAGCACTTGTATCTGCTAATAAATTATCAACCTGAGACATTTGCGTCAGATAAGTATCTAACTGACTGCTTTTTGTCTGAGCTTGAAGCGATTGACTCACAAGAAACTGACTGTAAACACGCTCAACAGTCGATACATGAACACCTTGCCCAATAAAACCTGCGTTAGTTGATTGTGCAAGATTGGTGGCTTGAATTACCTGCTGTCGACTATAACCTGGTGTATTTACATTACTGATATTATGGCTAGCCGTCTGTAGGTTAGCCCTTGCAGATGATAAACCAGATACGCCAATATCTAAAATTCCCATAAGTTCACTTATTATTTATGCAGGATATTCCTGCTTGCTAAATCTAACGGCACTATTAAAAAAGAATTTATAGTGTTCGATTCTTTAGATCATTTGATGATCTTTGATTGGGCTGCTATTAATAATGCGCATAAGTTTGTCTGCATACATAGGATCAGTTGCATATCCAGCACGTTGCAACCCATATGCAAATCCAGACGCATCTTGGCTTTTAAGAACAGCTTCATAGCGAGGATTCTTGGATAACAAGTTAGCATAGTCTTGGAAGCTTTCAGCATACGAATTGTAAGCACGAAATTTTTCAGTCATTTTCTCAGCTACACCATTGACATATTCAGTTGTAACAACTTCTACAATTGCCCCACTCCAGTTCTTCCCTGCTTTAATACCGAATAAATTAAAACTTGAACTGTTGTCCGCATGACGAATTTCATGTTTACCCCAACCACTCTCTAAAGCCGCCTGAGCGATCATAAAGTGTTCGGGTATACCGGTTAATTTTGCCGCTTCCTTTGCATGAGTCCATACAGCACTAACAAACTCTTCTGGCTTTCCTGATGATATTGATATCGTGCTATTTGGCGTTAATGGAACGCTAGATGTCTCGCTAACAAATGTATTTGTTGATTTCTCATGTCTATTAGACCCTTCTGTACTATTTATTGATGGCCAAAGTAAATTTGAAACATCCCCTTTATGATGGGAAACAGGCGAAAGACTTTTAGAATCAAATGAATCAGTTGATGGCGACCTAATCGACGTCTGTGCTAATTGTTTTATCATCATATCAGCCAAACCAATGCCTTTTGAAGACATGCTCTGTGCTAATTGTTGATCAAGCATTTGAGTATAAAATTGCGTTTGTTGACTATCGAACATTCCATCTTTTGGTGTTGCCTCACGCATACTCTTAAGCATCATATGAACGAATAAGGCTTCAAATTGCTTGGCGACTTCTTTCAACGCCTGATCTGGATCTTTTTTTGCTTGCAAGCGAAGATCATCAACGCTTCTCGTGTCAACTGCCAGCTTACTCGAAATGTCATAAGTATTAATCATCGGTCGGTTTCTTTAAATTACCTCTAAATCAGCGCGTAGTGAACCTGCTGCTTTCAGTCCTTGCAAAATTGAAAGTAAATCTTGTGTAGTTGCACCTATAGCGGTTAATGCTTTTACAACTTCACCAAGGTCAGCACCACTAGGCACGACCATTAAATTACCCTCATCGGTTCGGATTTCAACTTGTGCACGTTGCGCCACGACTGTTTCGCCGCGTTCTGAAAACGCACCTGGCTGACTAATAATAGGTTCACTATTAATAATAATTGACAAGTTACCATGAGCTACCGCACTAGCGTTAAGCTTAACTGCTTGGTTCATGACTACTGAGCCAGTACGAGAGTTGACGATAACTTTAGCAGATCCTTGTGCCGGTGTTATTTCCAGACTTTCGAGTTGAGCAATAAACATAACACGTTGATTACTCGGCGTTGGCGCCCGAACTTGAATCATGCGACCATCAATTGCCGTGGCAATATTTGGTGCGATTGTATGGTTAATGACATTAACTATGCGTTGCACGGTAGTAAAATCTGTAGTATTTAACTCTAGATTGACATACTCACCCTGCCCAAGCGTTGAGGGAACTTCACGTTCAACCGTTGCTCCTCCCGAGATACGTCCAACACTTAAATGATTAATTTGCACACTACTACCCGCTGCTGCGGCACCCACGCCACCCACCAATATATTACCTTGCGCCATAGCATAGACTTGACTATCAACTCCTTTAAGTGGAGTCATGACTAGCGTACCACCACGCAGACTTTTAGCATTACCCATTGATGACACCGTGACATCAATATTTTGGCCCGGTTTCGCAAATGGAGGCAAGGTAGCCGTAACCATGACTGCTGCAACATTACGCAATTGTAGATTTGTGCCCGGCGGCAGATTTACACCTAGCTGACCCAACATATTGATAATGCTTTGGACTGTAAAAGGTGTCTGTGTCGTCTGATCACCACTGTTATCTAAACCAACAACCAGACCGTAACCAATGAGTTGGTTACTACGAACGCCTTGTATGGAAACCAAATCTTTTATACGCTCAGCTACACTTAGGCTTGGCGCAAGTAAAGCTATCAGCAGGATTATAAAAATAATTGCGCGATGTAATTTCATGATATGAATTATCTCGTCTGTAAATTTAAGATTTTATTTTACATAATTAAAACGGGGATACATTCAAGAAAAAACGTGACAACCAGCCCATTGTTTGCGCTTCATCAATATAACCATTTGCACGATATTCAAGGCGAGCATCGGCTACTTGTACCGAAGACACCGTATTAGACATAATATTGATCGGGTTGATAATGCCAGAGAGCCTTATGAACTCTTGACCTTGATTGATTCCGATTAATTTTTCGCCGCTCACCAACAAATTACCGTTGGGTAACACCTCTATAACAGTTACCGTAATGGTGCCAGTGAAATCATTATTACTTGAACTTGCGCCACTACCATCGAATGTATTAGTTGTACTTGTCTCTGCTTCAGTTTTTTGCAATAGACTTAACGGCAGTCCAAGGAAACTAGGAACCGACATTCCCAAGCTACCTGTACGATCTACATTACTACCGGACTGCTTGCTGGCATTAGTTCTCTCATTTAATGTGACAATAATAGTATCGCCAACACCCCGCGCTCTTCTATCTTCAAATAACGGAATATATCGATTTCCAGCTTGAGAACTGTTACTGGTCTGCTGAAATATACTGCCATCGTGATCTATCGATGCTACATAAGGCGTGGGATGCATAGCAATTGGCTGATGCAACGATGTAGATGGCTTAATCGCACAACCAGTCATGGTGCTTAATAGCACTATTAATATAAGATAATATTGCAAATGATTTAATCTTATTTTGATGCTCATTAATATCAGCCTTTAAACAATTTCACTAAAGTTGCGCTAAACGCTGCAGCATTTGGTCTGACGTTTCAATTGATTTTGAATTAATCTCATAAGCACGCTGTGTTTGAATCATACTGACCAACTCCTCCACAACATTCACATTGGAAGTTTCTACAAAACCTTGGTTAAGTAGCCCCATACCATTAGTACCTGGAGCATTCTGATTCGCAACGCCACTAGAAGCCGTTTGCAAATAGAGATTCTCACCAACTTTCTGTAAACCGGCCGGATTGATGAAGCTGGCTAATTGCATATTGCCAACTTGCACTGGTGCGGCTGACCCAGGAACTAACGCAGAAACGGTACCATCACTACCAATTGTAATATTTAGTGTATTTGGTGGAACCGTAATCGTTGGTTGCAGAACAAACCCGCTGGATGTGACCAACTGTCCATTGATATCAGACTGAAATGCGCCGTCACGCGTATAAGCAAGCGTGCCGTCCGGTCGTAATATTTGAAAAAAACCTTCGCCATTGATAGCTATGTCACGTTGGTTGTCAGTCTGCTGCAGACCACCTTGCGTAAAAATACTCTGTGTTGCTACAGGCCGCACACCTGCACCAAGCTGTAATCCTGATGGGAGCTGCGTTAACTGCGATGATTGTGCACCTGGTTGACGTATTGTTTGGTAGAGCAAATCTTCAAACACAGGACGCGCACGTTTAAAACCATTCGTGCTCACATTCGCCAAATTATTCGCAATAACATCCATCTTAGTCTGCTGTGCGTCAAGACCTGTTTTTGATATCCATAGAGACCTAGTCATAATTCACCTCATTTCATTTACGCAAACACACAATTAAAATAAATATTTGATATCTATTTATCCTCGTAGAACCATAATTTCACTTGCTTGTTGTGCATTATGCTCTGCACTCTCAAGTATTTTCATTTGCATATCAAATTGACGCGCTAGCGTAATCATACTAACCATCTCATGCACAAGGTTGACATTACTCCCTTCCAATGCACCATCATGCAACTGTACATTAGCATCAGCCAATATCGCATTACCGTGTTTTACGCGGAACAAACCATCTTCGCCTTTCGTTAGCTCATTCTCTGGTGGGTCAACTAATTTAATCCGGTCAACGATTACAACTGTATTAGGCAGAGGCGTAATAGGAACTGCCGAAACCGTGCCATCTTTAGCAATAATTATTCTTGAATTTGGTGGTATTGCTATAGCACCACGCTCACCTTTAATATTGAGTCCATTGGGTGTCTGCAAAAGGCCATTAGCACTAATTTGCAAATTACCTTGACGAGTATAAACTTCCTCGCCATTAGCAAGTTCTACTGCAATCCAGCCGGAACCCTTGATTGCCACGTCAAGATTACGCCCAGTTTGCTGAATTGGCCCTGGTCTAAAATCTGCGCCAGGAGTTGAGTCAACGACGAAAGCACGCGTAGGCAGGCCATTACCAAAAATTGGCGTGGCACGAAAAGTATTTAACTCCGCGCGATAACCCGCCGTACTTGCATTGGCTAAATTATGCGAAACAGTGGCTTGCTGATTCAGCGTGTGTATCGCGCCAGTCATTGCCGTATATATCATTCGATCCATAATCTTTTCTCAATATAATAAGAATAATAATTGCAAGACAAGTTAGTTATTAAAATGAAAAGCAACTAGAGATTAACTAATGTCTGTAATATGGCATCTTGTGTTTCAATGGTTTTTGCATTTGCCTGATAATTACGCTGTGCCGTTATCATGTTGACCAATTCCGTTGTCAAATCGACATTTGATTCTTCAATAGAAGAAGACTGCAAGAGACCTAATGGACCAGTTCTCGGCGCACCTACTAATGGTTCTCCAGAATCAGCTGATTGTGCCCACTGGCTACCACCTAACGGGATAAGACCTTGCGGATTAGCGAAGCTCGCCAACACAACTTGACCCAATGTGCGAGATTCCCCATTTGTAAAACTACCACTAACTGTCCCATCGTCAGCTACAGAAAACCCAGCTAATCTTCCCGATGCAAAACCATCTTGACTCAAAGAATTGACACCAAAATTTGCTCCAAATTGAGTTGCAGTTGAAAGATCCAGAGTAAAATCCAATGGCGTCGTTGCATCGTTCACAGTACCTAAGTTTGTTGCAATTGCAGCGAGATCGATCGATGCGACTATGGGCGCAGCTGGTGCAGTTAGTAGTCCATTAGTATCGAAAGTAAGTGCTTGTGAAGCACCGCCACCTAATGTAACCCCGACAGGAACACCCGCTGCTGTTGTGGCGCCATCAACCGTTGCAAATGTGTCCCAGGTACCACTACCTGTTTTCTGATAAAACATGGTAAATACATGAGAGTTACCTAGACTATCAAATATTGATGCCGATGTTGAATTGGCATAGGTAGTTGGATCAGTCGCATCAAAGGCTGGAATAACAGCAGGCACAGCCGTACGCGAATCAAGATTAATACCAGCGCTAAAAGTTGTTGTAGCTGATGGGCTGATATCTGCGGTTGATAATTGTAGACTAGATGGCTCAGTTGATATAATTGCACCTTTAGCATCAGTTTGATAACCAGTAAGGTTAAGGTTGTCGCTATTGACAATAAAACCATTGTTGTCTACATGAAACTGTCCATTACGGCTATAAGTAACTTCTCCGCCATTATTCATGCGAAAGAAACCTGCACCATTGACCGCAATATCAAGTGGATTACTAGTAGAACTAATATTACCTTGAGAAAACTGCTGTGCAATATCCGCCACTTTTGAACCGATACCCACTTGATTGATTGATGATCCACCGCCTAAAGCATTTGCATAGACATCAGTAAATTGAGCGTTAGATAACTTAAAGCCCGCAGTATTTGCATTTGCAATATTATTACCAATGACATCAAGGCTTGTAGATGTTGTACTAAGTCCACTTAATCCATGTTGAAAACCCATAACTTTCTCCTAATTAGAATATTTGCTTAATGTCTGACATTCCGACAAATCCAAATTCACCGACATCGAGAATGGCACCTTTTTCATCTGGAGATACACTATTCACAGTTGTTAATGACAGTGTTGTGGCTGATATATCTTTATCACCTTGTTTGGCACTAACTGTAAAACTATAATTTCCATTGACAGCAGCAGTTCCACTGTCGGTAACGCCGTCCCAAACAAATGTATTAACACCTTCTGATTTTTCGCCTAATGCCATATTACGTATGGTAATCCCAGAACTATCTTGGATAGAAACAACCAACTCGTCGACTGGCTGCGGAAGATCGACACCCGCTATAGCAAGCTCATCTTCTAGCTTCATTGATGTCCCTTGGATCAACACACCATGTCCAATCATTGACGTTGCTTCTAGTGAACGCATGGCATCAAGATCACTAACCATTAATTTCAACGTATCATTAAGCTTATCAAGACCCGTCACCGTGCTTATTTGAGCCAATTGACTCGTTACTTCAGCGTTGTCAAGCGGATTCAATGGGTCTTGATTCTGCATTTGAGTGACAAGCAATTTGAGAAATCGGTCTTGAGGGTCTACTACGCCATTTTTATTGGATGCAGCCGTTTCATTACCTGGAGCAAAAATTTGGGCAGCACTAGAATTTTGAACTTGTTCCATGATCGTTATTCCTTCTATTGACCGATTGAAAGTGTTTTTTGCAGTAAATTTTTTGTTGTGTTCATCATGTCGACACTATTTTGATACGAACGTGATGCGGACATCATATTCACCATCTCATCAACCGTACTGACATTTGGCATAGTTACAAACCCATCATCTTTAGCCATCGGATGATTCGGCTCAAAAACTTCTCTCATGGGAGAAGGATCATGCACAACCCCCGCTACTTTTACGCCACTTGGTTGTTTTGCTGCATTATGGATCGTGCTGAATACAACTTGGCGAGCGCGATAGGGCTCCCCTGTTGAACTTGTTGCACTATCAGCATTGGCCAAATTACTAGCAACCACATTCAATCGCTGTGATTGGGAAGCCATTGCTGAACTTGCGATATCAAATACATTTAATAGTGACATTATTATCTCTCCTGTAGTGCTGACAACAAGCCTCTAATTTGACCACTAATAAAAGTGATGCTTGCGTCATATTTCAATGAATTTTCGGCAAATCGTGTTCGCTCAGTATCCATATCGACTGTATTACCATCGGCACTGGGTTGTTGAGGAACTCGATACAATGCTTGTGTGTTTGCAATATTTCCGTAGTCTGGATTAATATGCATCGCTGAAGTCGTCGTTAGACCTTGTGTTTTAGCGCTTGAAGAAAGCACGTCGCGTAGCACATTCGTAAAGTCTATATCTTTTGCTTTAAAATTTGGTGTGTCGGCATTCGCAATATTACTAGACAGCATTTCTTGTCTTGATGTTCTAAGTGAAAGCGCTGTTTGGTGAAAGCTTAGTGTGTTATCAAGTTTACTGATCATATGAATATCCAAAAATTGCATCAATACTGATTATTAAGCACATATCGTGCCAACTATGTTATTCCCTCGACGACAACATCAAACTAATGAATAGCACCTGAAAGGGTCTTTATCTCTTTATATAAAGGCGAACCATTCTTATTACTATGGATAAGTGGCGGCAAGAATTGCCGGAAGCGGCAAAAATTGTTGGTATCAAACAACCTTAATTAATTAAATATAATTCTCCATGAAATATAAACTAATTTGCCATTTCAGCTTCTTTTTATTAGCTGGCGTTTCTATGCTTTTATCTGCATCGGAACATAAACAACCATCTGAGCTTCAGAAAATGTCCGTTGTTTTGAAAATAGTAGAGAGTTATGTCAAGAGTGAAACAGAGACGTTGCCTGGCGAAGTTATTATTAGCCAAGGAAAGATTGATAACCGCATTACATTACCAAAATGTTTAAAGTTAGAAGCATTTACGCCAACAGGCAGCCGCCTTTGGGGCAATACATCAGTTGGTGTACGCTGCAACAGCCCAAGTTCATGGACTTTTTATGTGCAAATTAACATACAAGTAATGACTGACGTTATACATGTCGCCAGACCACTTACACGGGGCACACCGCTTGTTACTGAAGATATAACATTACAAAGAGTTAACCTTACGCAGATGCCAGAAGGAATATTTACTGAATTATCTCAAGTCATTGGCAAAGTGCCGTTATCTAGTCTCTCATCCGGCCAATTACTACGCCAGAGTTTTCTTAGACTTCCTCACGTGATACTGAGAGGTCAAAAAGTAACCCTACATATACAAGGCCAAGGATTTAGCGTTAGCTCAGAAGGCCTTGCACTTGCAGATGCAGCGGAAGGACAGGTCGTACAGGTTCGCAATGAATCAGGAAGAGTAATTAGTGGAATAGCGCGGGATGATGGAATTGTTGTTGTAAGGCCATAAAGCTATTCAACACTGACTGTTAATCAGCGTTGAAATTTTTGCAGTTTATTTCAGAAAACAGCACCAATTTAATTTTTATACTATTGTTTATGCATATAAAGTTTTTACATGATAGGCGCTAACACTGGAAAATATTGGAAGCTGATTGACATGCCTTCTTTATAATCCAGCTCTATATCGATGATTAATGCTTTTTCATAGAATTCTATAGCTTTATCCAGATCTTCACGTGCTTCATATACTAACCCTATATTACCGTATTGCCTGGCCATACCTTCTTTACTACCTAGTTCTTTTGAGATAGATAATGATTTTTCATAGAATTCGGTAGCTTTGTCCAAATCTGTATACTTGTGATGCACAATTCCTAAATTGCCGTAAGTGGTGCCTATGCCTTCTCTATTATCCAGTTCTATATAAATGGTTAATGCTTTTTCATAAAATTCTATAGCCTTATCCAGATCGTCACGTACTTTATCTAGGTCGTCATGTGTATCATCTAGGTCGTCACGTGTTTCATAAACAAGGCCTAAATTACCATAGCTGGCGGCTATACCTTCTTTTACACCCAACTCTTGGTTAATAACTAATGACTTATTATGGAACTCAATGGCCTTATCCAGATCACCTCGTATTCGGCACACGGTTCCTAGATTGCCATAGTTACTAGCTATGCCTTCTTTCCTATCCAGTTCTATATTGATGTCTAATGCTTTTTTATGGGACTCAATGGCCTTATCTAAATCTCCTCGTGTTACATATACAATCCCTAAATTGCCATATTGCCTAGACACGCCTTCTCTATTACTCAGCTCTATATAGATGGATAGCGACTTTTTATATAACTCAATGGCCTTATCCAAATTACTTCGGGTTTCATATATATTCCCCAAGTTACCATATCCCATTGCCTGATTATTCTGATCAGTGTGCGCGAGATTTAAAACATTCATATAGGCCTGTTCCGCGTTGTCTAGCTGGCCTATTCTTAGGTATAAATGACCTAGCATATTCCAGCTATTTATATTGCTTGGATCTAATTCTGTACTCTGTTTGTAGGAATCAAATGCTTTCTGGGTGTCATGCAAATAGAAAAGAGAACCAATGTGGTGTAAAGCTTCAGCTTCTTTTTTATTCCAGTCTTGTCCATTTTGTCGCGCTTCTAGTGCGACCAGCTCAAAGATTTTTTCTGCTTCTTCTGTCTTTCCTTCAGACAATAAACTTAAAGCTTCATTGATGTCGTACTTGCTCGAATCTTGCTGACTTAGTGCTTTAACTGTTCTTTCTAGTTCCTTGATCGTTTCGGCATCTTGTTGTCGATATTTCGACGCTAGTTTTTCCGCCAAGTTTATTAATTCATCTCCACTGTACTCATGATTATTTTTTTTGAAAAATTTTAATAATTTTAATAATTTTATGATTAGATAACTTAAGCCACTTAATAGCGTGGCTAACAACAATATAAATAGTTGTACTTCGTTTACAGTTAGTCGATTCCACCACTCTATAAATGAATTCCACCACTCCAGCATAATTATTAGCTATTGATTATTGAATAAGTTGTAGAAAAAATGACTATCTGAGCCATTCTAGCAGAAAAGTGTGCCGCCAATTTTACGGCTTTCTAATCGATATTAAGGTGTTTTTTTAGTCCGTCCTCTGAAGTGTGGAAAATTAAATTAGATGGGCCCCAACAGTGCCCAGTGAAAAGAAAAAAGCCCTAGTCTATATTGAGCTAAGTGCCTAATTTTGTTGGGAAGCCGTGTAAGGTTCGAAATCACGATCAACGGATTAACAGGACTAATTTAGCACTGTTTTTATTGATTTTATTACCGCCAATGCTCGCCAAAACACGTTATTAATCGTCAGGTTTGTCACGTTTAGTTTTTTCTTTTTTTACATTTTTTTATCATGCCCATTTTTCGCACGCCATACTTCTTTTAGATTATTGTTGGCTGTCGCAACGTTGGGGTGATTGTCACCTAAAGATTTACGCCAACTTTCTAATGCTTGTTCATAATAGGTTATGGCTTTGTCGTAATTGCCTTTTGCCTGCCATGCAGATCCCAGATTATTCCTGGCCATCGCAACATCGGGATGATTGTCACCTAAAGATTTAAGCCAACTATCCAATGCCTGCTCCAAGTAGGCTATGGCTTTGTCGTGCTCACCTTTTGCCTGCCATGAAAATCCTAGATTATTCCTGGCCATCGCAACACCGGGATGATTGTCACCTAAAGATTTAAGCCAACTATCCAATGCCTGCTCCAAGTAGGCTATGGCTTTGTCGTGCTCACCTTTTGCCTGCCATGCAAGTCCCAGATTATTCCTGGCCATCGCAACGTTGGGATGATTGTCACCTAAAGATTTAAGCCAACTATCCAATGCCTGCTTCA
The DNA here is from genome assembly GCA_021774265.1 of Nitrosomonas sp. GTDB lineage: Bacteria > Pseudomonadota > Gammaproteobacteria > Burkholderiales > Nitrosomonadaceae > Nitrosomonas. The sequence continues at coordinate 18,346 of JAJFJG010000206.1, forward strand.
AGTAGGTTATAGCTTTGTCGTAATTACCTTTTTTCCGCCACACTTCACCCAAGTTATTCCTAGCCATCGCAACGTTGGGATGATTGTCACCTAAAGATTCAAGCCAACTATCCACTGCTTGTTCATAATAGGTTATGGCTTTGTCGTACTCACCTTTTTCCTGCCATGCATTTCCCAGATTATTCCTGACCATCGCAACGTTGGGATGATTGTCACCTAAAGATTTAAGCCAACTATCCAATGCCTGCTTCAA
>JAJFJG010000207.1 GCA_021774265.1 Nitrosomonas sp.
AAACGAGAGAAAATAAAACAGCGAACATTGGCTATGCGGCGACAAATATACTACGATAAACAATCAAGAAATTTAAATCTGATGAGCTAACCGTCTCTTAATTTAGACAGTCTCTAGTCCAAAATACTTTGACGACGTACAGTATTAGACCATTACAAAATGGTTCTAAGAATACGCGCCACTTGTTCTAATATTTCTCGCAGTTCATCCAGGTCATCACCGAATATCTTAATTGCAATTTGTGAGCGTACACCGGTAATCATTTCATCGACACGCGCCTGAATCGGTTGTGATAGGGCGCTAATTACACACGGTAAGATTGACAGTGCATAGCGTATGTCTTCATCAATCTCATCTTGAGTTCTGCCAGAATCGGGATCGATAGTCACAATAGGATTGTGATTCGTTAGGTGCCGCAGGATCAGCAGGTGATTCACCGCGACCAATTTTTAACACGACACTCGCCACGCCAGGAATGGCGGCAATTTATTTCATGACCTCCATTTCCATCTTAGTGGGTTCTTCCAATGAAATAGACGGCACACGAATAATTACCGGAGTCAAAGCCCCTTCTTTCAGCGTTGGTATAAACGATTTCCCTAGGAAAGGAAACAAGGCAAATGACGTCCCCAGTAAAACAACCGCAACCAAGATGGTGATCTTTTCACGGGCTAACCCACTTCAGAGACGGCACCCACAATGGTGTGAATTTTTGCCTTCATGGTATCTTCGCAATGCCCTAGTCGATGATGGACGTTCTCCACCACCACAGTCGAATCCACCATGAGAGCAATGGCAATGGCCAAACCTCCCTGCGACATTAAATTAGCAGAAATACCCTGATCGTTCATAACAATGAAAGTAATCAACGGTGTAATAATCAGTGTCGCCACTACAATCAGGCTTGATCGCACATCTCCCATGAAAACAAACAAAATGATAACAACCAGTAAGACACCTTCAAGCAATACTATTGTGACAGTCCATAATGCGGCATCCACAAGGTCTGTGTGATTATAAAATGGCACGACCTGTAAGCCATTTGGCAATAGTCCTTGCGTATTGATCTCATCAACACGTGCTTTGATGCTTGTAACAATTTCCATTGCATTAACCCCACGCAACATCATGACAATACCACCCGCAGCCCCCTCGAATGTTGGCACCCTGGCGTACCGCCGCACCAATCTTTGCTTCAGCCACATCACGTACGAATACAGGTGCACCACCGACTTTTTTAAGTATGATATTGCAGATATCTTCTATCGTTTGAATTAAACCAACGCTACGATTCAAATATTGTTCAGATCTCAGTGCCAGCACATTACCACTCGCATTGGCACTATTACTAGCAATCGACTTATCAGCTTGCACTAAAGTTAAGTCGTAATGGCGCGAGCATTCTAGATTAACTAGGACAGCCCACTAATATTTTATTGTAAATTCACTTGGTTGCATGATTACCAATAACTAACGGTGATAGAGCCTTTTATTTTTCCATGTGTTTCAATAAACTGGTGAAGTTTCCCAGCAATGCGATCGAAGTTTTCTTGAGTGACTTTGTCTTTAACGTATAGCTCAACGGTTTTTTCGCGGAAAATTCTTTATATATTTTAGTCATGATTTTCCTTTAGTGAGAGTGGGTAAATCTAAATAGAGAAGAGCATCTGTCAGCTGATGAAAGACAATGGTGCGCTTTAATTTGACCAAATGTTATTAGAAGCAACGGTATATAATCGTACCCATATCTCGTTTTCAATACACTCATGTATACACTACTCATCGTTTTCTTTCTTGTCTCGATTATTTTTTCGTTCTTGTGTTCAATTTGGGAAGCAGTACTACTCAGTATCACACCATCGTTCACTGAAAAAAAAGTGCAGGAAGGTGACCCTATCGGCCATAAGCTGGAAGTATACAAGGCCAATATTGATCAGCCGCTGTCAGCCATTCTTACACTCAACACCATTGCACATACTGTTGGCGCTATCGGCGTAGGTTCGCAGGCGGCCCTCATCTGGGGAACATCAATTGTGTCGACGACAATAGTACCTGTGGCTATGACCCTGGCAATCCTTTTATTATCAGAAATCATACCGAAAACCATCGGTGCCAATTATTGGCAGGAACTAGCAGGTTTCACCGTAAAGAGTCTTCAATTTATTATGGTCGTGTTGGTGCCATTCGTATATATCAGCCAGATTATTACCCGTAGTTTAAAAAAAGACAAAGACGCGAGCGTGTTCAGTCGTGAAGATTTCTCAGCCATGGCCCACCTCGGCGCCAAACAAGGGGTTCTCGATAAGAAAGAATCCATAATCATGCGTAACCTCATGCTGTTCGAATCTGTTCTGGCGCGTGATGTAATGACACCACGCACAGTCATGGTGGCAGCTCCGGAGAAAATGACAGCACGTGAATTCCATGAAAAGCATTCCAATCTCAGATTTTCCCGCATTCCCATCTTTGAAGCCTCACCCGACCATGTCACAGGTTATTTTTTGAAAAACGATTTACTCCTTCGGCTAGTGAATAATGAGGACAAGGCACTATTATCGGCCATCAAACGTGACATGATCGCAGTGAAAGAAAGCTTTCCGATACCGGAACTATTCAATCATTTCATCGAAAAACGCGAGCATATCGCACTGGTCCTTGATGAATTTGGTGGTACCGCTGGATTGGTGACTATGGAAGACGTCATTGAAACACTGCTCGGTTTGGAAATCGTCGACGAGTCCGACCATATCGTAGACATGCAGGTATTGGCCCGTAAGAAGTGGGAAGAACGCGCGCGCCGGCTCGGTTTGCTGGAAGAACTAAAAGAAGAAATTGCCGGACAACATTCGGAAACAGAAGTCATCGAAGAAACGTCCGTATCTAACGACGGTAAACGTTAATTCAAATACTGACAAGTTAAATCATTGAAATGAAGAAAATCCGGCTCTGTTACAAGAAATAAGCCGGTTGGTGCATTATTGAGTTTTTAAGGATATATCGCGATGTCGGATTTTAAATGGTGGCATTTCCAGAATAGTGTAATTCTCGGTTGAGTTAGATGGTACGGGGTCAGGCTATCGTGACTTGGAAGAAATGATTCTGGAACGAGGATTTGAAGTAGACCATACAACGCTTTACCACTGGGTCTAACATTATGCGCCGGAAATAGAGAAACGCCTACGATGGTACTATAAGCCAACGATTGGCCGTAGCTGACGAGTAGATGAAACCTATGTGAAGATTAAAGGAAAATGGGCGTATTTATACCGGACTGTTGACAAATGTAGTCGCACAATTGATTTCTATCTTTCTCCTACCCGCAATACTAAGGCGGCCAAGTGGTTTCTCAGCAAAGCACTCAAATCCATAAAACCATAGGTACATCCCAAGACAATCAATGCAGACAAAGCACCGACTTTCGGCCCCGCTATTGCTGAATTGCAGGAAGAAGAAAAATACCCAAAGGATACGGTACACCGGCAAGTAAAATACCCGAACAATATTGTCTAAGCTGATCATGGCAAACTCAAACGCTTGATAAATCCAGTGCGCGGTTTTCAAACTATGAAAACTGCCTATGCAACGATCTGTACGTCGTCAAAGTATTTTGGACTAGAGACTGAGACCTTTGCACGGCAAACCCCCATCAAAAATGTATTCTGTAGTAAAATTCAGTATCTAATCAGTATGTTAAATGTAAGTTATGAGTTTCTCTGATTTTGATGTCATTCGCCGTACCCGTAAAGGCAACTTTCTGAATCAAGTTGACCATTTAATCGATTGGAAGCCCATTGAAAAATCCATTAACCAACATTATTCTCCTAAATCTGATGTAACAGGCCGCCCAGCCTATCCTGGACTATTGTTATTCAAAATGTTACTGGTTGGTGTCTGGCA
>JAJFJG010000208.1 GCA_021774265.1 Nitrosomonas sp.
ATGCTAACTGGCAGGGTAAACACATTGGCATCGGGATGCTGAAGGATGCCATTCAACGCACCCTTATTGTTGCCGAACAGGCAGGCATCCGCGCCCTGCTTGTCCATGCGTTATCGGATAAAGCCAGGAGTTTTTATCAGCACTGGGGATTTCATGAGTCCCCGACGAATGATATGACCTTGATGATAACGCTCGATGAAGCCAGAAAGGCTATGACTGAGTAAGATTTAGCTAAAATACACGTGGAGGTTCAAGTCCTCTCCTCGGCACCATTTTCCCAGACCACCCCAGACAACCGTAAACCACGCTTTATGCTATTTTTAAAGGGATTTTATAGCCTTTGTGACTCACTGCATATTGTCTGGCATTGTCCACAATTGTCCCGTCTGTGGAGCGTGGGTGGAGCGTGGGTGGAGCGTAAAGGATACCCTTAACCTCGATCCTAATGACCCACAAATACTCTAGGGCCAAACAACAAAACAATCGCCACCAATCGCCATACGTGGTCACCATCCATGTAGACATACAAAAGCTCCCTTAACACTCATGCTGAATATTCCTGAACCAACCGAGCAAACAGGTTCACCAGCTTCATGTCTTCCATGTTGCCATGAAAATCCAGCGCAAGTTTGGGGCTTGCCACAACGATGACCAAGCTTTGGGCGCGGGAAATGGCGACATTGATCCGATTTTTATCCAGCAGGAAGCCGACCCCTCTGGGGGCTTCATGCACGTCACTGGCACAAAGACTCAGAAACACGATAGGAGCTTCCTGCCCCTGGAACTTATCAACGCTGCCGATCTTGGCCTGCTCACCCAGCGTTTGCTTCAGTATCGCCACTTGGTGATTGTATGGGGCAACAAATAAGATATGCTCCCACCCCACGGTATGGACATTGCCATCCCGATCTACAAACTCACGCCCCAACAGTTCGTTGGCCATATCGAGGATAACGGCAGCCTCTTCCTCACTAGCTTGGGAGTTGCCCTCATGCTCGACTGGCTGGAACATAATCCCAGCCTCTTTGATCAATGCTCCCTCATAGCCAACAGGCACGCGAACCACCTGTTTTTCGTTACCCTCAGCAGTGTGCAAGCGGCCCTCATAGATCGCTTCGGAAATAAACGTGTTTACCTCTGGATGCATCCGGTAGGTTGTCCCCAGGAACACACCCAGTTCAGGTGGGATGGTGGCGTGATCCTGTAACAGGTATTCCAAAATGGATTGCCCGCTTTCACCAGGGTGGGTGCCCTGCACCGGCTGGCCAAGCTGCATTTGATCGCCTTTCAACACCAAGTTGGCGGCTGAACGGCTGATCCCCACCAGATTGGCCACGGCGACCTGCCCGGCCTCATCGACAAACAAATAATCCAACTCCCCCGTCATATCATCTCGGGCAAAGCCCCAAGCCGTAGTACCTAATACACAACCGGACCGAAGATTGTTGGCAAGGTCTTTGTTCTTGATTAGAGAAATACCTAACCCCTCTATCAAGCCTGAATCAGTGTCTTTCGTGCAGCAACAATGCACTTCAATACCTTTATCTCGGCAATGCTCTGCAACGCCAAACAAAAGATTGTTAATTGCCTTATGACTGTTGCTGCAAATACCAATTCGCTTACCGCGCTTCACCAACTCTGCAATGAGATGTTTACCAGTAAAGGTCTTGCCTGCCCCTGGTGGCCCCTGAATACATAAATAGCTGTTATCTAGGTTCAAAACTCTATCGGTGATCTGAGCCAAGACCGGCTGATCCAATGACTCATCGACAATCACCCCACCCTCAAAACCAACAATCCGTGGCGATCTTCGTTGTAGAAAATCGAGAATTGCACACTCCTCAATATTACCTTCGGCATATTGTCGAGCGACACATTCAATCGCTTCAGGAATAGGCTTCGAAGGAACAACCTCCTGAGGAATCAAACTCACAACCTCGGGTGGTTCTTCTGCGGCCTTCACGCATAACAGGCCTTCATTGGCATCAAATTCAGTCAAGGTAACCTTCAGACCATCGTGACCCAAGAGCCACATCGATGTACCTAGTCTTGGCTCTTTAAACTCCTGACTGCAATCGAATCGATATTCATAATTATGTTGCCTTGCCCTTTGCGTGAGCTTGAAAGGCTCACGCGCCGTCCTCTCACACATCACAATACAGTCGAGATCATCAAGCAGCTCGTCTTCTGTCATACCCAAACGATCAAACAACCGCCACCACACAGGTTTTTCCAACCGACGGTGAAACTCCAACAACCAGGCCATCATTTCAGTCACCGCAGCCTGAGTAGGGTTTGAGTCCCTTTCAGTCTCTGCGCGTGCTAACAGCTCATTGCGTAGCTGAATACGTGCGGTGATTTCATCTGGAATCTCTTGCTGCTCAACCTCTGTTTTACCAATGTATTGAATACCATGGGCACTCTGTTGAACACGCAACCAATCCACCAGCTCTTGTGTTGAGTCACAGTCATCGATATTGTAATCCCGAATATCATTAAGCGTCTTAGAGTTCTGCCAATGATCACCATCTGGGTTTTCCCGCCACCGCTCATAAACCACTATAGAATCGCCGCCACTACCCACTTCAGTCTCGCGTTTACCCCGATATAGATGCTCGATATTCTTAATTGAATAACGCGGCTCCCCCACCAACAAGCCATGCCTGACGATCTTATAAAGATCGACAAACACCTCATTGCGAAGCAGCTCATCCACCTCATGTTCACACACTCCATAACGACCCATCAAACGACGGCATGCGGCTATCTCATAGTTAGCGTAGTGATAGATATGCATCGATGGATCACGCTGCCAACGGTTAAACACCCATTGAATGAAATCCTGAAAGGTCTGTTTCTCTTGGAGTGAATCATGCGCCCAGAAGTCCTTGAACTGGCGTACTCCATTTTCGTCGAAATAGGTATTCCCCCACAGATACTCAAGCCCGCCCTCGATCAAAGGAAAACCTTCAATATCAAAAAACACATCAAGCAGGGATGCAGGAGGTAATAGTGCTAAACCTTTAGCTTCTCCAGTCGCGGGAACAATGACCTCAAATTGCGGCACATCAAGTCCATGAGATTCTTTTTGAATACGGGCCTGAGCTTTAAGGCGTTGAAAAATCGCTGGAGTAATATTTGAAACATGAGCTATTTGCGTGGCGGCTAATTCAGTAGCCGTATGAATCCCCGCCTTCTCCATCGCCTTAATTTGGCCACGATTTATCGTCGCAACCTGGCTTAAATGATCTCGATCAACAAGCAACTGCTCAGCAACCCCAGTCCAATCACCCCAGGTTTTGGAGTCTGCGGGATCAGGCATATTGTCAGAATCAGAATTGGCTTCGAATGTTAAAAACTCTTTTTTTAGATGTTGGTAATAATAGCGATAATCAGCCAGTGCCAATCGACAGATATCCCCATTACCCAGGGCCACTACAATATCATTGGCATAACACCCTTGATCTTCGGCCAGCATTTCTGCATAGCAGCATAACTGCACAGCAAAATAGGGTTTTGGGGTTTTAGATAACTTGGTATCCCAGACTTCGTATTGATAATCGCCAAAATTGCTCGCCCCTGAGGCTTTTACAAGAAAATCAGCGTACCCACGAAAAGGTGAACATTCCAAACACGCTTGAAAGATAATTTCAGCGCCTGACGCCATAGCAGCAAGCGTATTTGATCGTTTCTCATCAATGCTGCCACCCTCGATAACCAGAACATGCTTTCCCTGACGTTTGAATTCATCAAGTAAAGCAGCTTCGTGAACTTCACCTTTATCCTGGAGCAAGCCCATCATAGAGTCTGTTTCGTCAGGGTTGTATTCGTTCTCTGGAGATTCTATGGAATAGCGCTCCATCCATGAAGCGAATGGAGATGACATGAAACGACAGAGGTCGGAGGGGGAGTAAATTAAGGAATCAGAAATTTTATACATCGCCTTAATCCCAAAGCATCGTTTCAGTAAACTCTAGCGAGTTATCACCGCACTGAGGACATCTATTATCGTCAAACTCAGATACCTCATACACCTTCACACCGCCGCATCTACAATGGCCACAGCGTTTATTCTTAATCGCTGCTTCAACTAAATAAATAGCAGTACCAAGATACTTGGAAGAAAGGCACTTGCACTTAGAACATTCGACAATTGCGTATTGCTGCATAGCCATCCCGAAGCCATCCATTAACTCTTCCTCTTGGTAGCCACAAACACAATTAGCGGTGTAAGCAACCCCCACTAGAGGCCACCCAGCTCCCAGTTACTATTTAACACGCTCAGTAACATTTTTTGCCTATTACTGACTACTTCTGGTGTCCAACTAGGTATATGTAGAACTTGGGTAGTTAAGATATATGATGAGACTTTCGATTTCCCACCAAAATAAGCTTGTTTTTTCTTATCAAAATTATAATTTTTAGCAGCTGAGTTTCGACGTTGATTTAACGGAACTAGGTTTGCTAATCGGTGAACCCATAACTTCCGTTCATCAGCACTTGGCCAAAACTCCGCCCAGTTTGTTTTATCTGGATCAACTGTTTGGGGCAACACATGCTCAAGCGTTAACACCTTTGGCTCATACGTTGCGCCCCCGTCAGACAAGAAAGAATCAAGTCTCAACACCAAGTAGTTACGGCGACGAGCTGTTAACTCATACACATTACCGTCGATTGCATTCAGCATGTCTTCTTTTTCTTGCTCAGTAAGCTCAACCGCCAAAACTGGCGATCCTGCGTCATGTGGTGACTCTAAGGCTTTAACCAACTCAGCATAGCGTTCTATCCGTTGATTAACATTCCTTGCGGTAATGTGCATATGCGCGGCTAGCCGCTCTAATCGTTTAAAAAACCACAACACATATTCTGGGTTACTACGCTCCTGAGACAAAAATAAAATAGCGGAAGGAATCCAATCCGAGTTATCAATTTTGTTTAGCCACTTAAGGTAATCATTAACATCTTGAGCATTGGCAGAAGCCTCGTAACTACATCCCTTTACTGTATCCAAGGCATCGGCGAATGGTTCCAGCACATCTTTAATTAATACTTCGGGAGACCCCACCTTAGAGATAACATGAGTTTCAAATTCTTCAAGCAATGCCCGTTTGGCTTTTTCCTTTGCATAGATCATCCGAATATAGGAAAAAAGATCGTTAAACCCGCTACGCCCCAATTCGACTTCCATATCTTCCCAGCGATTATTGTAATCGGCCTTCAACTCCTCAGAATCTATCTTTCCAATCAATTTTGCCTTAATGATATCTGTTGGCTGCAAGTCAAGCCCCCGGCTATTCATCACTGAAAAAACCCGAAATGCTGACTGCTGATTAGGGGTAGAAACAGCCACCAAGAAACAGCGTTGAACTAGGAATGCGCCAAAACCACACAGCCTTTCTTCATCACCAGAAAACTTCTTTTCCAGCCTTTCCAATAGAAGCTGGCTATTACTTTGAACATTTCGTTGTGATTCATTTTCCAGCATCGCTTGATCAAGCGATAACAGATCTTCAAACTTAAGGGATTGAACATAACAAGAGAAAAACTCTCTATCTCGATCCCGTAAAGAGAGACGCGGTTTCGGCTTAAGCCCCTGAGATGCACGGCCAGGTTCACGAATATAGCTTTCAAAGTCAGAGCGCAGGTCTCCAGTGAAAAATGACGTTATAGCTGATAACAAGATCGTCAACGTGGTTAATCGTTGCTGGCCATCAATCACCTCAGAGTAAGGCTTTCCTTCCTCCTTAATCAATACAATACTACCCAGAAAATACCCTTCTTCTGGCTCTATAGAATAAAAATCATAGAGATCATCAAATAATTCAGATGCTTGATCCACTGCCCAAGCATAAGGCCGCTGGTATGAAGGAATCACATAATCAAATTCTGAGCTGAATATCTTGGCCAGTGGGAATTCGGCACCGCTAATTTTTTTACTCACAAGGAAGCTCCTTTTTTACTGACTAAGAATGCTTGAGAATATTTTCCCAACATACCCATGCTTATCTTCCTTCTGAAAAAGCACATGATTATTATCAAATTGCTGTTCCACACCACTACCATCCCCCCACCAATCAATTTCACGTTGATAAGTGTTGGATACGATAAATGATTCCAAAACAATATCAGGGTCACCCAACCTGTTTTGTATTTCTTTAATGGTCTTATGAAAACGAACTTTCGGATCATCAAAACCATGTATACGAGTCAGACCTTTGGGATCGATAAAACAGACATACTGCTTGCCATTGACAATCAGCCACAAGATAAAGTCTGGGTAAAAATTACCTGCCTCAAAGAACCCGACACCCTTGCCTTTGCTTTGATTACGCAACAGATACAGATCCTTGCCCTCAAAGTCAGATTTATGATTGCAGTAGTACTCTTTTAAGTCCTCGACAAAATCTCGCTCCCCTTCATTCAAGGGCACGGGTGCCAGCTTGACCACTTCATTATTCTTAAAGTAAATCAGTGGCTGGTAGAGGTGCTTGGAAAAGTCGAAGGCTTTCAGATTGCCGAACGACCAAGCATCACGGAAGGTCTGATTTTCTAACTGATCTTTGAGTTCATTGATTTTTGTTATCCAATCACCGGCATTGCGATCAATGGTGGCTTTGTACTCATCAATAAAGTTGTCATCGGTCTGGCTAACATCGTAATACTCCAGGTGTGGCCCTTCGTATTCTTGCTTTCTGAAATTGTAGAAACGCTCGGCATACTTCTTCAATAAAGAAACCGCAATCTCCTGCCATATGCGCACACGCTCGAAGTTGGTTACCTCTAGCAAGTCGGCAGGGATAAGCAGACGATACCAGCTAGTGTAGTGTATCAAATAGATTGCTGATATAAGAGCGCCTGACGGGCACGACCAACCTTGGTCAGGATTTCTTCAGCAGACTTTGTCCAAACGAATGGCTTTTTGTTTTCGTTATGAGCTTCGACATATCGCATAATT
>JAJFJG010000209.1 GCA_021774265.1 Nitrosomonas sp.
CTTCTTACTTCAGCAATAATATCCATACTTAACACTCCAGAGTTCTCCGACAAAATGTCGGATATTAATCAATCTGGGGTGGAAACTTTTCAACGCTGTTTTCCCCAGAACTCTGGTAAGTTTTGCACGCTGATTAACACCTGACGTCACTGCACAATTCATTTTTGCAACGTTTGAATTTGACCAACGGGGAACTGGTTCCGGTACTTTTCCATGATGCACCGGATAATCTCACTGGCAGCAGTAGTTTCAAGCGATAACTCTAGTCGTAATCGAGCTGTTCAAATCCCATATCATATCGCTCTTCTATCCCTGTCATAGCAATCAGGATGATATTTACAACCGAATCATCTAAATCAACTTTCTCATAAGGTGATTATAGATAAGGCAACGGCTTCTAAAAAGCTTGATTTTTAATGAATCAAAGCGAAGAGCACAGATTAATTGTCTCTTAATAAGAGACCACATTGCATACAGAATGATTTCGGATAGAAACCTACGGCGCTTGTTAAAAAATTACTGAATTATTCATTCCGCCATTACCCTCAGAATATATAGTTTGGCAACATTCAGTTTTTTCAATAGTTAGAAATACTCCTTTGTTATCAGTTTAATAACATCAGCTCCAATTAGATAATGCGAGTAAGAGCTTCAATTTATACAAATTAATACTGAATACTGGAATTTCAGAGCCCCAAAAGGAAAAAGTTAACACGCTCAAGGAATTGATGCGCTATGTCGTTATTCACCTTGGCGAAAGAAAAACCCAAAACAACCGGGTAAGTTCGCTCTAAGGTCTAGCTTATTAAATCAACCGGAGAACATTGATATGAATCAGAATAGGCAACTAATTTTGTCTGCTTGCGCACTAGTTCTGCTCTTCAACACTCATTTAGCTATTAGTAGCACTACTGATAATACCGAAATCTTACTCAACTGGGCTGAGCAAACTTACCCTGAGCTTTTTCCAAGTCATCAGGCCACGCAAAACATCGAACCATGGTTGTTTCGGCATTATCCAGTACCTGATATTTATGCAGGTGTAAACCAAAATGATAATGGTGTTTATGTACTTGGGGGCATTTGGGGAAGTAATCCAACATTCATTGGTAACCTCCCAGACTTGATTGGCCAAATTGCAAATTCGGGCGGCAACGGAAATATCGCAGCCTGTGATACTACTAATGCTCCTGCCGGAATTGCTTATAGCCAGAGTGGCAATGTCATATCAGCCACTTCAAACGGTCAATGCGTTCTCCTACCTGACCTTACTAACACTAGTATTTGCCAAGTACCACAACAAACAACTGCGAGCGGCATTTCCTTACTCAGCAGTAATACTATCACTTCATCGAGAATGGAAGGTCTGACAACCAGCATTCCAGGGCTACCCAATCCATTTCAAACTATTGTAGATGCAACAGCTAATATTAAACACTGCACGATTAACGCACCGACCGAAGCAGCCAATATGGTTGTAAATTCAGATCTTTGCTTCGACATTACTACACCCCTTTCCGTTCTACTAGCGGATTTTACTTTGGAAGGAATCGTAGTAACACCACCGGTGAATTATTTTTTTACAGGAACATATGCAAGCGAGGTTGTAACTGATTGTTTTACAACTGATGCCTCGACTATTAGTGATGCTTTTACTGGAGAAGCATGGACAAATCAAAATGGTAGTTTTTTAAAGACTAGCAATTAGACCTTGACTACTTTGTGTTAAAGATGCCTAGCAGCAATGCTGGGCTTAAGAGACCGTTGCTAGGATGGTATGCAGATATTGCAATTTGAGGAAAATTGTGTTTTACGAGATATTTTTTGTTTGAAAACTCCAATTAGAGAAGTCAACCTTTGAGCATAGGAAACAGTTCAATAACGAACAAACCATTAGTTGCTATGAAGACATTACGTGTAAAGCTGCAACAAATCAGTTTAATTACACAAGGTACAGCAATGCTATTGGTTGCATTACTCGTTATCATAAGCAGCTTCTTCATAAGTTTCTTTTCGTTGCTAGAATCAAGCCAGTCAACAGCAAAATTAATAGCTGAAAATGCGGTCGCAGCATTAATGTTTAATGACTCAAATACAGCCCAGACATTATTGCAATCACTAAATAATACACGGGAAATTCAAGCGGCTGTCATTTATAACGATGACAAAATACAATTTGCAAAATATTCTTTAAACAATCACCCACTCCCCGAAACTATAGCTTCCTTATCCGAAAACTTTTACACGAATATCCATTTTATTACAATTACTCAGCCTATTTACTTCAATGAAAGGCTTCAAGGTAGCCTCTATCTAGAAATAAGTTTGCATCCTCTTTACTGGCAGATACTTTTGCACGTCGTCATCACGATTGCTGCTGCTATTTTTGCCTTAATGATTGCATATCTTTTGCTCCAACGACTTAATAAATCAGTACTTAACCCTCTTAATCATCTATCCGGGGTAATAGAGCATGTTTCAAACCAAGCTGATTACAAAATACGCACAACACCAAGCGAAATTATTGAATTGAATACACTAGCCAAAGGATTTAATAATATGCTGCGAATGGTTGAGGAACGCGATACAAAGCTTGCCAATCATTTAGATCACCTTGAAGATGAGGTCGCATCCCGAACCGAAGAGCTAGTATTTGCTAAAGAAGCAGCAGAATCCTCCAGTAAAGCAAAAAGTGAATTTATGGCTACAATGAGTCACGAAATCCGTACGCCAATGAACGGAATCCTAGGCATGGCCGAATTATTGCTTAGTAGTCCATTAGATACGGAGCAGCATCGCTTTGCAAAAACAGTACAGCAATCTGGTCAGCACCTTTTAAGTATCATCAATGACATTCTTGATTTTTCTAAAATTGAGTCTGGTCATTTAGAGCTAGAAGCGATTGATTTTGATTTAGTTAAATTAGTTGAAGATACACTCGTTATGTTTGCTCAATCTGCTGATGAAAAAGGGTTGGAGCTGGCTGCACAGTTTATTCCGCCCAACATACCATTCTTAGTGAGAGGTGACTCTTTTCGATTACGTCAAGTAATCGCAAACTTATTGAATAATGCCGTTAAATTCACCTCTCGGGGAGAAGTCATTATTCGCACAAAAATGTTTAATGAAACTAAAACCCAGGCTAACATCCAAATCTGTATAGAAGACACCGGCATTGGTATTCCATTAAAACATCAAGAAAAGATTTTTAAACATTTTTCTCAAGCAGACGGCTCCACAACACGTCAATATGGAGGCACTGGACTTGGCCTCACTATCAGTAAAAGTTTAATGGAGCTAATGGGAGGAAGCATTCATGTTGAAAGCATACCAGACCAAGGATCCAAATTCTGCGCTGATCTGCAAATGATAAAATCTCAATTAGAATACAGCACGCTGTCTAATTCTATCGATCTACAAGATATTAAAGTTCTTGTTGTAGATGACAATCAAACTAACCGGGAAATTCTTAGGTTGCAGCTACAAAACTGGCATATGAATGTTGTTTGTGCCGATAGTGCAGAGCAGGCCCTAAACTATATGGCACAGGCAGAAGAAATTAAAGACCCATTTCACATCGCCATTTTAGATATGCACATGCCAAAAATGGATGGGTTACAGCTGGCAGAGAAAATTCATACAGATCCCAATCTAACCAAAGTTCGCATGATGATGCTAACTTCAACATACAAAAATGCCAACCAACTCGAGCGGCAAGATATCGGCATATTGCGTTGCGTAAACAAACCGATTCGTCAACAAGAGCTATTTGAACTAATTAACAATGTAATTAGGTCTAGTCTTGATCTTCCCGATACCAAAGCAACTCTAAATGAAGACTCGAGCCTTCCGCCAGCACAAGACTTAAAAGGCAGAATTTTGCTGGCAGAAGATAATATAGTTAACCAGGAGGTTGCGCTCGCCATGCTGACAAAACTCGGCTTGGAAACAGACATTGCTAATAATGGCAGAGAAGCTGCTGAACTTGTTAGTAGAAATAGTTATGACATTATTTTAATGGACTGCCAAATGCCCGAAGTCGATGGTTTTGAAGCAACTATACTCATTCGCAAACAAACCGAAAACAGTACTCAGTTACCCATTATTGCAGTGACTGCCAATGCCTCAGAAAAGGACAGAACAGCTTGTCTGGAAGCCGGAATGAATGATTTTCTTTCTAAGCCGTATACATTTAAGCACTTGGAACAAGTGATCATTCGCTGGTTGCCAAAAACGGAGAATCATTCGATGGCTACTACAAAGCCAGAAATGGATGAATTATTACCCGAAGAAAACAATTCTTCTGTACTCAATCAGGATTTGCTTGATCAGATTCGTAGCCTTGATCCATCAGGCGGGGATGAAATAACTCATAAAATTATGCGTGCATTTCTCGATTCTTCAGAGGGCTATATGCAAGGAATTGAAGACGCCATTGCAAATAAGGATACTGAAAGCTTACGTCGATTAGCACACACATTAAAATCCAGCTCCGCGAATATTGGAGCGGAAAAATTATCGGAATTATTCAAGCAATTAGAAAACTATGGACGGGCTGGAGAACTAATCCATGTAAAAGCATTACATGAAGACATGCTGCAACATTACCAACAGGTTATATCTGAAGTTAGAGAAATACTTAACTAATCAAGACTATGGACAAATTTAAAGTATTACTGGCTGATGATGATGCGACAGCTCGATATCTTATGCAAGCTGCATTAGAAAAAGCGGGCTTTGGTGTAATACTGGCCTGTGACGGGGAAGAAGCCATTCACTTGTTTGAAAAAACCCCAGCTGACATGGTCATGCTTGATGTAGAGATGCCCTTTAAGGATGGTTATGAAGTGTGTTCATACTTACGAAAAAAAGTAGGTAATGAATTGCCGATTGTCATGGTTACAGGAATGGATAATACGGAATCTATCGACCGAGCTTTTAATGTAGGTGCCACCTTCTTCATCTCGAAGCCAATAAATTGGAGTTTAATTCATTATCGAATATTGTATTTAAAGCGTACTTATCTGAACCAACTCAAGCTTAAAGTTGCTAATGCTCGAAATAAAGCAATTTTCAGCGCCATTCCGGATGAGATTTTTATTTTGACCGATGATGGAAAAGTTGTCGATACATGCAACACATTCGCACATTCTAGCCAGACCTCCTGGTTTAAATCCAAACAAGGAGAAGCATTAAATCAATCTCTTCCTGAAGAAATTGTAAAAACATACCTAGGCGCTATAAATAGAGCCCGCACAAATAGTACGACCGAGAATTTTGAATACCAATTCAAACTGAATGAACAAGAAAACAGGCACTATGAATGTCGAACAGTAGTTATTGATTCTCACGAAACACTTTGCCTTGTTCGTGACATCACTGACCGTAAAAATTCGGAGAGTAGAATATTCCGTCTTGCCTATTTTGATAACTTAACTGGATTACCTAATCGCCAGTCTTTTATGGAGCGTTTAAAACGGGAAATTAAACGCGCTAAATTTACGAATACTAGACTAGCAATACTTTTTCTAGACCTGGATGGATTCAAAAGTATTAATGACACAATGGGCCATAGCACTGGCGATCTAATACTTAAATGGGCTGCGGAACGTATAAAAAACAGCATTCGCTCTTCTGATATTCTGTCACGTAGTCATGCAGCCGAGCTAGACATTGAGTTTGCCCGTCTCGGGGGCGATGAGTTTACGGTAGCCGTTCCTAACCTTCCTTACGTGGAGGATGCCCTAATTTTAGCGCATCGAATTCGCGACGCTATGCGGCATCCTTTTCAGCTCGAAAACCGTAATGTTGTGCTTACTGCGAGTATTGGAATTGCGCTTTATCCTGATGATGGTGAAGATGTTGAAACTTTAGTAAAGCATGCGGATACAGCGATGCATCATGCAAAAAATGAAGGTCGGGACAACTGTCAATTCTACAGCGAAGCTTTAACTAAACAGGCTGAAACAAGGCTAACCCTGGAGAATGATCTACGTAATGCAATGCTGCAAAATGAGTTGCAGCTTGTATATCAGCCACTGTTTGATGTGGCAAATAATTCTATTCAGTCGGTAGAGGCACTCATCCGTTGGCAACATCCTACACAAGGATTAATCTCACCGCTCGAATTTATTCCATTAGCAGAAGAAAACGGCTTAATTATTCCCATAGGGGAATGGGTCTTGCGAACAGCCTGTACCGAAGCTGCTCAATGGCAAAAGAGTGGGCAGTGTTTACGGATGGCTGTAAACCTTTCACCAATACAGTTTAAGAACCCTAATTTAGTTCAAAGTGTACTAAATATTTTAGCTGAAACAGGTTTTCCACCGGACAAACTTACATTAGAAATCACAGAAGGCGCTTTGATGAATTACAGCGCAGAAACTTTAGAGACACTCAAAACATTGCGTGATCATAAAATTCGAATCGCACTAGATGATTTTGGTACAGGTTATTCTTCCATGAGCTATTTAAAGCAACTTCCTATTCATACTATTAAAGTTGATCAAATTTTTATTAGGTCGATGCTTGATGATAAAGACAGCCTTTCTATTGTCCGGGCAATCATTTCTTTATCTAAGAACCTAGGTTTTACCTTAACAGCAGAAGGTATCGAAATGCTGGGGCAGGCACAGGCTCTGAAATTTTTAGGTTGTGAAACTTTGCAAGGCTATTACTTTAGTAAACCCATAAATGGGAGAGAAATTCTTGCTTTCTGTGAAAAACAGTGGTCTATCCAGGCAGTTGAACCCATAGAAAAATGATATGAAAGTAGCAGATATTAGCCATCTAAATAATAGCGATTCTCTACCTAGCCCCAAAGGCGTGGCACTTGCCTTATTGGAAGTATGCCAACAAGAAAATGTTGCTATCAATGAGATTGCCAAACTTATTCAAACTGACCCAGCACTCTCAGGACGATTGATCCAACGAGCTAATACTTCAAATCAGGGTGCACGTGCTATTTCATCTGTATTTGATGCCGTCTCTCGCGTGGGTTTAACGGCAGTTAAAGGACTGGCGATGGGTTTTTCATTGGTAGATCAACACCAGGGCGGTGCTTGTAAGGAATTTGACTACCAAAAATTTTGGTCGCACTCGTTACTGATGGCAATTGCCGCGCAGGAACTGAGTAAATTGAGCCGAGTGTGTTCGCCAGACGATTCATTTTCTTGTGGTTTAATGGCGCGTATCGGTTCTTTAGCATTAGCCACAATTTATCCAACTCAGTACTCTGAGTTGATGAAAGAAACGGAAGCGCCAAATAAGTCTCTTATTGAGCTCGAACAACAGTTCTTGCAGACAGATCATAATGAAGTTACCGCCGCCATGCTGATCAACTTCGGCATGCCCAATATTCTAGTAGAACCCGTCTATTATCATGAGACACCTGCTGAATCTTCCTTTTCTGACGGCTCTCGCCCTTATCAAATAGTTCATTTGTTTTACATGGCAAAACAAATTGCCGATTTTGGATTAGCTTCAGAATCAGAACGTAACAAACTTATTTCCGGGCTCATACTGCTTGGCGGAAAAAATAGCTTAAACACCGAATCATTTGGCACCTTGATTGACCATGTCATAGAGGAATGGCAATCATGGGGGAAGTTTCTCAAAATTTCAGCCGCACAACTGCCCCCATTCCATAAGATGATGAATGTTTCTGCGCCGCGTTTGGAAAACTCAGCGAAAGCATCTTCGCTTCGAGTTCTATTAGTAGAAGATGATCCTTCCTGCCTTATTCTCGTTGAGAACTTGCTATCCAATGTGATGGGTCATACAGTTTATACAGCGAGTGACGGCAAACAAGCCTTGTCTATATCAATGGAAATTTTACCGCATATTGTAGTAACTGATTGGATCATGCCGGTTATGGATGGTGTTAAATTAACACAATCCTTACGTGCTACAGAATGGGGGAAGAACCTGTATATCATCATGCTTACCAGCCTTGAAGATGAAGAAGGTATCATAGAAGCGTTTGATGCAGGCGTGGATGATTATGTGACAAAACCAATTAATATTCGCACCTTTCGTGCCAGATTACGTGCAGCCTGGCACTATCGTACATTACAAGAATCGTGGGAACGTGATCGAGAACAGCTCAAGCAATTTGCTGCTGAGTTAGCCTTAATTAATCGTGAGCTAAAGCATATTGCGCTAACAGACATGCTCACAGACCTGCCTAATAGACGTGCTGGCATGAACATGTTAGCTGAAACCTGGAGTATTTCTGACCGGTCTGGCCTTCCAATGGCTGTTCTGCTAATTGATATTGATCACTTTAAGAAGGTCAATGACACTTACGGTCATGCAATTGGTGACGTGGTACTCAAAAGAGTTGCAAGTTCTATTCAAGCTACTGCTCGTAATAGTGACAGGTTCTGCCGTATGGGCGGCGAAGAGTTCTTAGTCATTTGTCCAAGTGGAAATGCAACGAATAAAAAATCGACTGTTTTATTTGCAGAAAGATTACGTCAACAGATAAAAACTCAAGAAATTAAGATTGATGAGTTCCATATTCAAGTAACTATTAGTATTGGTGTTGCTTTAAAGTCAGCAAGCACCAAAACCTCAGATCATTTAGTAAGTGCTGCTGATAAAGCACTTTATACCGCTAAAAATTCGGGTAGAGACAGAATCTGCTTAGCAGATTAAGAATGAAATTATTAACTGCAATCCCCTTTGATAAAAATATTTTTGGTATTTGCCAAGTCAAAACCACAGGAAATTTGTATCCAATACAATTCCGTCAATAACAGAGCGGATTCCGCGCGGAGTTTATGTCGGGGCGCAATGACCATTTTAGTTAAGAAAAATGAAGTGACGCCTAGCTGGCTCACCAGATTAATTCCTACACGTATGGGCCTAAAGCAAATCTATCCGAGGAGATTGGTTTTGAGGCTTCTAATCTTTATCATTTTATACTGTTTTATAAATTTTTCCTTTGCTGAGGACAAGTCAGCTAACAATCAGTTTCTGAATTTAAGTATCGAAGAACTGATGAATGTTAAGGTAGTCAATGTCACTTCAGTATCCAGACGTTCACAGAAACTTACCGAGGTTGCCTCAGCCATTTTTGTAATCTCACAAGATGATATACGCCGGTCTGGCGCTACCAGTATTCCAGAAGCATTACGTATGGCACCGGGGGTGCAAGTTGGACGAATAAGCGCAGATAAATGGGCTGTCAGCATACGTGGTTTCAATGGGTTTTCTTCTAGTAAAGTACAAGTCCTTGTTGACGGTCGTAGTGATTATTCCCCATTGATTGCCGGCACGCTGTGGGCACAACAAGATACACTGATGGAGGATATCGACCGTATCGAAGTCATTCGCGGGCCTGCTGCTACCGTGTGGGGAACTAATGCAGTAAATGGCGTCATTAACGTTATCACCAAAAAGGCTTCCGACACACAAGGTACATTACTCACCGCAGGTGGCGGTAGTTTTGAACATGGTTTTTTTGGTGCGCGCTATGGTGGAAAAATCAATGAGCAGACGCCATTCCGTATCTACGCTAAGGTATTTACCAGAGACAATACGAAATCCTTATCAGGCGTTAACAAAAGTGATCAATGGCATTCTGCACGAGGAGGTGTCCGTATAGACCATACTGGTGGAATTGATGAACTCACATTGCATGGAGAGTTTTTCTATAATTCCCTTGGGCAATCACTCTCTGCAAGTTCTTTGAATTTACCTACTACCGCTGTTGATAATCACGGACACCAAGAAGGCGGCTATATGCGCTTTCGCTGGGATCGCACTTTCTCCGAGCAATCTTCTCTCTGGCTACAAACTTCATATGATAGCAACCATTATAATCTATTACCTTTTTCTGAATATAAAGCTGAGAGTGTCGATGTTGATTTTCAACATCGATTCCCCTTGTTTGAAAAACATGATCTGACCTGGGGCGCACATTATAGGTTGAATAGTAATAAAGTTTTCAATACGGACCTTGTGAGATTTAGTCCGCAGCAAAAAAGCAATCATTTCTTTAGTCTATTTGTTCGTGATGAAATTACACTGATACCAAATCGCTTGCTATTTACAATAGGTAATCGGCTAGACCACAATGATTACACAGGGTTGGAAGTGCAGCCCAATGCACGTTTAATATGGACGCCCAACACCGAGAACTCAATATGGATGGCAGTTTCACGTGCAGTGCGAACACCTTCTCGCCTTGAAAACGACATAATCGCTGAAACAAGGCTTGGCTCAGGTAGTTTAGGACCTATTCCTGTTCAGGCAGTGTTTCAAGGCGCTAGTAATTTTGATTCGGAAAAACTACTCGCGTATGAGTTGGGATATCGTCATCAATTTTCTGACCGTGCATCCATAGACATTGCGGGGTTTATCAATGACTACAGTCAATTACGTGATTTTAGTTTTGGTGCGCTGGCACTAAGCTCAGGTTTGCCGCAACAATTTATTTTACCCATATTACCGACCAATAATGCATCTGCTTTAACATATGGGTTTGAAGTGTCAGCTGATTGGAAGCCCCTGGATAGATGGCACCTGCAAGGTAACTATAGCTATCTTGATATGCATATTTCCTCGAATAAACAGTTTAAGCAATTTGATCCGGCAACAGGCGATGCTGATGAGGTTAACCCGCAGCACCAATTTTCACTTCGTTCAAACTACGATATTTCAGAAAAATTGCAACTTAATCTTTGGCTGCGTTATACCAGCAAAGTTGCACTTTATAATATTCCAGACTATGTCACGATGGATGCGAAAGTGGCCTATAAGCCAGTCAAAAATGTTGAATTATTTATCGTAGGTCAGAATTTATTCAGTAAAAGCCACCAGGAATTTGAATCCGAAATTATTCCTACAACTCCAGCGCTTATACCGCGAGGGATTTATGTTGGGGCAAGGTGGCAATTCTAATGAGAATATACGGACATATCTGTCTGTTGGTTTCTTGTTTGAGTTTTATTGTGCTGGCTTCACAATCAGTGGCCATTGCCAATGGCAATGGCAATGGCAATGGCCAAATAGAATATCAAGTAAAGGCAGCTTTTATTTATAACTTTATTGCATTTACACAATGGCCTGACAATACTAATAAAACTATAAATCTTTGTCTATATGGAGAAAATTATTTTGGCGATGAAATTAATAAATTACAAAGTAAGCCTGTTAATAATCACCATATCAAGGTAAAACATATTTATAACCCAGAAGAATTGAAAGATTGTCAGGCGATTTTCTTTTCTAAATCCGTTACAAACAATATATCAAGTATTTTAAAAAGTCTTCAAAACAAACCTATCCTCACACTTGCTGATGACCCAGATGCAACACCCCAAAGCGTGACAATTAATATGAACGTAATAAATGAAAAAATTGTTTTTGAAATTAATTTAGGCGCTGCGCGCAGATCAGGATTAGACATCAGCTCAAAATTACTGCAATTAGCAGTCAAAGTGTATTAATTGTAAATACACTCTTAAAGCACAAGCCCAAACATCTAAAAATATTTTTTTTCAGTTCTTAACATGCCATGAATGGAAGAATAACAAGGGATCTTGTGATACAGACACTGTTTTGTGCAACTGCCAAAAATGGTCCTCCAAGAAGTTATACCACGTGGCATTTATGTTGGTCCAACATGGCCTTCTAATATTTTTCCTTAATCTATTCTAGATATCAAGCATTAAAAAAACGCTTGTTTTATTCCTCGTAAAAGACAGCTTATATTCTCGATAATCAACATTTTGAAGCAAATGTATGGCTTGTAATATGGTGAGATTTAAGCGTTTAGCATTTCTCCAGCTAGCTAAAAACAAATAATCGAACGACACGCCCTGACAATAAAGGATTTATGACTGAAATGTTCACATTTCGCATTCAGAAAAAATTTATGCGTCTGAAGATTTTAGTCTTCATCATTGTTAGTTGCCTAGCAGGGTTTTCAATAGCAGCGGAAGAATCAATTGATCGTCATTTATTAGATTTCAGTATCGAAGAATTGATGAACATTGAAGTTACAACGGCGTCCAGGCGCTCACAAAAGTTAACCGAAGTCTCTGCAACTATTTTTGTTATTACACAAGATGATATACGCCGCTCAGGCGCAACCAGTATTCCAGATGCGTTACGCATGGTGACAAGTATATAAGTGTGGAGGTGGATTTAATGGCCTTTATGCCAACAAACTGCAAGTACTTATGGATGGCGTGTATATAGCCCGATATTCACGGGCGTGCTATGGGAACAGCAAGACACAACAAAGTTTCCGATACAGAAATAGCAAGATTTTCATTTCGCGAACAAATCAATCATCAAGCAGGTGTTTTTATCAGTGACGACAAACAATGGCTGCCTCAGCATTAACCTATGGATTTGAAATCTCAGCCGATTGAAAACTACTGAATAAATAACGCTAACAAGATAACTATAGCTAACTGGGTATGCATTTCTATTCAAATAAATTATTAAGACTGCTTGACCCTGCAACAGGGAAAACAGACGAAATCAGTCCACAGCATCCACTGTCATCACGTTCGAACTATGATATTTCTGATAGATCAGGAATCAACCTGTGGGTGCGCTATAACAGCAAAATTACATTTTACGATATCTCGGGCTACGTCACGATGGATTCACAATGGCGATTTTAATTGAAAACAATAGAGTAACGCAGCTTAGCTGGCTCACCAAATTGATTCCTACACGTATGGGCCTAAAGCAAATCTATCCGAGGAGATTGGTTTTGAGGTTTCTGATCTTTATCATTTTATACTGTTTTATAAATTTTTCCTTTGCTGAGGACAAGTCAGCTAACAATCAGTTTCTGAATTTAAGTATCGAAGAACTGATGAATGTTAAGGTAGTCAATGTCACCTCAGTATCCAGACGTTCACAGAAACTTACCGAGGTTGCCTCAGCCATTTTTGTAATCTCACAAGATGATATACGCCGGTCTGGCGCTACCAGTATTCCGGAAGCATTACGTATGGCGCCAGGCGTCCAAGTTGGTCGAATAAGCGCGGACAAATGGGCTGTCAGCATACGTGGTTTCAATGGGTTTTCTTCTAGTAAAGTACAAGTGCTTGTTGACGGTCGTAGTGATTATTCCCCATTGATTTCCGGCACGCTGTGGGCACAACAAGATACATTGATGGAGGATATCGATCGTATCGAAGTCATTCGCGGGCCTGCTGCTACTGTGTGGGGAACTAATGCAGTGAATGGAATTATTAATATCATCACCAAGAAAGCCTCCAATACACAAGGTACATCACTCACCGCAGGTGGCGGTAGTTTTGAACATGGTTTTTTTGGTGCGCGCTATGGTGGAAAAATCAATGAACAGACGCCATTCCGTATCTACGCTAAGGTATTTACCAGAGACAATACGAAATCCTTATCAGGCGTTAACAAAAGCGACCAATGGCATTCTGCGCGAGGAGGTTTCCGTATAGACCATACCCGTGGAATTGATGAACTCACATTGCATGGAGAGCTTTTCTATAATTCTCTTGGGCAATCACTAGATACAAACGCTTTTAATTTACCTACTACCGCTGCTGATAGTCGCGGATACCAAGAAGGCGGCTATATGCGTTTTCGCTGGGATCGCACTTTCTCCGAGCAATCCTCTCTCATGCTACAAACTTCATATGATAGCAACCATTATAATCTATTACCTTTTTCTGCTTATGATGCAGAGAGTGTCGATGTTGATTTTCAACATCGATTCCCCTTGTTTGAAAAACATGATCTAACATGGGGCGCACATTATAGATTGAATAGTAATAAAGTTTTCAATACAGAGATAGTGACTTTTAGTCCGCAACAAAGGACCGACCACTACTATAGCCTATTTGTTCGTGATGAAGTTACGCTGATACCTAATCGCTTGCTATTTACAGTAGGTACTCGCCTAGACCACAATGGTTATACCGGGTTGGAAGTGCAGCCCAATGCACGTTTAATGTGGACGCCCAACACCGAAAACTCAATTTGGATGGCAGTTTCACGTGCAGTGCGAACACCTTCTCGCATTGAAAATGACATAATCGCTGAAACTGGGCTTGGCTCAGATAGTTTAGGGCCTATTCCTATCCAGATATTGTTTCAAGGCGTTAGTAATTTTGATTCGGAAAAACTACTCGCGTATGAGTTGGGATATCGCCATCAGTTTTCTGACCGTGCATCCATAGACATTGCGGGATTTATCAATGATTATAGTCAACTACGTGATCTCAGTTTTGGAGCGTTAACGCTGAGTTCAGGTTTGCCGCAACAATTTATTTTACCTATATTACCTAACAACAAAGCATCTGCTTTAACTTATGGGTTTGAAGTGTCAGCCGATTGGAAGCCCCTAGATAGATGGCACCTGCAAGGTAACTACAGCTATCTTAAAATGCACATTTCCTCGAATGAACAGTTTAAGAATCTTGATCCGGCAA
>JAJFJG010000210.1 GCA_021774265.1 Nitrosomonas sp.
CATCAAGTGAAAGGCGAAAAGGATGTATTCAGTGGAACTATACGTAAAGATTCGACGTGCGGTGATGGTGGAAGGTAGGAGCGAACGAGAAGTTGCGCGTTATTTTGGCATACACCGCAATACTGTCAAGAAGATGTGCCAGTATGCATCGCCGCCTGGTTACCGTCGCAAAAGTGAGTCTGTTTCTCCTAAGCTTGCCGCTTTCACTGGCATTATTGACGCCATTTTAGAAGCTGACAAACAAGTTCATGCCAAGCAACGCCATACTGCAGTGCGGATACGGGAACGGTTACGTGATGAACATGGCTTTACTGGTTGCTATACCATCGTGCGTAATTATGTCTACAAAGCTGCGATACGGCAGAAAGAAATGTTCATGCCGCTGGCACACCTGCCGGGTCATGCGCAGGTTGATTTTGGTGAAGCTGATGGCTATATCGGTGGCAAGCTGATTCGATTCCATTATTTCTGTCTCGACTTACCGCATTCGGACGGCTGTTTTGTCAAAGCATACCCAACAGAAGATACCGAATCCTTTCTGGATGGGCATGTTGCTGCATTCGCGTTTCTAGGCGGCGTGCCACAATCGATATTGTATGACAACACTAAGATTGCTGTGGCCAAGATACAGGGTGGTGGCAAGCGTCGACGCACCAAAGCGTTTAGCGAACTGCAAAGCCACTATCTGTTCGAAGACAAATTTGGACGACCTGCCAAAGGTAACGACAAAGGCAATGTTGAAGGGTTGGTTGGCTACAGCCGCCGCCACTTTATGGTGCCGTTACCCATTGCCGATAACTTCGATGCATTGAATGCCAAACTGCTGGACGGTTGCATCAAACGCCAACAAGCCAAGTTGCGTGGTCAAACTGAAACGATTGCTGAGCGCATGAAGCGTGATAGTGCAGCACTGATGGAATTACCTGCTGTTGCCTTTGATGCCTGCCACAAGATTTCTACCCGCGTATCTTCACAGTCGCTGGTGCGTTATCGGACCAATGATTACTCGGTGCCCACTCAATACGGCCACCGGGAAGTGTTGGTCAAAGGCTACGTAGATCACGTCGATATTTGTTTAGGCGCTGACATCATTGCACGTCATGCGCGCAGCTACGGCCGTGAAGAATTTGTCTACAATCCATTACACTACCTCGCATTATTGGAACAAAAACCGCGTGTACTCGATCAAGCAGCACCCCTGCAAAATTGGGTGTTGCCCGAAACATTTGATCGACTTCGTCGGTTGCTGGAAGTGCGCATGGAAAGACGGGGTCGCAAAGAATATATCCAAGTCTTGCGGCTACTGGAAAACTTTAGTTTGGTGCAAGTTGAGTCAGCGATCAAACAAGCTATGGGTTTAGGTATAGTGGGTTTTGACGCAATCAAACATTTGATTTTATGCGCGATCGAACGACGACCTGCCAAGCTCGATATGACACTTTACCCTTATCTGCCCAGCACCAGCGTGGAATCCACCGAACCACAATCATACTTAAGCTTGTTGCAAATGCCCAAAGCCAATCAACAATCTGCTTTTGGAGATTCAGTATGATTGATACGTCAACTCCCACCATAGTGACGCCACAAGTTTTATTGACCAGCCACCTCAAGACATTAAAGTTACCAACCTTTGCACGTGAATATGAGAAAGTTGGAATCGAGTGTGCACATGAGGATATTGATTATCCACGCTATTTATTACGACTGTGCGAACTGGAATGCATTGATCGTCAGCGACGCAATACCGAACGACGTATACGTCTGGCAAAATTCCCGATAACTAAAAGTCTGGATACCTTCGACTTTACTGCGATACCTGGATTGAATAAATCGTTGGTGCTGGAATTGATGCGTTGTGAATGGATCGACAAGCGCGAGAACATTATTGCACTGGGACCTTCAGGCGTTGGCAAAACCCACACGGCATTAGCTTTAGGATTGGCCGCTTGCCAGAAAGGAATGAGTGTTGCCTTTACAACGGCTGCAGCCTTGGTTCATGAGTTGATGGAAGCACGCGATGAGAGGCGACTACGTGTGCTGCAAAAGAAACTGACCAACGTCAAGCTGTTGATCATCGACGAACTGGGTTATGTACCATTTACAGCAGTTGGTGCAGAGCTTTTATTCGAGGTGTTTAGTCGACGCTACGAACATGCTGCCACCATGGTCACATCGAATTTGCCATTTGATGAATGGACGAGCGTTCTCGGATCGGAACGGTTGACCGGCGCATTACTGGATCGTTTGACCCACCATGTTCATATTCTAGAAATGAATGGGGAGTCATACCGTTTGGCTACAAGCAAGAAGCGGCAAAAACAGACAATGCAATCCAAGCCCTCAGAGGAGAATATCAAACCAAAATAATGACGTTGTGGGGATACACTGCACTTCGCCTGTAACCCAAAGAAATAAAAAATTAGAAGTACAAAACCAGAGGCCAAACCCCTCTTTTTTATTAACCTAACTGGTATACTTTTGACGCGCCATTTGGTACATTTTTACTCCGGCATTGACACGAGAGCGAGAGTTAGAGCGGCTCCTTAGTGTAAACGGCACACTACCATTCAAAACCGTAAGATGTTGGGAGTGGAATTATGATTCAGCGCCCTGCGTTGGTGGCCAAGTAGCCGCAATCAATCCCGATTTAGATCGAGCAAATATTGCTATATTCGTCTTCAAAGAACAAAGCCTCACAGAGGATTGGACTGCGCCTGGTTCGATATCACTTAAGCCAACAACAGATTATCTAGATATTCAGAATCTTAAGCACATCGTTCTTGAGCAAATGAAGAGTGCCCTCAGTGCAGTGACAAGCTCATCGAAGCTACAGGTCGGCAAAACCACATCTAATATTAGAACTAAGGCGTTTCTTGGCGACTACTCTGACCAAGCTTATGACCAAAAGCCTGTTCTCACACATTCGATTGAAGAATTGGATACCACGTCCATCAAGATTTTTCTAGAAAAACCACTTGCGAGAGAACGACTGAAAAATGCAATGATTTCACTTGAAGACTCTAACATGAATCTCTCTGAGAAAATGAAAGCTTTAGGCTGTCTTTGTGATCAGAGCCTGCGGGTATACAAGAACTAGACAAATAAAAATAAGGCCATAGCACCAACAATTCCATAATATTTCAATGTTTGCTTAAGTTACTAAGTATCCTGCCAAACAAACCATACCAAACCGCATGTGATGATAACTGCAACTGAATATAATACGAGCAACGGACATAGGTCTGAAAGATTGTCAATCAGCGTTGAAAACTTTCCAGTGTCAGCGTCGAAAAGTTTCCACTTTATTCGGTAGGCAAATCAATATTTATACTCTTTTTCCGATGCTTGAATCGGTAAGAATCATTACCTGTTTCTAGGATGTCACAATG
>JAJFJG010000022.1 GCA_021774265.1 Nitrosomonas sp.
GACACGACTAGACATTCCTGAGTTTGGCAAACTAAATGTCTACAACACTCATCTCTGTGCCAAATGTAGCGCTGATGAAATGAACGCTCAGCTGGGAGTATTGCTTACTTTCGTAGACGATGTAGAAAATTTCTTTCCTCAAGACAACCCGATAATTCTTGGCGGAGATTTCAACATCGATCGTCTACGAACTGATCCCTTCAAGGAAAAACCCTTCTATGACAGGATTATTAATGCCAACTTTACCGACGCCTATGCCGAAGGCAAAGCTTTGGAAACTCTTTGCAATGACACCAACGCTGCTGACACACACTGCACGGTGGGCGTTTCGTCTTTAGATATAGGCGACTCCGCCAGACGAGTTGATTATATATTTGTCAGTAATGTAGACAACGTGCGTGAAAGTCGTGTGGTTTTTAACTCCCTTATCGACCCGAGTCAACCCACCGCGTCCGATCACGCCGGTGTTTTTATCTCGATAGATTTGCCATGATGGCATTAAGAAAAAGACGCAGGTTTTTTGAACATTTAAGCTGAGAAAACGCCGAATAATTCATGAACCAATTTGTGACAGCTAAAATCGTCCATTTGGCCCAGAATTAATCGGTACCTCATCAAATAATTCTATTTATAAAAATGGTGATGCAACGACTTGCCTGAATAACTATATTCAATATTTCCACAAACACACTGCCCGTGCTTTCTATTGGCCATGTTACTACTTTCTTTTTAAAATTAAGTTGTACATATGGATTCTAGAAGTCTGTCAATTTGATACTTATGGGTACAGCTCTGTGTTTCTCGCATCGTTCCCATGCGCCTGCGTGGGAATACACATAATCCCATGTAGACTCCCACGAGTCTACATCACCCATGCTCAGTATACATTCCCACACTGGGGTATGAAAACAAGGGATTGAACCGTTGGGTTGTCGTGTTTATCCCAACCACGAATTTTCTTTCTAGATTGTGCTAATTATCACAGAAAGATAGCCCAACGAATGTTTTACTCATATCAAAGGAAAGAAGCACGATTTTTTTCACTAAATAAGGGGAAAAGCACATCATGCAAACTAAATTGATTATAAAAATTCTAGCCGCACTCATTCTAGTGTCCGTTCTTTTTGTTTATGTAACCGAAAAAGAAACTGTTGTGACGCCACCGGAACCGACATCCGTTCCAGTGCTCGACCTATTTGAAGCTGTAAATGACCATGGTAAAGATGCAACCTACAGCACCTTGGGCGCCTTTGACCTTAATAACCCATTTTTTCAGGACCTGGGAAACAATGGGCGAACTTGCCTGACTTGCCACGTGCCTTCAGAAGGGTGGACCATTACACCTAAAGGCGTGCAGGCACTTTTCGATCAGAGTGAAGGACTTCATGCCTTGTTTCGCTTAGTCGATGGCGCGAATTCTCCACTCGCTGAGGTAGAAACCATTGAACAACGGCGTGAAGCCTATAGCATGTTACTCAATAAAGCTAACATCCGTGTTGGTATTGGAATTCCGGAAGATGCGGAATTCACGTTGGTTGAAGTAGACGACCCCTATGGTTTTGCCAGCGAAACAGAGCTTTCACTATTTCGCCGCCCATTACCGACCACCAACTTGAAATTTGTCAATGCGGTGATGTGGGAAGGACGTGAAACAACGCACGATACCACTTCCAGCGATTGTATCTTTGGGACAGACACTTGCTTCTCAGCTGTTTCAAAAGACCTGGGAACCCAGTCAAACAACGCCACACTCGGTCACGCAGAAGCTTTGCAAGCCTTAACTACAGCCCAACGTGTCGCAATTGTTGAATTTGAAACCAGTTTATTTACAACGCAAATAACTGATAATGAAGCAGGTGACTTAACCTATGACAACGCAAGAGGCGGTCCGGTCATTCTTAAAGATCAAGAATATTATTTTGGTATTAATGACACCGTAGATGGAGATTATCAAACGCGTGAAGACTTTAATCCTGTCGTCATGACTATTTATGATGCATGGGACACAGAGAAGATTTCTGCAAGGTCTTCACAACAGGATGCGCGTGCTGCTATTGCCCGTGGTCAAAAAATTTTCAACGAAGCGCCTATTCAAATTCGCGGCGTCAGTGGCTTAAATGATGTACTTGGCGAAGATGTCATTCCAGGCACCTGCACCACATGCCACAACACGCCTAACGCCGGCAATCACGCCGTTCCACTACCATTAGACATCGGCATTTCAAATCCTATACGTCGTACAGCAGATATGCCTCTGTATACCTTGAAAAACAAAGAAACTGGAGAAAAAGTTCAAACCATGGACCCAGGTCGTGCGTTAATTACTGGCAAATGGGAAGACATGAATCGTTTCAAAGGCCCTACCCTGCGTGCCGTTGCTTCAAGACCACCTTATTTTCATGATGGTTCGGCAGCTGACATCGACGCTGTTGTTAATTTTTATGTCGGGCGTTTTGGCATGCCTTTAACCCAACAAGACAAAGCAGATCTTGTTGCCTTCCTAGCTGCACTGTAAACCCTAATATACCGCTAATTAACCTAACATCCCCGCTAAAGCGGGGATGCAAATAAGATAAAAGTTAGATAAGTTCGTTAAATTAAGTGCATATCCTCTAAACTTCTCTACAACTGGTGCAATATTCAATTAGAATCTATGCAAGGAGAACGGTAATGCAGAATAATCAAATGAGTGACAAAGGCATGGAATTGCTTATGTCTATTGAGGCGTTTAGAGGAACACCTTATGATGATCAAAACGGCAACCAGATTTCTAATTGGGTTAAAGGTGCAACCATCGGTTATGGCCATTTAATCAGCCAAGCGGAGTGGAATCAATCTAGCAACATATACAAAAACGGCATCAGCCAAGCGCAAGCAAAAGCATTGTTTGTGAAAGATCTTACACCTTTTGTCGACGGCGTGAATGCTAAAGTGGCAGTTACCATCTCACAAAATCAGTTTGATGCGCTTGTCATATTAGCCTTTAATATTGGATTAGGTAATTTTGGGAGTTCTTCGGTATTGAAACTTGTGAACAACCCGTCAGCACAGACAAATTACCCAGACCTGGAATCGGCATGGAAAGCATGGAACAAGTCTCAAGGTAAAGTGATGAGGGGTCTAGAGAATCGACGTAATGCAGAATGGAACATTTATTCCGATAATGACTATGTACGCTGATAATCATGTGAAAAAACAATCATCACGAAATTTTATCAGTTTTATGCTGATTGGTTTTTTCATGTGCTTCAGCTTACCTGTCCACGCAATTGACAACCCAGATGCGCCTAATTATGTTGGCGATTTCATGAATCATGCACAAACATATGAACTGGATATTCAGCGTACAACACACACTACCCAAAGCTATATCACGGCTTACGCAGCATACGAACAATTTTTGGATGAAGAACTCAACAACGCCTACAATCGATTAACAACACATCTGAATGATGAGGCACAACAAGTTTTAAAAGATTCTCAGCGACAATGGTCAAATTATAGAAACGCAGAATTTAACTTTATCGCACACAATTGGACGACCAAAAATTTTGGCAGCGCGTCAGCACTTTCACGAGGTAATTATCGCTCTAAGCTTATCAAAGACCGAATTGTGAGATTATTGCACTATTTGCAGAATTACTGATTACAACCAATCCAGGCATGAATATTGCCCAACAATAAAGACATCACATCAGACCCAACATAACGAGCAACGGCGTTATGTAGAAAGCGAAACAACAGAAAAAATACAATATTGGAATATTGACCCTGACACTATTTTCTGGGGCGAGATTAAATATTTCCAGACGACAATTATCGACAATGATGACTATTGAAAAAGCCTACATCTTTTCCTTTCTTAAATGTAAAGCTAAACACAGGCGTGTTTTACCGCAATACATAGCACAACCACTATCCACTTACAGATATCTCTGGCTGAAATCTGCTGATCGACTTACTGTCAAGTCACATTACCTCAAGCAAGCCATTGCTCTCACAGAGATGATTTACAACCAGTTGATTTATAATGAATAATAATTAGCATGAAAATTGTGCATTTTAAGGAAAGCCCTTATAAAAACACAAGTTATGCATCTAATAAATAAGTTGTCCACATACTTACCCACATGAACTGTGGGTAAAACCATTTAAATAGTCCAAAGTAGTGTAATTCCAAATTAGCCTAGCTGTCCGTCACTTTTAGCTAACCATTAAAGATTCACCTGCTTCGCAGGGCAGGATATTAAGTAGCCATGCTGATGATTTGTTCAGTCACTACAAAATCATTATTCGTCTTCAACAAATAATACGTTATGTTGCTGACACTAATTTTTGTAAAACCCCCATACTTTATTTTTTAATATCCCCTAAAAATAATATATCATTGATAATAATAAAAAATCCGTCTCTATCGCATGATAGCGATGTACTTTTAGCGCATATTGAGACAATAAGCAAAAAGTCTCGCGATGCTTTTACAGAACACCAGCTTTCTGGCACGGTCATCGACTTAAAACAATACCTAAAATCTTATTCTAAACGAGACTAGTCGCGGTGTACTCATGATCTACGCCCCTAATCATAACAGAGCCTTATGCGGCATGCACATCTGTCAAAGCTTACTATCAATGAAAAATTCGCGACAATTTACTGATCAATTATTACTTAAGGAAGCACCGATTAATGATTATAATTTTGGACCAAATGGATAGTTAGCGTACACCTTTCTAATTGAGCCGGAAATATAGGTAATGTTTAATAGGAAATCTTCAATAATTTGCACTGCGACAATTTGTCACATTGCTACTCATTTCTTATTCAAATAGCATCCATAAAATTTGTATTAAAAAAACTAGAGTACTGTTTGACTGACAACAACGTACTCAATAACTCATCTCGAAAGTTTTTCTGTAAAAAATCTCTGGAGCATAAAATTGAATAAGTTTGTTTTACTTTTTATAGGGTTGTTTTTACTCTTTTTTAGTGTAATGGCTATAGCTCATGAGGGTGAGCCAAACATGGCGTTTAGATGGAACGATAACAACATTGAAGTCGATACCCAACGTCAAGGAAGAGCTCTGGGTGACTACACGGCATTTGTCATATCTTTTACTGACTCATTCACGCCTTATCGCATGGGGGATGCTGGATTTACTGGGTCAAGCTTCGACCAAGGGGGCATAGTCGCTTATCAAACAGAAAGCACATTGTTGAAATGGTCAGAAGAACAATCACAGTGGCTAAAAGATGGCTTTGCAGAGCAAGTAGAAATTAGTCGCCTAGCGGATGAGAATATTGTGACAGACGAAGAAGGAAATGGGTTGCAAGGATTTATTGCAACATTGACAAATGGCAGCAGCTTCGAAGCTCACCCTGTTTTCCAAATTAAAAAAACGGACGGAACTTTGCCTGACGATGGCGCTTATATGGTTTTTATCAATATTTTAGGGCTAGATGAATCAGGTGAGCGTATTCTCTACAAGCCCTCCATTCCATTTGCATTAGTTTTTCACATCAACGCTCAAGCAAACTTTGATCGTTTGGCACTATCTCAAACGTTGAAAGTGGTGCCTGAAATCCAATTGAACGATTACAACCGCATTGATGCATTATTTAATTGGGCAGAGTCACAGTTTAAAGAATTATTCCCTCATCCTGCAGAAAGTCGTTTTATCTTCGGATACTATGCTCGTTGTTATGACAATTCTGTTTGTGTCGGTAGCAAAAACGGCGAAATCTACACTACCAGCGGAGTATTGGACGACATTGTAGAGCATGGCTCAATAGAAGCTTTTTATGACTTAGCGGGACTTTAATGCAGGTCTTACAAACGTGTCTTTTTTATATTTTTCTGATGAGTTTTGTTTTTTTTTTAAACCCTGTCTTCGCAAATAATCAAAAGGCACAAATAAAATCAGCAATAAAAAATCAACCTAAGACCGAACATTCTAGCTCTGATACTCCTCAACAGCCTGTAAAATTTGAAACAATCACTATTGAAGCTACTTCCGTTCCTGCTGATCCAGTGCAAAAGTTAGAAGGCCGAGAATTACGCGTTCACACCGGCGAAACGCTTGGTAAAACACTAGAGCGTGAGTTAGGCGTTAGTAATCTGTCCTTTGGGCCAGGTGTTGGTCAACCCGTTATACGCGGTATGAGCGGCCCTCGAGTTAGAATCATGCAGAATGGAATGGGCGCACATGACCTGTCTGCATTGAGCCCTGACCTTGCAGTTGCTTTTGAAACTATGTTAGCGGACAGTATTACTGTGTTAAGAGGTCCAGCAACCTTACGTTATGGTGGTAATGCAATTGGTGGCATGGTTGATATTAAGCATCAACGCATACCTGACAAAATTCCGCTTAATGGCTATGTGGGCCGAACGGACGTTAGCTACAATCACAATTCTGCAGATAAAGCCGGATTAATCAGTTTTGATGCTGGTAAGGGAATATTTGCGATTCATGTCGATTATTATAAACGTTCTTCAAATAATACCCATATTCCAGGTACTGCCTTAGACGAGGGAGCAATCCGGCAACAATTCCAAGTTGAACCCAGCACTAATAGTAAAAATGTCATTCAAAATAGTAACTCCAATAGTCAGGGCGGCTCAGTCGGTGTATCAATGATCGGCAGGCATGGCCATATAGGTGGGAGTTACCATCAAATGGTCAGAAATTATGGAATTCCACCCGGCGTGCCTGGTCATGACAGTATCGGGGGAACTGAGCAAGAGGCGTTCAGAACGAATATGTCTCAACGTCGCTATGATTTAGATGGTCTGTGGAAAACCTATTGGCCGTCATTACCTAGAATAAACGCAAAACTAAGCTACATCGATTACGATCATAAGGACTTTGATAAGAGTGTGATAGATAGGGACGCATCGCTAACTCGCTTTAAAAATTCCGTCTGGGAATCCCGTTTAGAAATGAACCATCAGCGCGGAGAGTGGCTTGATGGCACATTTGGTATGCAATGGCAGAATCGTTCTTTCTCGGCGACAGGGATCGAAACATTTACACCGGCTGCTAATATTGATTCAATAGGGTTCTTTATCACCGAAACTGTGTTTATCACTGACCGCCTCAACCTTGAAATGGGTGCTCGTATCGAACACCAAACTACCGATCCTAAGAGCAATGCAATAACATTATCAGGCATTTCAGCACCGCTTCCTTTACCGAATACATTGAATTTTCTTACTTACTCTCTCGCCGCGAGCTTAAGTTATGAAATTCTGCCAAAAACCTCACTGTATTTAAATTGGCAGCGTGCACAGCGCGCACCGGATGTGCAGGAGCTTTTTGCGTCAGGGCCTCATTTTTCCACGCGTAGTTTCGAAATCGGCCGTCTCAACCTTGACGCTGAGCAAACCAATCACTATGAACTAGGTTTACGCTATACTGGCAAGCAAGTTTCTTTTCAAGCCAATGGCTATTACAAATCGGTGCAAGATTTTATTTATTTAGAAAACCAAGGCACCTTTTTTAATCTAGCACCTGACCCACCCCGTTTTCAATTGGCTTGTGCGAATTTAAGAAATTGCCTGCCCGTTTTTGGTTACCAAGCCAACACTGCAAATTTTGCAGGTTATGAAGCAGAGATTGCTGCTCACCCTCATCTAGACCTACCCGTGAATCTTCGTTTCACGCTGTTTTCTGATTATGTGCGCGGTTGGTTTCAAGATGAAACGATTGGAAATGTTCCAAGACTTCCGCCATTACGTTTCGGGGGTGAAATAGGCCTACAATGGACACAGTGGCGAGGTGGTCTACGTTATACCCATGCCTTGGCTCAAGATAAGCCTGGAATCTTAGAAACCGATACGCCGAGCTACCATCGATTAGACCTTGATGTATCTTACGATTGGAAAATGCCTAACAATAGAAAAGTCCTTTTCTTCGCTAAACTGTCAAATATGACTAATACAACTATAAGAAACTCCACATCTTTCTTACGAAATTTTGCACCTGAAGCAGGTTTTAGCGCACTCATGGGGATGAGTGCATCATTTTAGGTACTCTTCAACTTAACCTTCACTCTACATATGATTACCTTATTTAAAAACTCATCTACAAATATTCTGCCAGATTCTCTTTTTAAGCGACGCTATATCGCTATTAGTATTTTAATTTATGCCTTCTTATTTAACTCAATAGCGCTATTTGCCGGTGAATTACATCAACATATCGAGGTAACAATTGTTGACCAACATGTACAAGCAAGCTTTTGTCGCCCTGAAAAAGGATGCAGTCTGGTAAGACCAGAAACTCTAGGTTTACCTGCCGGACAAATGCCTGTTGACAGACTGACTGGCACCCCAATTTATGTATCAGAATTTAGTGTCTTTCCTGACCGCACCGCAATCGACAGTCCAGGTTTCGAAGGACTTGAAGGAGACATGATAGCTGGAGATAGGATCCGATATCTAGCCAGTGGTCACTTAAGTTATTGGGATACAGAAAAACGTCAATGGTCTTTAGCACCAGAAGGTATACAGATCCGCTTAGCTGGCGGCCTAGACTTAGAGCCTAATCAAGATTGTGGTCAGGTATTTTGTATTCCCAACACTGTCGAAGGGTTTACTTTATTCAATCGAAATGGCATAGATAGTGCTTCATCGCTTATTGTCGGTGAAGTCCGCCCCGATGGCTCCTTGCATACACATCTTGATTGGATCATTGAATCAGATCAAGGCACCCCAAATGCACCTGTTGGCGCTTACATGGTTGAGTTACGGTTAATTACAGACTCTTTTCCTGAACCTTCTGAATCATTATGGATAATGTTTAATAATGGCTTAGTATT
The DNA here is from genome assembly GCA_021774265.1 of Nitrosomonas sp. GTDB lineage: Bacteria > Pseudomonadota > Gammaproteobacteria > Burkholderiales > Nitrosomonadaceae > Nitrosomonas. The sequence continues at coordinate 8,818 of JAJFJG010000022.1, forward strand.
GGAAGACTTTCAACAAGCCGTAGCGGGACGCGTGCTGCAATCGAATACCGACACTGCGTTAGCTGATCAATTGTTTAGTTGGGCAGAATCTAATTATTCATCCCTTTTCCCACATGCAGCAACATCAATCATAACACTTGGATTTTATGCACGATGCTATCAAAACGATGTTTGCGTAGGCGTGAAAGACAATCACATCTTTGCGGTGGGTGGTGAGTTCGGCGTCAATGTTATCATGCTAGGCGAATTTGATGACCTGATAGCACAAGCCGGGCTTTAATCAGCATCGTTGCAAAAATATCATTGGCCAGAGAGTTGATACTCGGAAATTTGGAGGACACGATGCCTAACTCCCCTGAAGGAGGTAAACTCACCAGACATAGTAATCAGTGTGCATTGTGTATTTGCATCTTCATAGCTCCCGAAAAAATTTAATGGATTAAGTATGGTCTATTACATACTAAAAATAGCAATCACAGTGGTATTAATTATTGCTATTTCTGAGATTGCTAAAAAGAGTTCTATGTTTGGTGCTGTTTTGGCATCGATACCAATCATTTCCGTATTAGCAATGTTCTGGCTCTATTTCGATACACAAAATGTAGAAAAGGTAAGTGCATTGTCTACGAGCATATTTTGGTTGGTTATTCCGTCATTAGCCTTATTTATTATTCTTCCAATACTTTTGAAAAATGGTTTTAATTTTTACCTATGTATGGCCATATCCTGCGGCATTACCGCCTTGTGTTATTACCTCATGGTGTCAATACTAGGTCATTTCGGCGTTAAATTATAATAACAAGGCCAAGTAAAATTATTTACCGAGCTAGGTTACTATCGGTTGGTTCATGTTGGTCGCGCTAAGCATAAATTAGATCATACCGAATGAATGTCATTCTTATAGATAAACCTACGATCCTTAGTTGATCACATTAGAAATAACGAACTCAGCTAATTCACCAAACATGGTAATCGTTGAGTATTGTGTTTCCCTGAACCCCTCTACATGACGCCTGCCATTTTATCAATTGTCACATTCTTTAATCTTATACAAAATCTGGATGAATGGCAGTAATCTTTATCTTTTCATTAATATCGATTAAGAGCCTAACATAACAGCGCATCCATGCATCTCCCTAGAGCTCCTTACAATGAGTCACTAAATCAGGAATCAAACGCACCCGGAACAATCGCCTGTTTTAACTTCGCAATCTCAGGCTGATTCAGCGTCTCGGTCTTTAGTAATTCTTCGGCGGTTTGGTCAAGTAGCAAACGGTTCGTCTGCAAGATCTTAACCGCCCGTTCTAATGCTTGATCCACCAGTGTACGTACGGCACTGTCAACCTTGTTAGCAGTTTCTTCGCTGTAACTACGGCTTTGCGGCATGGACATACCGGCTTGCAGGAAATCGGATTGTTCACGTTCATAAGCAACATTACCCAGCGCATCACTCATACCATAACGCAACACCATTGCACGAGCGATATCCGTAGCACGCGCCAAGTCATCGGATGCACCCGTGGATATTTCTTCAAAAACTACTTGCTCTGCTGCGCGGCCACCTAACAATACTGCCATTTTATTTTTCAGCTCTGCACGGTTCATTAGAAAACGATCTTCAGTCGGGCGCTGAATGGTGTAACCCAACGCCCCAATGCCGCGTGGAATAATAGAAACCTTATGCACCTCATCGGTACCAGGTAGCGCCAATGCCACCATGGTATGTCCCAGTTCATGAAACGCAGCCACCCGCCGCTCTATTGGATTCAGCAAGCGGTTACGTTTTTCCAATCCGGCCACAATACGTTCAATGGCATTATTAAAATCATCCATAGTCACCGATTTGGCTTTACGTCGTGTCGCCAACAACGCCGCTTCATTAATCAGATTAGCCAGATCCGCACCCGTAAATCCCGGTGTTAATGCAGCAATTTGCTCGGTTTGCACATCGGTATTCATCTTCACTTTTTTAGCGTGCACAGCAAGAATCTGTTCTCGACCCACCTTATCGGGTCGGTCCACCAGTACTTGGCGATCAAAGCGTCCGGCACGTAATAATGCCGGGTCAAGAATTTCTGGGCGATTGGTCGCCGCCAGCAACACAATACCACTACTAGGATCAAAACCATCCAGTTCTGCCAGCAACTGATTCAAAGTCTGTTCTTTCTCATCATGACCACCACCTGCACCATAAGCACCACGGGCACGTCCCAATGCATCCAGTTCATCAATAAAGATAATTGCCGGTGACAATTGTCGTGCCTGCTCAAATAGGTCTCGCACTCTGGCTGCCCCAACGCCGACAAACATCTCAACAAATTCCGATCCGGAGATTGAAAAGAACGGCACTGCCGCCTCACCCGCCACCGCGCGCGCTAACAATGTTTTGCCCGTACCCGGTGGGCCAACCAGCAAAATACCCTTAGGCGCACGCCCACCCAAACGACCATAATCCGCTGGATTTTTCAGGAAATTGATAATTTCAACCAACTCTTCCTTAGCTTCATCTACACCTGCCACATCGTCAAAGGTCACTTTAATTTCTTTCTCGACAAATATTTTGGCGTGACTTTTACCAATCGACATCATGCCTTGATTCATACCACCACTCATACGCCGAATGACAAATAACCAAACTCCGATAAAAAGGGCCATCGGTAAAATCCAAGAAAGTAGGTCGCGCAACCAAGTGCTCTCCACCACGCCGGAATACTTCACGCCAAATTTTTCCAGTTCTTCGGCAAATTCCGGTTCCACTCGTGTGGTGACAAAATCCTTGAAACCATCCGTATGCTGAGTCTTTAGCGTGCCATAAATATACTGATCAGTAATCGCAATCTCGGCCACCTGCCCCTGTTCCAGAAAATGCTGAAATTGACTGTAAGGAATTGGCTCAACTTTAGTGTAATTGTTGTACACGTTTTGTAAAAACAAAATACTAAACATCGCCACAATGACGTACCAAAAATTAATTTGTTCTTTTTTGTCCATTGATCTGTTTTAAGCCTTAATTTAACTAAGATAACACCAAATTATTTCTTATCCAACGTCTGTAATTTCACGACAATCGGCGCAAGCAATACCCTATCAGGTTCTTGCCCTGTTTGTTCGCAGCTTGCGATATAAACTTGACACAAGTTCACCATTAAACTACCGAACGCAGCGGGCGCATGTTGAAACAGTCGACTCAGAATCTGAATCCCTCGCGCAAATATTTTTAAGGCCTGCGCTGCCTTATCATCGTTAAGATAAATGGAACCCAAAGCTCCCAGACTCATCACCAGACCAGGTTAAAACGCATCCGCATTTTTCTGCGATAGCCGCTCACGGACCTCTACCGCGCGTTCTGCCGCTGCTAGCGCTTCTTCTCGTCTCCCTAGAGCACTGTAAAAACCGCCCAGATTGTTCAGAATGATTGCCTGCTCTTCTAGCGGCTCCTTACTTGATTGATCCAATAACATTTTAAAGAGATTGACCGAGAAAGTCCTTAAAGCCACGGATTGTTTTGGCAATAAGCCGGCAATAAACCATAGTTCATCTTTAGTTCGACCGGCAAGTAAAGACGGCAACCAGGTTTCAACCGACAATGCATCCAACCCATTCACGGCATAAAGATCCTGGGCCGAACGCAACAGATTCGCCCAGGCTGTTTCATTGCCTAGTGCAATGGCATGATTCAGGGTTATTTCTAAGCTCGAACTTTGTTGCAGCGTGGTTGCCGCAAATGCTGCGCCTATCAAGTCGGGCTGAATGGGATTAAGCACTGGTATTGTGCCGTTGCTATGAGTATCACCTAAGAACTGAGACAAGGTGTTCACAATCTCTGCAGGTTCAGCCTGTGGATAACCGCAGATTGTTGCTTCTTGCCCCGTAATGGCAAATAGGTCTTCATGCTGCGCGGAGATTTTACCGGCAAAAAATAACAGCGCGGCCATCCGCCTCACAAGCTTAGCAGGAGCATCGGTCGCTTTACACAACTTATCAATATAATGACCTTCTCGCTCAACTGCGTCCTTCAAAAGACTTGAGCGATCCCAATACAGCAGTTCATGCATAGACCCAATTTCGCAGCTATGTAGTGCCGCCATTTGCAACTGAACCACTACCGACTAAAGTCGGTAGGTTCGGTGTTTCTGGCTGAAGCCAGCTTTGTTAGTAAGCGTGCTCTGCACGCAGAGCCTTGACTTTACCGCATGAATGCGGTGGTTTTAGACCAATGTCGACCTATGGTC
>JAJFJG010000211.1 GCA_021774265.1 Nitrosomonas sp.
TTTAAGCAGCAAATGGCAATAAAGGACGATATTTATTCAGTTTATTTGATTAAAATCGGCTGAAAATACGGAATTTGCAGTAAAAAACTGCATTACCTTAGGCTTAAACCTTAACGAGCGTGTTTTGCAAAGGTCTCATAATGTTTGCCCGTTTCTTTGTCTCGATAGCCAATACGCCTCAATTCAATTGGGCACTCTTTTGCTGGCTTCATAACGGTAAATTTGATGGCTTGATCGCTGGTCAGCCCTTTGTTCTTTAGAACTGGACGGCGACTAGTCACTTTAAACTTTGCATTGACCTTTAGGCGCGTGACAAAGAATATCTTATTTTTCGTCAACTGGTTATACCAACTGTAGTCGTTGTAGCCCCGATCAATAGCAACAATGCTACCCTGAGGAAATTGTAGTGTACGACCCATTTCAATATCACTGGTTTTTCCGTCAGTAATCGTGACAAACTCAGGCAGATAACCACTGTGATTCAATCCAACATGGAGTATTAGGCGACAATTAACCTGTCCGCTTTGACGACAATCATGATGTCCGGTTGAATGAATGTAGAAACCTGTAAAGTTTCTCCTTAAAAAGGAGGTGAACTTGCCAGGCAAACACATCACTCAACAGCAAAGGAATTTGTATATGAAGAATCGTCAGACAGGTTTAAATCAGGAAGTCAGCTCAGCGAAATCAGGGATTAGCCCTCGCTCGGGTCGTCGTATTGAGCAGTATGGAAACACATCTAAAAAGCCACATGACTGGCGCACACGTGAAGACCCATTTACCGAAGTGTGGTAATCGGATTTGGTACCATTATTAGAACAAGAACCCACGCTGACTGGATTAACCTTATGGGAGTATCTGGAAGAGCACTATCCGCAACGATATCCTTATAGTCAACTGAGAACATTGCAACGTCGAGTTAAACACTGGCGTGCAACACTTGGCCCCGATAAGCCAGTTATTTTCCGGCAGTCAGTGCCACCGGGGCAGCAAGGGCTTTCTGATTTTACGCACCCTGATAATGCGGTTACGATTGCAGGCCGGCCTTTCAAACATCTGATCTATCAATTTCGATTGGCTTTTAGCGGCACACGTTACGCGCATATTGTACAGGGCGGTGAAAGTTACTCGGCATTAGCTGAAGGGTTACAGAATGCTTTGCATAAAATGGGTGGTGTGCCTTTAGAGCATCGCACCGACAGCTTAAGTGCGGCGTATGTTAACCAGTATGAGCACAAGCAGCTAACTCAAGCTTATGAAGGGTTGTGCCAACATTACGGTATGACAGGCACTACCAATAATGTCGGTGTTAGTCATGAAAATGGGGCGATTGAAACGGCACATGCTTCTTTGAAGCATCGCTTGGATCAAACACTTAAGTTACGCGGCAGCGCTGACTTTGCCAACATAGATGATTACCAGGCTTTTATTGATCGTAGTATTGAACGCTTAAACCGCATGACCAGAACGCGTTTCTTGGTAAAGCAAGAACAATTGCAACCCCTGCCGACCTATCGTTTCATGGATTATGCCGAGCTTTGTGTCAAAGTGACTACCAGCAGTACGATTTCTGTTAAACGAGGACTTTATACCGTCCCGTCCCGGTTAATTGGAGAGACGTTACGCGTTCATCTATATCACGACAAACTCATCGGTTTTGTCGGCCAAACTAAGGTCATTGAATTGCCACGGGTTTATCCAAAAAAGCCAACCGAGCGGACACGACGTATTGATTATCGTCATGTGATTCATGCGCTAGCAGCCAAACCCCAGGCCTTTCGTTTTTGTAAGTTTCGAGATGAATTATTTCCAGACGACAATTATCGGCAATTGTGGCAACTGGTCGATCAGCAATTGTCAGCCAGAGATGCCTGTAAGTGGATGGTGGTTGTACTGCGTATCGCGGCAGAACACGCCTGTGAGAAAACGCTGGGTAGTACTTTATTGCAACAAGTCAGAGAGTATAGATTGCCCGATATTAAGGCATTGCAAGCAGACTATTTGAATTCGAATCATCAACAGACAACGGCTACAAAACAACATCAAGTCAGTGATTATGACTGCTTGCTTCCCTGCCACATAAAAAACATGCAGCAACAGCAAGGGAGTAACACATGCCACTAGAGATGATGCTAAAGGAACTGCGCTTAACCACTTTTAACCAACACCTAGATAATTGCCAGCATCAGGCCGTCAAAAATACCTGGAGTTATACAGACTTCCTGAAAAAACTTTGTGAGCAAGAACTGGCGCATCGCTTCCAGATCCGAACGAGAAATTGGACGCGTGAGGCTAAGCTCCCTGCTGGAAAGAGTTTTGCAACGCTCAACCTGGAAAACCTGCCCAAAAATGTACAACAAGCTGTGTTACAACTCAAGGACAGCCACAAGTGGGCTTTGCAGGCTGATAATGTGCTGCTATTTGGCCCATCCGGTGTCGGCAAGTCTCATCTTGCCTGCGCCTTGGGTTATCAACTCATCGAGAAAGGTATACGTGTTAAATGGTTGACTGCTACTGATCTGGTACAACAACTCCAGGCGGCAAAAAAGAATCTCGACTTAATGACCTATATGACACGGATGGATAAATACCGGGTCTTGATCATTGATGATATCGGATACGTCAAAAAGAGTGATGGTGAAACACAGGTGCTATTTGAATTCATCGCACATCGCTATGAAAGTGGCAGTTTGATTATTACCTCCAATCAACCCTTCAGCCAGTGGGATCAAATCTTCCCCGATTCCATGATGACTGTTGCAGCCGTTGATCGCGTTATCCATCATGCCCACATCTTAGAAATCGAAGGAGACAGTTATCGAAAAAAACATCATATGAAAAAATAATTTACAGCCATTCAACCGGACAGCTTAATTGTCGCCAAATCGGACAAGATAGTTGACGCGAGACAATGGAGCTTGATAGCACTTTTTGTCGTGCGAAATTTTGCCCACGGAAAGACTGATAGACAAAGATCTATGGTAGATGCATCCAATGAATAAAGTGGATTCTTAAAACGAAAATTGTGACCAGGTGTCATTCCCTAGCAACGACTTAATAATTTACCAGCCAGAGATTCATACAGAGAATAAGGTTTATTTTCATTGATGCGAGACAAGTTGGAACGTGTCAATTTTGAACTACCCAAATGATAGAGACGATGCGCCTGAACAGAAACATTTTCTACAATATCTCGCAAGCTCTTTCGCCCTGCCAGCTGTACCATGTCCAAGGTCACAAACTGCGACCACCTGGATGAAGTACGAAAAGCTCGCCCTGAATGATGCTCATTTGCTAGCGTCTCAAATTCATGTATCGGAATAAGTTTTAGGATTTGTGAGAAGATCATATTACAATGAGCCACGGCCTGATTCATTCAATCGGTTCAACAAGTTACGATAAAACTTATTATACAATTATGGCTGAATCAGGCCGCCTTATTTACGTGTTAACGGGACACTAGTGATTCAACTTCACCTCTTATAACACCATCAATCTACATATAGAAGCATCTTGTTATTTTAAAATGTTTCATTTATATCTGATTTGAGCTCAGGATAGTATTCAGATGAAATGCGCTGGCAGTAATCAACAAGATTTTGCTTTCTGAGCGCATATTCTTTAACGGGGGATTCGATAGGACAGGCAAGTGTATTAACTAAGAAGCCGTATGCGGTTGCGTCAAGGCTAGTAGGTTTCTTACCCATAAAATAAGGCTTGTCACTTAAAAAATCTGAAAGAGCGTCTAAATCATTGCGGCCTAGCTGAAAGATCTCATCATTACTATGACGAGCAATACCGTGCCCATGAATTTGGCGACGAATCAGAATCCGATATACCACTGCAACGACGTCTCTAATCAATGGTGGAAAATAATTAAAAATAGCTTTTTTATTTACTAGCCAGTTTTCTTCCGTATAGTGCCAGCGTGTGTACATTGTTATCCAGAACAGGTGGTCTTCAAGTAACCGTTGCATGGAGAGACTGACGGCTTTTTCTGAAGGGTTCAGATCTGCGTC
>JAJFJG010000212.1 GCA_021774265.1 Nitrosomonas sp.
GATGGAAAGAGCTGCTTTGTATGAGCATTTTATCAACCATTTCGACCAGAAAATAGTGTGTTATTTCACCATTTCCGGTCGAAATGAGAGCTAAAAATACACTCGTTATCTTACATTATCAATGAGTTGGATTGTTATTCAGGATTGATTAGCTGCATCAATGCCAACAACACCGGCAATTTCGTTCATCGTTCGTCCCTTTCTCGTATACAGGCTCTACCTGCTAGCAGTCGACCCAAGTTACCGTTCGGTTTGATTGAATGTGAAATGAACCACAGCACCTATCTGACCCACAGGTTAGAGTCCTAAAGTCTAAACGATGTCATGCGGTTCAGCCTGATCAACACTGATATTGCAATGTTTTTCTTTGGCGGTGTCAATATACGAGGTCTATATTCCTAACCTACGAGCCTTTACTATCAAACTACCCGCCCTTTTTACGACTTTTTGCTTTTACTTTTCGAACAATTTTACCAACAGTTGTGAAATGCATGTTAAAGAACGCAGCAATTTGCAAATAACCATATTCGCCAGTCGCGTACATTGTCACAATAACTCCATTACGGTTTATACGAGCCTGCGCCAATTCTTTCATAAGCTATGCAGGTGGGCGGCGCTGGGCTTTGGGCGTATTGCGTCAGACAATGCCTTGCGCAACAAATTGACGATATCCTTGCAATACTTCAGCCTATATTCCCACTTTCTCTTAACTGGAACCGCTGACAAGACATTTCTTGCATCGGTATGGCTGATGAGGGCTGCAACACTTTCCCTTCATGCCTCCTAGGCAAACTGGCATCACTCAGTTCATCAAATTAAATTTCATGATCTAAATCAGCAATATAAAGCTTTCTTTTTGCCAAATCACCCAAAATATAATATTTCCAGAAAGTTTGATTCGCGGCATGGCATATGCTGAAGCTTCGCTCAGTCTCATCAGTCGCCCCCTTTAATTGAATCACAAAGTGAGGCTTAATTAAGTGATATTTTGGCTCAAACACATCACCTAAATGCGCAGAAGACATGCCCTGATAGTCGAGTTCGAAGGCATAAGCTTCATGATGCAATCGTTGTTTTCCCCTCCGAATTTTTTGTCATTTATTCGTTGCCGAGACAAAGAATCATGCTGTCACTCTCTGTGTCAGGTAGGTTATAGCTTGGAAAATAAGGGTCTTTGGAAAAAACTTTGAACGTCAACACGAAATCAACCTAAGCATGTAGTCGCAAAACATCCATTTTATTTTCCTCACAAGAGATAAATATACCGCTTTTTGTAGATTTCAGTAGCAGACCTGCTCTATTTAAAAGCGAGACAGATAAATGTGTTGGTACGAACTCAAGCAACTTACAGGAAAGATCTGCAAAATAAGTATGCTCAATTGAGACATTAAACAATGGTCGGTAAGCACTCATGTTATTTTCAACCAAGTATCCAAGGCAGATACTTAAATTAACAAATATCAATAATTTTGATGAAGTTTACTGACTATTGATGGTACACAATCAACCAACTCGTTCCAAGAGTTCAATTGCCAACCTAAATCAAACTACCTGTCAACTCACATATAAAATCGTAAAAGAAAATAGCATGTCATCGCAAGTAAAATACCATTCGCCAAGTGACGACTACAGCAAATGTCGTCAAGGCATTGCTTGAACAAACAAACGCTTCCTTTTATGATATCAAATTAGCTAGCGATTAAAAGCATAAGGAGAGGAAGCAATGGCATAAAGCTCCCACTGCGGCTGCGGCTTAATCTAAATATGCATTTCTTAGCAAAGACTTTCTTACAGCGTATAACCCCGATATCAGCCCGATGCCTAGAAAAATAAGGGGGGGCGGATCAGGAATACTAGGCGACCATCTAGCTATTCTCGATCCTTCAGCCGAATCGTACATAGACTGATAACTCTTAGTCGCAACGATATTATTAAAGGTCTTAAAATCATCTCGGTTACCCTCCGTCCATTTAGAATGGGTAATCTATCATCACGCTATGGCGAATCCAGGTTTCTGAGGCATTTCCCGAGTCAATATCACGCCACTTAATTCCTACCGTAGAATCTGTATTAGCAGAACCTGTAAACAAAAAAAGGTAATCTTTTTTATTCTTCACCACCTGCACACCAATATCGTACCCAAGATGCAGCGCCGAGGTTGGTGCCAAACCAATGGGAGGCATAAGGTAAGTCTGGCCCTGACCTGTCATCATGCCGGTAAAATCTACGCCGAAATTAATGTTATTACCCGACCCAAAAATGAAGGCGCTCTGAATGTCATGCTCATTGGGCGCACCTTGGTAGATATTAAAGTCGTCACCCCTCGCCCTCTGCCCACTAGATTCAGTAAACACAATCGCACTGACACTATTAATCAAGCCAAACAACAAGAGGACTGCTGTGATGCCAATCACCTTAATATATTTGTCATTATCGAACACAGCATCTCCAAAAAAACCAGATTTAAACATTGAACCACGAGTTATAATAAAAAAGTGTTTAATAAAAAATAAAGCAATAATTATACCAACAGTTAGTATCTAGGATACTGCGGAACTTAAATGATCGTGACGAGAAAAGTGAAAAAGAGAGAGGGTTACTTGGATTCTGGTGCGTGCAGCCATTTTTCACAGCGAAAAATTATTTTGATATAAGCAAGTTGCCTCGGTTTCTCAGTAGATAAGCCTTAAGCCAGACAAGCTCCTAGCCACATTAAAAGGAAGGCGACTAAATATTCCTTGCGCGCTATCAGTACACAAGTTTTTGTTAGTTGACATATGCGTTATTATCTTCATGCGTTCAGCCTCTATTTTTTAGAGCACTACAACTGTCGCTCAGAAGGGACATTAAAGGTCGGACCCTCGAAAGAAAACGAGCATAATTTTTAAAAAATCAGCAAAGGAAAAAATATGAACTGGAATGCATATCTCTCCGGTGAAATACACACGGACTGGAGACAACGATTAAAAGATGGTTGTGAAACGCACGACTTGCCCATTATTTTCACCTCTGCCGTCACTGATCATCAAGCGAGCGACGCTGCTGGTGATTTGCTTGGTAAAGAAAACAATAACTTTTGGCGCGATCACAAATCAGCAAAAGTTAATGCGATTAGAACCAAAACACTAATTGAAAACTGCGACATTGCTGTAGTCCGTTTCGGAGAGAAGTATAAACAATGGAATGCCGCTTTTGATGCAGGGTATTGTGCAGCAATGGGCACACCCTATATTACGCTTCATGATGAGGATATCATTCATCCGCTCAAGGAAGTTGACGCCGCAGCAATGGCATGGGCCACGACACCAGAACAAGTCGTCGAAATCCTAAAATACGTGATTACCAAAACATAAAAACGATAGGAAACACTGATTACTTGCAATTTTTCCTAGGACTGAGAAATTTTATCTCATCATACCTTTGCATCAGGAGTAATCCGCGATTTCTTAAGAACGATTACAATATGTCAATAAGCAAGGAAGTAGTTAAATGCATTGGATAGCTGAAGCGACAGGACGCAAGCTGGCGCGATTTCTGTCCAAGCCTGTTCAACAAAGTAACCTAGTCACCACGGTCAGTCAGGAACAACTCAATGAAACACTACAACCCGCAGATGTTCTTCTCGTCGAAGGCAACACTCGCCTGAGTGTACCGATTAAATACTTGACACAATCAACCTGGTCTCATGCGGCAATATATATTGGTGACGCGCTTTCTTTTTCATCCAATGAATCATGGCAACTTCCATTAACGCTAGTCGAAGCCGACTTGGAAGAAGGGGTGCGTGCAGTTACACTTGCTCATTATGCACAAATGCATACTCGCATTTGCCGCCCAGTTGGCCTAAGCGACGAGGATCGCAAACAAGTGGTGGATTACGTCATTGCACGTCTTGGCCATCATTACGACCTCAAAAATATCCTTGACCTTGCGCGCTATCTTCTTCCCATGGCACCTGTTCCAACACGACTGCGACGACGTCTACTTTCGCTTGGCAGCGGAGACCCAACACGCGCGATCTGTTCTACACTGATTGCACAGGCATTTGAATCGGTACAGTACCCCGTTCTTCCTGAAGTTAAACGTGAGTGGTCTATTGACCCAATTCATGCAGATTATTGTGCGGAAGTTTACCGGATTCGACATCACAGCTTGTATACACCTCGCGATTTCGACATATCGCCCTTCTTTGACATTATCAAACCCACAATAGAAAAAGGCTTTGATTACCACACTCTCGCTTGGAGTGACTCGTCAGAGAATACGTAATAGTCAGAGAAGCGCAAGCTGTTTCACCCGATATCGCATGGCTGCTTTTGAGGCATTTAATATATCACCTGAGTTTATGCGAAATCTTCAGGCAATCCATGAACTGTCGATTCACAAACCAAAGAGACACATTTAACCATTGGTAACAATTGGCACATAGGTTGCCAAAAATACCTGATCCCAGAAAACTACGGATTTTACGCAAATCAACCGAATCTAATGCCAGTAATGCATCAGATCTACCGCCTTTCAATTAAGTTATGTACTCTCTCCCCTGAATACCACATGGGGAAGAGTGATTGATTGGTATGGTTAAATGCTCTGCGGTATATATAAGCGCTTATTTTGCCGCTCGTCACAGCTGTTCAGCAAAACACTGACGATGAAACGACCTTTGCCATTTTGAATGTAACGATCCTTAAGCAGAGCAGCAAATATCCTACTGGTGAATTAGCACCCTAATCACTGATAAATATCTACAGACAACCATAGACCAAATCGCCACCTACGGACATGCAACAGGGTCGACAATACCATTCGTGTGATAAGGAACCGGAGCAGAACCAATGTTATCATGGGTGGCACCCATATTATGCCAAGTGCCACTTAACGTCGAAGTACTCAAAACCGCAGTAAAAGTTTCATTCCAGGCTCCACCTACCTCATCCAACCCAGAGCCTACAATTGTCATCAAAATATTACTACCAACTGTTTTTGCGTTACCATGAGCGGCCCCAATGCCTCCCTGACCATCATCACCGGTGCCATAAAGGGCATAATTTACTCCTTCTTTTTCGTATACGCCGAATTTGTAAATCCACACAGGTATTTCATTGCTACTCATCTGCCAGCAAAAATCTCCAAGATATGATTCTGCCTGTGATTTGGAGGTGGTGGCAAACAACAGCAATCCAATTAATAGTGACAAGCATGCATGTTTTTTCATTATTTTCACCCAATATTGTTTTAGGAAGTTACTAATTATAAAAGAGTTTTCAGAATCTCCCATCAACCCTGCCTAATTGCTGGCACAACCTATCCCAGCTATATGCAGATAACTCTATGCATAAGCGAATGGAAACTACCATTATACCTGCAAGATGATTTACACTTATTGAAAATCATTTGCACAACCAAAATTAAACAAACTCTACTTCAGTGTAGCGATTACGGCTTGACCCGACACTAAGCAATTGCTTTATTTTTCTGTTTGTTTATTTTTAGGTAAATAGTTGACTTTCAAATAGCACAGCTCGTCATGCTAGAGAATTACGACATTTAGAAGATACTCTGGTCAAGTCTCAAAGAAAATCAGCTACTCTGAGTATTTTGGTTTTAAGTTATGTACCTCTTGAGCCTTTCATGTGATTGATAACGTCAATCATTTAGTTTAATACAGGTTTGGATCCATCAAACGAAACATTTTTTTATTTCCTCGTACGACTTTTGTTGCCATAGTATTTTTCTCATAAATAGTTATTTTGTCTGCGCCTTTACTTGGATCGAATCTTCTTCCATCAATAGGTGGTGCCGAGAGACGAGTGGTCAAATAAGTTTTCGACTTCAGTATCTTTACCATTAATTTTTTATTATCTTAAGGGCAACTATTATCAAATATTTACCGTAGCATGAGGAATTATTGAATATGGAAGAACAAAAGGCACCAGGCCTATACGAGATACTTCAAACATAGCCCTCAGAAATCATACGAATACTTCCTTGGAAACTTCTATTTTCTCCTGCAATTCCAACAGATAAATTTGCTTTCCGCGTTCCTGCTCTATTATTTCAGAAGTTATTTCGTCTAAATTCGGATTGACTTTATTATGTTTGACAATTTCATTAGCTCGATGCAGTGCGTCATTACGATAGACTTTGACCTGTCTTGCCGGAACGGGATTCTAACCCGCTAGAATCAACGGCCTTACTCGGCTGCACTCCCTTGAATTACCACCATCCTGTGATTTGGGCTCACACCAACCACCTTGAAAAAACATCGCAGCGTTGTTACGCTAATAACAAACGAACGAACTTCATCTTTTCCGATGTCAGAAAACTGACTACTCAGACCGCTCTTAATAGAGATTTTGTTACCCTGTTTATTAAATTAGGCAAACTTAAACAAAATTCGTTTGTCGATGTATTATTGCGCACTATTTCTTCGGGAAATCGGTGAAGTTCAGCTTAAGAAAATGAAAACTCAGTTAGGAAAAAATATGGATTTTATATATAAAAAGAAAAAATATTTGTTATTCAGCATGGTCATTTTTTTTATGGCAATCAATTATCCAGCCTTAGCGGTTGAGAGTATTGATGCGCATAAAAAAGTGATAAGTCCCGTCGAATATTTTTGGATAGGAGGCCAAGCACGGTTTTCCGCTCGTATTGACAGTGGCGCGAAGAGTACGTCCATTCATGCTGCAGATATTAAAGTCAAAGATGCAGCGCATTCTATGGAAGACGATGTTGGCAAAGAGGTCAGCTTTATATTGATCAATGAGGAAGACGAACAATGGCCTATGACCAGGCGTATTAGTTCCGTAAGTAAAATACGAAATTCTCAAGGAGTCGAGTTACGTTATAACATTCCTTTGCGTATCGGTTGGAACGGTATTAATAAAACAGTTGATGTGAATTTACGGGATCGCAGCAAAATGAAATACAAATTGCTGGTCGGTCGAGACTGGATGAAAAAAGAAGTTGTCATCGATTTGGAACAATAAGCGCACTCCTCAAGGAAAAATAAACGGCGGGCGCACACCATTGAAAACACTGCTTGTTGGCCAGCCGGCTTGAATTAAGAAATTTAAGATGCATCCGGCAAGTGTATGCCTGTGAGCTTAGGCCCGATAAAGGCAGTAAATTATTTTATCTATATGTTTTAAAAAAATATAAAAATCACATGCAACCCAACGCGACTCTTAAAAACATTGCTAATATAAAGGCTATTTAACTTAGTACACTCGTAATAACAATCATCACTCATTCTTCCCAGACTTGAACAATACAAAGTCCAGTACACGAGCACTCAAAATGCGCTTAAGAAAACCAAATAGGTAAGTCGGGAAGGTAACGTAGTACCGAGGTTGCGGCTTTTCTGACTCTAATGCGTGAATGACTCTTTTTAATACATCTTCAGGAGGGCGCGTAAACGGGACGGCAGGACCTTTTTTGTTTAGGCGCTCTAATACCTTGCGATATTTTTCACGGTGAACGCTTTTATCAACATCAATAAATTCTGCCAATGCCCGCACGGAATTAGCACGAAACTGGCTGGCGATGGGGCCGGGTTCAATTAAGCTAACATGGATATTGGTGCCTCTTAGCTCCAGCCGCATGGTGTCGCTCAAGCCTTCAATGGCGTATTTTGATGCATTATAAGAACCACGGAAAGACAATGAAACAAAGCCCAGCACGGAACTGTTCTGAATAATGCGCCCAAAGCCTTGCTTACGCATGATAGGTATGGCCAGATTGGTTAATTCTTGCCAGCCAAACACATTGGTTTCAAACTGCACACGCAAGGCATCCCGGCTTAAATCTTCAACGGCACCTGGTAAGCCATACGCGCCATTATTAAACAATGCATATAATTCTCCACCCGTGCGGCGTATGACTTCGTCAAAAGCTTTTTGAATGGATGCTGAATCGGTTAGATCCAATTGTAGGCTTTCCAAGCCTTCAGCTAACAGCGCATCCACACTTTCTTGTTTACGCGCGGTGGCAAAAACACGGTAGCCTTGTTCATGCAATGCCTTGGCGACACAGTAGCCGATGCCGGTTGAACAGCCAGTAATGAGTATTGCTTTTTTCATGTGCTTAGCATAACCTCGAAAAATTCAAATTAGCTAAACATTCTAATTATTTCAGACAATATGTCCAAACTATTATTCAAGCTTAGAGGCGTACCGGAAGATGAGGCCGACGATATCCGTGAGCTATTAACTGAACATGAAATTGATTTTTACGAAACATCACCCGGTAACTGGGGGTTTTCTATGCCAGGCATATGGCTAAGAGATAAAGATGCGTTTGAGAATGCTCGAGCGTTAATTGACGAATACCAAAAGGCGCGAGTCATTAGGGTTCGAGAAGAATATGCACGCCTTAAAAGCGAAGGGAAAAATAGAACTTTTTTTGATTGGGTGATAGAGAAACCTGCATCATTTATCTTTTATTTAATGATTATTGGCGCGGTACTTTATTTGCAGTTTTTATTGGTAGTTAACATTGGCGAGTGATTGAAAACTAACTTGAATTTAAGGAGGCAGTTATGCGTTTGATACGCGCATTTTCGATTGTCGGCATTATTTTTTTGCTACCAACAAGTCCTGCCTTTTCATCAGACACACCCACTTTTCAGGATGGATTGTTATCAATCCCTACCGTTAACATCCCGACCCAAATAGGGCAATACCAAGCGGTCACTTTTGAATTCACCGCACAAAATGGTTGGGAGTTGCTAGACTTTAAAGAAGTTGGTACGCAAGGGCTTGGGCTGGAGGCAATGATAGACGCTGTGGAATTGGTTAAAACCAACGCCGTTCCAGTGCAGATATTATTACGTATCACCGGTTATTTTAGTGACCCCTGTGCAAATATAGGGCAGATTAATCATCGCTTGGAAGGCAACCGATTTGAGATCGTCATGAATTCCACTCGTGCGACTGATACAGTAATAGCGTGTGCTGCGGTAATTGCTCCTTTCAGAAAAACTATTCCATTACCGGTCTATGGTCTAAGTGCTGGCACCTACGCCTACAGCATCAATGGGGGCAACAACGGCACGTTTGAATTGATGACGGATAATGAGCTACCCGGTGATTGTGGCGACCTTACCTGCAGGGATGTCGAGCTCACTTTTTAATATTTTCTGCGTTTAACAGAGGTTTCCAGGTTGCATAGTATCCGTTTAAAACTCATTGTTTCATACATCTTAGGTGCACTTGCGGTATTAGGTTTTGCACCTTTTTATTATTTCCCTATCCCCGTCATTACCTTGGCGATATTACTGCGCCTCTGGTACAAATCCACCTCATCGTTGCAAGCTACTTCACTCGGCTTTTCATTCGGCCTGGGTCTATTTAGTGCAGGAGTCACCTGGGTTTATGTCAGCTTGCATGACTTTGGTGGTATGCCGGTACCTGTTGCGTTATTTACACTATTATTATTGTGTACTTACCTCTCATTATTTCCCGCAGTCGCAGGATTGATATTGGCAAAACTACGCATTGTATCGCCCGTGTTTTGGGCACTAACCGCTGCGGCGTTATGGATGTTGAGTGAATGGTTGCGTGGTACCTTGCTGACCGGATTTCCCTGGCTGGCAATGGGATATACACAAGTACCGTTTAGCCCACTGGCCGGTTATGCGCCTATCGTGGGGGTTTATGGCGTTTCATTAATATTGGTGTTCAGTGCTGCATGTCTATTTTTATTGTTTGAAAAAGGTTTATCTGTACGAAGGCCTTTATTATTACTAAGTGCTATCTGGATCGGTGGTTTTGGCTTGCAACAGATTCCTTGGGTTCAACCGCAAGGCGAGCCTGTTTCCGTCAGCCTATTACAGGGAAATATTGCACAAGATTTGAAGTGGCAGGAGGATTACTTGGTGAACACCATGGATACTTACGCCAAGCTTATTTTAGAAAGTGAAAGCCGCCTGATTGTCACGCCTGAAATTTCCATCCCATTATTTAGCGACATTGTGTCGCCTGATTACCTTTCTTATCTCGCTGACCACGCAAGAAAAAATAATGGTGATGTACTGATCGGTATGGCGGAACATTCTCCCGACGGCGAAGAATATTACAACACCATGTTTAGCTTTGGCACAGCACCTGAGCAGGTTTATCGTAAAAGTCATCTGGTGCCATTTGGTGAATTTGTCCCACTCAAACCAATTCTTGGCTGGATTATTGATTCATTAGACATCCCTCTAGCTGATTTCGGCCGTGGCAGTATTGACCAACAACCACTAAACTTAGCAGGACAACGCGTGGCGGTGAATATTTGTTATGAAGATGTCTTCGGTGAAGAAATTATCCGTCAATTACCACATGCAACCATGCTGGTTAACGTCAGTAACGACGCGTGGTTCGGGCGCTCCATCGGGCCGCATCAACACTTGCAGATTTCACAAATGCGTGCCATTGAGACGGGCCGCTATATGTTACGCTCCACCAATACA
>JAJFJG010000213.1 GCA_021774265.1 Nitrosomonas sp.
CTTTAATTGGAGTTTTTTTATGGCTAATGGTTTAATTCTTGCAATACTTTGTGGTATTGCAGCCCTGGTAGTCAGTGGTGTCTGGATCAGGGCCATTTATCTCAAATCTACGGGCACTGAGCGTATGCAAGAAATCGCTGCTGCGATTCAAGAAGGTGCATCAGCTTATCTCAAGCGTCAATATACATCCATTGGTGTTGTCGGTCTTGTGCTGTTTGTGCTTATCGCGATAGCGATATCATGGGATACGGCCATTGGTTTTGCGTTAGGTGCGATTCTTTCCGGTGCGGCTGGTTTCTTAGGCATGCACGTATCTGTTCAAGCTAATGTGCGGACAGCTGAAGCAGCGCGCACGAGCTTAGAAGATGCGTTGGATGTTGCTTTCCGTGGCGGTGCAATTACAGGCATGCTCGTTGTTGGCTTGGGCTTGTTGGGTGTTGCAGGCTACTGCGCCATATTATTTAACGGCGCGGAAGCTGGCGCTGATGTCAGTGACGTTATTAAACCACTCATTGGTTTTGCTTTTGGTGGCTCACTCATTTCTATTTTTGCTCGTCTTGGTGGCGGTATTTTTACCAAGGGTGCTGATGTTGGCGCTGATTTGGTTGGTAAAGTAGAAGCTGGAATTCCTGAAGATGATCCCCGCAACCCTGCCGTTATCGCTGATAATGTGGGTGATAATGTGGGCGATTGTGCAGGTATGGCTGCCGATTTATTTGAGACCTATGCGGTAACAATTATTGCGACCATGTTGCTAGGTGCGTTGTTGTTCACTGCCACTGAAACTTCTGCAATGGATGCTGTTATTTTCCCGCTGGTATTGGGTGCGGCTTCAATTGTTGCTTCTATCATTGGTTGCTATTACGTTAAGATGACACCTGGCGGCACCATCATGGGCGCACTATATCGCGGATTAATTATTGCAGGCGGCATTGCCTTTGCGCTCTTTCTTCCGATAACCATTTGGTTTATGTCCGATATGACACTCGTAATTGCTGGTGAAGATGTGAGCGGCTTTAGTTTGGTTATGCGCATATTTGTGGCGGCAGGAATTGGTCTATTGTTAACTGGTATATTAGTTGTTATCACTGAATATTACACATCAACTGAATATCCACCTGTTAAGCATATTGCTGAAGCATCAACGACTGGCGATGCAACTAATATTATTGCTGGTTTGGGTGTTGGAATGCGCGCAACAGCGGCGCCTGTATTGGTCGTTTGCTTAAGTATCTTGATTGCTTACTCATTAGCAGGTCTTTATGGTATTGCGATTGCAGCAACTGCGATGTTGTCTATGACCGGTATTGTTGTTGCTCTTGATGCTTATGGCCCAATTACTGATAATGCGGGGGGTATTGCTGAAATGGCTGAAATGCCTGAATCCGTTCGTGCCATTACTGATCCTTTAGATGCGGTTGGTAATACAACCAAAGCGGTAACTAAAGGTTACGCTATCGGTTCTGCGGGCTTGGCTGCACTGGTATTATTTGCAGATTACACGCATGGTTTGGAACATGCAGGTCACGATCTGACATTCGACTTATCTAATCACATGGTCATTATTGGCCTGTTCATTGGTGGTTTGATTCCTTACTTGTTTGCTGCGATGTCAATGGAAGCGGTTGGGCGTGCAGCGAGTTCTGTAGTGATTGAGGTTAGACGTCAATTCAAGGAAATTCCAGGCATTATGGATGGTACGGCAAAGCCTGACTATTCACGTGCGGTTGACATGCTGACACAATCAGCTATTAAGGAAATGATGATTCCATCACTCCTGCCAGTTATGATTCCATTGTTGGTTGGCGTCATTCTAGGCCCACAAGCTTTAGGTGGCGTGTTAATGGGTTGTATCATTACAGGCATCTTTATTGCAATTTCTATGACTACCGGTGGTGGCGCATGGGATAACGCAAAGAAGTTTATTGAAGATGGTAATTGTGGTGGAAAAGGTAGCGATGCTCACAAAGCATCTGTTACCGGTGATACCGTTGGTGATCCTTACAAGGATACAGCAGGTCCAGCGATTAACCCATTAATTAAGATTATTAACATCGTGGCATTGATGATTATTCCGCTGTTGTAGATATTCTTATGTAACAAAAAAAAGCATGCCACTTATCCTGGCATGCTTTTTTTTTGACTGTTTTTTGTCAATGCCAGACCCAATTTTAATTTACCTTCAATTCGTTCCAACGATACATCTCTTTTTATTTTATGTAATAATCGCTAACTCTTGTGCGTTGCGAAGGGTTTGCGCCAATAAATCTAATAAGTCAACTTTCGCGCCATTCATAAGGTGGACATTTTGATTTTTAACTCAATTTTAGGGTGATGTTTATGACTCCTTTTTTAGGTGAACTGATTGGTACCTGTTTATTAGTATTATTAGGTAACGGCGTAGTTGCTAATGTAGTGTTAGATAAGTCAAAAGGCAATAATGCTGGCTGGTTAACCATAGCAGCTGGGTGGGGTGTTGCGCTTTTTGTGAGTGTATACGCTGTTGCCGCAGCCAGTGGCGCACATTTGAATCCTGCTGTTAGTGTTGGTCTTGCAGCAGCAGGCAAATTTGCATGGGCTGATGTTCCCTTGTATGCGATTGCGCAAATGTTAGGTGCTATGTTAGGTGCATTATTAGTGTGGGTTACTTATTACAAGCACTATGCGGCGACTAACGACGCCGATGCAAAGTTGGCTACATTCTGTACGGGACCCGCGATAAAGAGCCCTTTTCATAACATAGTGACCGAAGCAATGGGAACATTTGTGTTGGTGTTTGGTGTTATGAGTATTGTTTCCGCAGATATAGGTCTTGGTGCATTGGATGCATTGCCTGTTGCGCTATTACTATTTGCTATTGGTATGTCACTCGGTGGGCCAACAGGTTTTGCAGTTAACCCTGCGCGTGACCTAGGGCCACGTTTAATGCACGCGATTCTTCCAATTCCAGGAAAAAGAGATAGTGATTGGGGTTATGCTTATGTGCCCGTGGTCGGTGGCTTTGTTGGCGGGCTATTGGCCGCTGGTGTTTTTATGATGTTGTAACATAACAGGCTGTATCTTGGCGTCTGTGGTCTTTTGAAGCAGGCGCCACTTCTTTATAAGGAACAGTTCAGCAATCTAGAAAATTTCCATTTCGCGTATTATATTTACGTAACTTAGTAATAAAATCTGTAAACGGTAGCGGGTATGCTTTTTCAAGTGTTTTAGCACGTGTTCTTAAGATTTTCCAAGCCAATTTACCCGGGCTATGTTTGAATGCAAAGACAAGTAAATTACCACGAATTTCTGACAGCATAGCGACAACATGGCCATTAAAACTATTTTCAATGCGCCTTAAATAGTTACTAAGGCACTTATCTCGACTGAGTAAATTGACAACTAATATACCGTTTTTATTCAATGCCTCACGCGTTAGGTTGTAAAATTCCTGGCTGCAAAGTGTCGACACCTGATAATCATCATCAAAACCATCAATCATAAGCACGTCCATGCTAATCGGGTGGTTTGCAATATGCTCAGCACCCTCGCCAACATGTATTTTAAAGCGCGTACCTTCTGTAGGTAGTTCAAAGTGATTGTGTGCTGCCGCAACAATCTGAGGATTAATTTCAACGACGGTTATGCTGGAATTGGGTAGGTAGTGATAAACAAACTTTGCTAATGATCCACCACCCAGGCCTATCATATGAATTGTCTTTGGGTTTTGATGAAACAACAAAAAAGCCATCATGCATTGCGTATAACCTAAGACTAAATCATTAGGTGCGGACACTTTCATAGCACTTTGGATCATGTCGCCACCCAAATGTAGTGATCGTACGCCATCTTGTTCACTAATGGCGATTTCTAATTCAACCTGACTGTTGTTATTAAGAGAAGAAATCATAAAAAAACAGCAAAAAACTGCAATTGTAACCTCCATAATGGTGATATGTTGCATGATTATTTTCTTCACTAAGAGGAAGTGTCGATGAGCAAACGCGAAGTGGTGGTTTTAAGTGGTGTGCGTACTGCAATTGGAGATTATGGCGGTATGCTGAAAAATATCGCACCCGCTGAGTTGGCAGCTAATGTTGTACGGGAGGCCGTGACTCGCGCCAAGATTGATCCCGAAGAAGTTGGGCATTTGGTGTTTGGTAATGTGATTCACGGTGAGACACGTGACATGTATGTGTCTCGCTTGGCCAGCATTAATGGCGGCCTACCACAACATACTGCCGCATTAACGGTTAATCGGCTATGTGGAAGTGGAATGCAAGCGATTGTTTCGGCTTCCCAAAATATTCTGTTGGGTGATACGAGCATCGCCGTTGCTGGAGGGGTTGAATCCATGAGTCGGGGTGGTTATTTATTACCTTCACTGCGCTGGGGGCAGCGGATGAATGATAGCGGGGCTATTGATATGATGGTGGGTGCGCTGACAGATCCATTTGATAATGTTCACATGGGCGTTACGGCTGAAAATATCGCTGTTAAGTGGGGCATTAGTAGAGAAGAGCAAGATCAATTTGCATTGGAGAGTCATCACCGGGCATCTAATGCAATAAAAAACGGTTATTTCAAAGAACAAATTTTGCCTGTCGAAATAAAATCGCGCCGGGGGAGCGCTGTCTTTGATACCGATGAGCATCCTCGAGAAAATATTAGTATTGAAGATTTAATGAAACTGCGCGCTGTTTTCCAGAAGGGTGGTACCGTTACGGCAGGCAATGCATCGGGTATTAATGATGGCGCAGCAGCTGTAGTGCTCATGGAAAAAAGTATGGCTCAAGCTAATGGATTAAAGCCAATGGCACGGTTAATATCTTATGGTTATGCCGGCGTTGATCCCAAATTTATGGGTATAGGACCTGTGCCTGCAGTATATAGCGCGTTGAAGCGAGCTAATTTAACAATTACTGATATGGATGTCATCGAATCCAATGAAGCTTTTGCCGTTCAAGCTTGTGCGGTGGCAAAAGAACTTCACTTTGATTCAGCCAAAACTAACCCAAATGGCGGAGCTGTTGCGCTTGGACACGCAATTGGTGCAACAGGCTGTATTCTCACTGTTAAAGCAATTTATGAGTTGCATCGGTGCGACGGGCGTTATGCATTAGTCACTATGTGTATTGGTGGTGGTCAAGGAATTGCCGCAGTATTTGAACGTCTTTGATAGAACGTTTTTGTAATAACAAAAAAATAAAAAGCTATATCTGCTCCTACTCGATCACCTGCTTGAGTTGCGCTTCTAGTGCATTATTTTAAAATGGAAGAATAAATTCTCGAGATTTGTTTAAGCAAAGCTCAAAGCGACTCTGATAAGTCCACCTTATTATTAACGCTATTTAATTGCTTTTTCAAAGTAGCCTGTTAATTGCGGCAGCATTGATTATCTATTTGCATTAATTGGTCAGCAAGAGGTGGAGATCTGGATTTTTTGCATATTCTCGGAAGAGAAAATTAACCGTACGAAAAACCGTACGGTAGCGACGCTTTTATTTCAATAACGAATTGATCAGTAGGGGATAGAGTTAGGTGAAAAATTAATCAAAAGTTCTCTCGAATTTTTTACCAAGGGATTGATGGGCGACTCCAAAGCGAACCAATTAGCCTACTGTAGGTCTTATACTTGACAATGCTAGGCATGGGCGTAATGTTGTGCTTCTATAGACGTTCGAGGTAATTCAATGCAGCGGATACTTATTTTATTGCTGGTCGTACCTGCTTTTGTGTGGGCTGATAGTAGTCAGAATATTCAAGATTTGATAAGTCAGCATGAGTCAGAGTTGGTTAGAATACAACAAGAAGCACAAACTGTTCACCAGCAATTTCAGATGATCCAAGAACTGCGCCGTAATGAAATGAACGAGACTTCTGTTTCAATTCAACCGAATGTGGCTATTGACAGCATGCAGGCTCTTAATTATGAAGATATGGTAAAAAGGAAAAAAGAGAAACGGGCACGTATTCAACAATATGGTGTCGATTTGGATACGCTTTACTTGCGTCATAAGGAACTGAATGAAAGGCGAAACGCACTTTTTAATGAGATTGAGCATTTAAAGATAACCCCGGAAGAATAAATCGCAATTAATTTTACTACGATTGAATAACTTGTTATAAGTATGAAATATGCCTAATATATGTCGCGTGTTGATGGTTACTTTTTCCCTTCACCAGCTTATTTTCTAATACTCTTTGGATTTTTCATGAATTTTAAGATTCTTGGCTTACTACTGCCATTTGGCTTGGTGGCTTGTGCGCAGGTTCCCGCTAAAAATGATGTCGATGAATTGGGAGGATCGGCTAAACAAGTCGAAATCAATTTAAATAACTTGCCAAAGCAAGAATTGACGGCGCCCATTTTGTTTGATTATTTGGTTGGAGAGGTCGCATTGCAGCGTGGTTACCCAGAAATTGCTGTAAAAAATTACCTTAAGCTAGCAGAAAAGACACATGATCACCGTATTGCGCAGCGTGCGACAGAAATTGCTTTAAATGTGAGACATCCGTACGCGGCAGAAAAAGCGGTATCAATGTGGACCAAATTTGATCCTGAATCGGGCGGTGCAAATCAAACGGCGGCAGCACTATTGATAAATATGGGGAAATTGGATGAAGCGCGTCCGTATTTAGAAAAGCTAATAGCTTCGGAGGAAACAATGGTTGACAATGCGTTCATGCAATTGAACACGTTGTTGTCACGCCATGCCGATAAAACAGCAGTGTTTAAATTGGTTCAACATCTTGCTGAGCCTTACCCAAAAATACCTGAAGCACGTTTTGCAGTGTCCCAATCGGCTTGGTTTGCAGCCCAATTTGATGTTGCATTAAGTGAGATGGAGAAAGCTTTAGCATTACGCCCAGACTGGGAGGCGGCGGCAATTTACCAAGGGCAGATACTACGCCGTAATGAATACGCTGATGCCGCTGAGTTTTACCAAAATTTCATCAGAAAATACCCAAAATCTAATGATACGCGTGTCGCTTTTATACGCATGTTGATGGAGGAAAATAATTTCGATCAAGCGCGCGAACAGCGTAAATTATTACTGAAAAATAATCTATCAAATGCTGATGTTGCATTAGCTGTCGGATTGTTATCTATGGACTTAAACGATTTAGATGTCGCAGAGACAAACTTAAAGACAGCTATAGATTTGGGGTATAAAGATACAAGCTTGGTATATTTTCATCTTGCTCAAATTTATGAAGAGTCGCAGCGTATTGAGCTGGCAAAGGATGCCTATCTTAATGTGACTAGTGGAGGGCGGTTTCTTCCTGCACAAATCCAGTATGCCGTTTTATTGGCGCGCCAGGGTAATCTTAAAGATGCACGGTTCCACATTCAGCAATTACCTGCGGCTAGTGAGCTACAGGCCACGCACTTAATCTTAGCTGAAGCGCAATTATTGCGTGAGTCAGGAGAGCATCAGGAGGTATTTGATTTGCTAAGTCGTGGCTTAGAAAAATTGCCTAATTCGCCTGAAATACTCTATGATCATGCTTTAGCTGCAGATAGAGTCGGTAAATTTGAAATTCTAGAACAAAATTTACAAAAACTTATTCAATTAAAACCAGATCATGCTCATGCATATAACGCGCTTGGATATAGCTTGGCTGAGCGTGGTGAGCGCTTACCTGAAGCATTAAAATTGATTAAAAGAGCAGTAGAGCTCTCGCCAGGCGACGCCTTTATAATGGATAGTCTTGGCTGGATATATTATCGAATGGGTAATATTCAAGACGGTCTTAGTTATCTAAATCAGGCTTATGCAACGCGTCCTGATCCTGAAATTGCAGCTCACCTAGGAGAAGTGCTCTGGATTCAAGGTGCAGAGAGCGATGCAAAAAGAATATGGCAGTCTGCGTTGAAAAATTACCCTGATAATGAGGTTTTACTAGAAACAATAGAGCGACTAATGCCTTAGTCTGAGCGTAGTATGCGTAGTGCCGAGACACGATTTTCTATTTCTTCTGCCATTTGTTTATAAATAGGCTCATTAATGCCGCCAAAGCGCCGTTGAAATTCAGGTTCCGTCATATGTTCGGGAAGATCAAGCCAGGGCGGCATCAAATCACTATCTTTTAAATCGGCTGAAATTAATCGTTGAAGTTGACGTGCGGACGCTTGGCTAGCAACGGCTTTCTTTCCAAATTTTGTGCCTGCACGATTGGCGGCAATATCATTAAAAGAAAAACCGCTTTCACCATGTAAGTCTTCAATTTCTTTGTATAAACCGATTGCATCAGATAGTTTGGTGTCAGCGTAAGCAGTTATTGCCGCTGAAACCATAAAATGTTTGGCAAAATCATTACGTCCATCAAGTGTAATAATCTGCCGAGTAGGTATTGGCCAGTTAGCTGCCTCTGGAACCAATAACTTAAGTGGAAATCCCAGCACATGAAATGTTGTTACTAAGATAGCTGCTCGGTTTTCTGCTAATGCATCACCATTAATTGATTGTATTGCAGCATGATGTATTAATGGTTGAAGAATTTCTGAAAGCGATACAATGTTAATGCTACTTGCTTCGCTTTTATTGACGAGTAAAGAATTAAAGTGAAACAAACGTTCTCGTGTTTCTTTTCCAAGAATTGGAATACCATTTTTTTTCTGCGAAAAACTAGGGCTCCAATGGTAGATTACATTGACTTCATGGTGAGAAATCTTAATTCGTTCAATAATGTTGACGCTTGCATTGAATTCAGGCTTGCTTTGTAGCCAGTCAATAAAAATAGATATCAATAGGTTAGTGATAGAATTTGGCAGTGATAAATTTCCTATTTGAACCGACTGTGGATGTGGAAGCCAAGTAGTCTGCGCGAACGTCACTTGTAAATTTAAGTAACCACGGATAAATTGCTCCGGCAATGGAATGCTCAAAGCAACTAACGCGTTACCGTCGGTCATTGATACTTTGGCGCTTCCTTTACCAAAATGATTAGCTAAGTAATTTGCAGCTATATCAATATCCTTTGAGAGTATATTGATGGTTGTTATTTCTGGATTTGATTGGTCACGATACGTATCAATAATTTGTTTGGCGCGTGCAATATATTCTGGGCTTAATGAAACTTGGCGAACAATACGAGGCTCATCCTCGATAGCAAGTATCAAAATGGCAGGGGGTATTATCACAATAACTAGCAAACAAATGGTAATAAAAAAGCGGAATGTGCGCATGAGTAGCTTGGTAAATGGTCGTGCAAAGAAATCTATTTAGGTGTTTAGCCGATAGTTTTCAATATAGTACAGCATCGTATTGTAATGCTATCACTAGAATATGGCAGAATTATATTCAATTCCACTAGAATTCAACTCAAAATTACTTTTAGAGGTAATTGATGGGTATAATGTGGTCTCAAATAGATTTTTAGTGCCTAACCCAAGATTTATTAATGTAATCAAGCGGATTTAATGAATGTCGATTGATCCTCAAAGAAAACCTTATACACCACCGGTGCTTGAATTTAAGAGTAGCACTTTTTTTGCACCTGTATTGATTCTATACAACCACGACTTACATCTTATTGAGCAATCACTTAATGAGAAAATAAGTCAGGCTTCCGATTTCTTTAAAAACTCTCCATTAATTTTTGATGTTCAAGAGTTAAATAAAGAAAATAATGAATTTGATGTGACGGTTCTCATAGAGCTTCTGCGTAAAATTGGCTTGTTTCCCATCGGAATACGTGGCGGTAATGAGCAACAGAATAACCAAGCACAAAAGTTATTCATACCAGTTGACACGGTTCGTAGTAACGAAGGTAGCAGTGAACTAGCCAAAGAGCAAGAGCAAGTTATCGCCATCACAGAATCAGAACAACCTGGGTCGCCACCTAAAACCAATGCTGTCGTAGATAAGCCGACAAATGTTCCTAAGCCAACAGCGATACCGGCGACATTAATTAGTCATCCTATTCGTTCTGGTCAGCGTATTTACGCGGCGGGTGATTTAATTGTCATGTCACAGGTTAGCGCCGGCGCTGAAATTATGGCAGAAGGGAATATACATGTTTACAATACATTGAGAGGTAGGGCTTTGGCTGGCGTGCAAGGTAACAAGAATTCACGTATTTTTTGTTCAGATTTACAAGCCGAGCTTATTTCAATAGCGGGCGATTATAAAACTAGCGAAGATTTAAGTGATAATGTCCGTAAAAAACCAGTTCAGATTTACTTGCAGGATCGTGCTTTAATTATTAAAGATATTGCGTAATACTGAATTAAGCTAAGGAGATTCAAATTGGCAAGAATTATTGTCGTGACATCAGGTAAGGGTGGCGTTGGTAAAACAACAACAAGTGCAGCGATAGCAATGGGGCTTGCAAAAAGAGGCCATAAAACGGCGGTAATTGATTTTGATGTCGGTTTGCGTAACTTGGATTTGATTATGGGTTGCGAGCGGCGGGTTGTTTATGACTTTATTAATGTTATCAATGGCGAGGCGAGTATAAGCCAAGCATTAATCCGTGATAAGAATTGTAATATGCTCTATATCTTGCCGGCTTCACAAACGCGTGATAAAGATGCTTTAAGTCTGGATGGTGTTGGTCGCGTATTGGATGAGCTTGCAGCTGATGATTTTAAGTACATTGTCTGCGATTCGCCTGCTGGGATAGAAAAAGGGGCCAACTTGGCGCTTTATTTTGCAGATGATGCCTTTGTTGTTACCAACCCTGAAATATCCTCAGTCCGAGATTCAGATCGTATGTTGGGTATTTTGTCAAGTAAGTCACGTAGAGCCGAACGAAATGAGGATCCGGTCAAAGAATATTTGTTAATGACGCGATATGATGCTAGTCGTGTGAAATCTGGCGAGATGCTAAGTCTGGATGATGTGCAAGAAATTCTATCGCTAGAGCTGTTGGGAATTATTCCTGAGTCAAAGTCGGTCTTGACTGCGTCAAATCAAGGTGTGCCAGTAATCTTGAATGATAAAAGTGAGGCGGGACAGGCTTATGCTGATGTTGTCGCACGCTATTTGGGCGAGAAAATACCGCATCGGTTTGTTGAGAGTAAGAAAGGATTCTTGCGAAAAATTTTCGGAGGGAGATTATGAGTTTATTGGACTATTTCAGGTTATCGAAGCCGAAAACAGCATCTGTTGCAAAAGAGCGGCTGCAAATCTTAGTTGCTCATGAAAGAACCTACCGTAATCGCCCCTCTTATCTCCCGCAGTTACAAAAAGAATTATTGGAGGTCATTCGGAAATATGTCAATGTTGACCAAGAGGCGATCACGGTTAACTTTGAGCAGGATGAGAATCAAGAAACGTTGGAGTTAAATATCATATTGCCTGACCATCAGGAAACGGATAGAGCTGTACATAGCTGATGTTTTTTGCCAAAGCAAGGGGCGTATAACTTCTAAGGTTTCTCCTAAAAACTTGATGGCGGATAGGGTAAATTTCTCTGTGGCATGACGATTACGATTATTCTTTTCTTGTGAAATCGAGCTGTTAAAAAAGTTGTGGCGATAATTGGCTAGCAAAAGACAATGTCTCTTTTCTGTATGGAAGTTGCTCCTTTGTATCCTTCCATTGATTACAGGTTGTGCGACAATTTCCACCCAAACGACGGTTGTTCGAACAATAATTACTCAGCCTGTCAAAAACACCGAAAATGTCACTCCTGAAAAGTTTAACTTGACTGGAAGAATTTCAATTCAAGATGAGCGGCAGCGTACTTCCGGTGGGATACGTTGGCAGCACTCAAAAATGGTTGATGAAATTTTATTGCTTTCACCATTAGGGCAAGTCATGGCTCAGATCATACGTGACTATGAGGGTGTGAGTTTAACAACCTCGGATCAACAAGAGTTTTATGCTTCTGATGTGGAAAGTTTAACTGAAGATATCTTAGGTTGGCGTATTCCATTAGCAGGATTGCAGTATTGGGCGCAAGGTAAACATTCACCCGTGACCGTGGCGATGAAAGATTTGGATGAGAATAATCGAGTAGTTGCGATTCGTCAAGATGGCTGGGAAATAAATTACATTAGCTATACAACAGTACAGTCCACACAGAAACCACGCCCCAGAGTACTGACTTTGAGTTATGAAGCGCTAACGATTCGATTAGTGGTTGATAGTATGGAAACTCAATAACCTATTAAGACGAAGTTTATTATTTTTGAAACTATGCATACATTTGTTGCGCCAGCTAAACTTAATTTATTCTTGCATGTTATAGGGCGGAGAAATGATGGCTATCATTTACTGCAGACTGTATTTCGTTTATTAGATTTTTCTGATCAGCTGAGTTTTGAAATACGTGAAGATGGCGTTATTAAATTAAATAAGCGAATTGTTGGCGTTCCAGAAGAAAATGACTTGTGTGTGCGTGCCGCGAAATTATTACAGCAAAAAAGTGGCACAAATAAAGGCGCGGAAATTTTTCTGGTTAAGCGAATTCCGATGGGTGGTGGGTTGGGTGGTGGTAGCTCTGATGCGGCGACGACATTAATGGCACTTAATCAACTGTGGGGAATCGGTTGGAGCAAAGAACAGCTAATAGAATTGGGACTTAAGCTGGGAGCGGACGTTCCGGTTTTTATTTTTGGAGAGAGTGCTTTTGCGGAAGGAATTGGTGAAAAACTAGTGCCAATTATACTGCCTTCTGCTTGGTATTTAGTGTTGACGCCATCGGTTCAAGTCTCAACCGCTGAAATTTTTTCAAGTAAGGAATTGACACGAAACACGATACCTATCAAAATACCGCCCTTTTCCACAAGACAAGGTCATAACGATTTGGAACCTGTTGTACGCCAAGCATACCCAGAAGTTGATGAATGCTTGGAGTGGCTAAAATTGTTAGGAAATACTACAATAGTGGCTATGAGCGGTTCCGGTGCTTGTGTATTTGCAGAGTTTAAAACTGAAATTGCAGCGCGGGCTGCTTTTGATAAAATTCCTGTTAATATGTGTGGTTTTGTAGCGCAAGGATTGGATTACCATCCGATGCATAGCACTATAGAATAAAAAATTGGGGAGTCGCCAAGTGGTAAGGCACTGGATTTTGATTCCAGCATACGTAGGTTCGATCCCTACCTCCCCAGCCAGTTTTAGGCTTCATGATGTTGTTTTGTCTGGATAGTGTTGATTGAATAATAATCTGTTTAATTTGAATACATAGCCAGTTTTACATAATCAGGAGTCGGCTAGTGTTTCATTTTCTAATTATCTGTTTTATAAGCGAAGCGTTAATTATGTCTTATGACAGCTTGATGGTTTTTACCGGTACAGCCAATCCAAAATTGGCTCAAGATGCAGTTAAGCATTTGAATATTCGCTTGGGACGTGCAGAAGTTGGGCGTTTCAGTGACGGTGAAATAATGGTAGAGATCCTCGAAAATGTACGAGGCAAAGATGTCTTTGTGCTTCAATCGACTTGCGTACCTACAAATGATAGTTTGATGGAGATATTGGTAATGGTTGATGCATTAAAACGTGCATCAGCTGGACGTATTACAGCAGCTATCCCTTATTTTGGCTATGCTAGGCAGGATAGAAGGCCTCGATCAGTGCGTGTTCCGATTACTGCAAAAGTTGTGGCAAATATGTTAACAACAGTCGGTATTGATCGATTGCTGACAATGGATTTACATTCTGATCAAATTCAGGGTTTTTTTGATGTTCCTGTCGATAATATCTACGGTATGCCTATTTTGCTGGGTGATATATGGAAGCATGATTATCAAAAATTAGTTGTCGTTTCGCCTGATGTGGGCGGCGTTGTTCGGGCAAGGCATTTGGCTAAGCGTTTAGAATGCGACCTAGCAATTATTGATAAGCGTCGTCCGAAGCCGAATGAAGCAAAAGTCATGAATGTCATTGGTGAAATTAAAGGGCGTACATGCGTTATCATTGATGACATGGTTGATACTGCGAATACCCTGTGTCAGGGAGCACAGGCGTTAAAAGATGAAGGTGCTGAGATGGTGATAGCTTATTCAACACATGCTGTATTGTCTGGAAAAGCTGTTGAGCGTATTGAAAACTCGCAGTTAGACAAGCTCGTTGTAACTGATACAATTCCGCTACGAGAAGATGCACAAGCTTGTGAGCGTATATGCCAGTTAAGTGTCGCAAGTATGTTAGCTGAAACAATGGTGCGAATTAGTAATGAGAGCTCGCTAAGTTCGTTGTTTATGGAGTAAAGGCGAAGATTTTCGCCTTTTTAAATGGATTATCTGGTCGCGGATAATCAACTTTTGGAGAAGTAAGATGAAAATTGAAATTACTGCAAATAATCGTACGTTGCAGGGCAAGGGTGCGAGCCGCCGCCTGCGTATTGCTGGAAAAGTGCCAGCAGTCATTTATGGCGGAGAGACGCCAGCACAGTCAATTGAGCTGGATCATAATACGTTATACCACAAGCTAAAGCTTGAAGCTTTTCATGCCTCAATTTTATCATTAGACATTGATGGCAAAAAAGAGAAAGTATTGCTGCGTGATGCACAGATGCATCCGTTCAAGCAACAAGTGTATCACGTTGATTTTCAACGAGTAGATCCGAAGAAGAAGATACACATGAAAGTGCCGTTACACTTCATTAATGCGGAATCTTCACCTGGGGTTAAGACCTCCGGCGGTAACGTAAGTCATGTGATTACCGAAGTAGATATCTCGTGCTTGCCGCAAGATTTACCCGAGTTTATTACGGTCGATCTAGTAGATTTGGATGCCGGTAGTACATTGCATTTGAGTGACCTCGTGCTGCCAAAGAATACTGAGATCCCCTCGTTACAAAAAGGTGGCAGTGATTTACCTGTTGTAACTATTGTTATTCCACGCGCGGTAATATCGGAAGACGGTGGTGATGCTGATGAAGCCGCCGCCGTTAACGAAGATAATAAAGAAGCCGAGTAATTCTTTTTTGATTATATGGCTTTAATAAAACAAAAACTACCGGCAGTAATTTGATCGGTAGTTTTTTTATAATTTCATGAAACTTATTGTCGGCCTCGGTAATCCCGGAAGAGAATATGCAGGTACGCGACATAATGCTGGGTTTGAATGGGTATGCCGTTTATCTGAGGCTTTAAATGTATCATTTAAAGCCGAAGCGCGGTTTTATGGATTGTGCGTGCGTGTTGATCATGGAGATGCTGGTCTTTGGTTGTTAAAACCGCAGATTTATATGAATCGTAGTGGACAATCTGTTGGTGCATTGTGTAAATTTTATAAAATTCTACCGGAGCACATTTTAGTTGTGCATGATGAGCTGGATTTGCAACCTGGCGTCTCTAAACTAAAATGGAGTGGTGGTCATGGCGGTCACAATGGACTTAAAGACATTGTTGCTCATTTGGGCACAAAAGACTTTTGGCGACTACGAATAGGTGTTGGTCATCCCGGCGATAGGAGCGAAGTTGTGAATTATGTTCTGCATCCACCACGAAAGGAAGAGGCATCCTTAATTGACGAAGCAATTCACCGGAGTATGACTGTGTGGCCTGAAATCTCTCAAGGTGATTGCCAAGCGGCAATGCTGAAATTGCATACCAAACCCTAACATATTTTCATTTGCATCAATCAATTTTAAAATTTAGCGAGAACTAGGGTATGAGTCTGAAATGTGGCATTGTTGGTCTCCCTAATGTTGGGAAATCCACCTTATTTAACGCATTAACCAAAGCTGGTATTTCGGCAGAAAATTATCCTTTTTGTACCATTGATCCCAATATTGGTATTGTTGAATTACCAGATCCGCGCTTAGATGAACTTAGCAAAATTGTTCAGCCACAAAAAATACAATCGGCCACGGTTGAATTTGTCGATATTGCCGGCCTTGTCGCTGGTGCTTCAAAGGGGGAGGGCCTGGGAAATAAATTTCTGGCCAATATCCGAGAAACCGATGGCATTATCAATATGGTGCGTTGTTTTACAGATGATAACGTGGTTCATGTCGCTGGTAAGGTTGATCCACTTTCAGATATTGAAGTCATACAGACCGAATTAGCATTGGCTGATTTAAGTACCGTTGAGAAAGCCCAGCAAAGAGAAGCTAAGTTAGCGAAAACGGGAAATAAAGATGCCATTAAGCTAAGTAATTTTCTTGAAGTAGTGCGCGCTCATCTTGACGAGGGAAAACCGGCTAGGAGTTTAACGCTAGACGAAGATGAACAGCAATTATTAAAACCACTATGTTTGTTGACTGCAAAGCCGGCGATATATGTGGCTAATGTTGATGAGCAAGGGTTTGAAAATAACTCATTGCTAATTCGTGTACAAGAATATGCTGCTGGCGAAGGTGCACCAGTTGTGGCCATTTGTGCGTCGTTAGAAGCTGAGATTGCTGAATTATCTGACGAAGACAAACAAATTTTCCTTGCAGATATCAATATGGAAGAGCCGGGCTTGAACCGCTTGGTCCGTGCTGCATACAAATTACTTGGTTTGCAAACTTACTTCACAGCAGGTGTTAAGGAAGTTAGAGCCTGGACCATGTATCAGGGTGATACAGCGCCGCAAGCAGCCGGTGTGATTCATACTGACTTTGAGCGAGGTTTTATTCGTGCAGAAGTGATTGCATATGAAGATTTCATTACTTATAAAGGCGAGCAAGGCTCAAAGGAAGCCGGAAAGATGCGCCTTGAAGGTAAAGAATATATCGTAAAAGATGGCGATGTCATGCATTTTCGTTTTAACGTTTAGTGTTCTTAGCCTTAAGTTGCAACAATCACCCGTAGTGCGTCTAACCTAAGGTGCGTCGAGTGTAGCAGTTGCGATAAATTTTCTAATTGTTGCTGCAAAAATTCGATTTCTTCGATACGGACGTTTGGGTTTACTCTATGGAGCGCCTGAAGTCGTTCTATTTCTTGCGTAAACATTTTCTGGATTTGGTTGCGCTTACCGGAAACTATGTCAGGGACTTCTATTTGCGCAAGGGATTCGCTGCGCGACACCATTGTTTTGATAGATTCTTTTTTTAATTGAATCACCTGTTTGGCAATTTCTGCGGACACACCAACCTGATATTTGTTGAGTGTTTCATGATCGAGATCAAGATAGTTATTACGGTCAGTTTCGTCAATGAGAATACGGATGATTGTTGTCGGTAAATAACGTTTGCTCTGTTGGATACCATCCCCTGAGGCCTCAAGAACAAATAAGCTCTCTAGTAATAAGGTACCGGGCTCAATTTTTTCGCATTGGATTGCACTGACTGCAGCATTACCAAATTCACTACTTATTACCCTGTCCATGGCATTTACGACCATTGGGTGCGCCCAGGTGAGATAGTGGATATCTTCATTGGTTAAAGCAACATCTCTGTTATAAGTAATGGTCATGCCATCATCACTTAAGCCAGAGAATGCAGTGGTCATATGCTCGCTTGGACGAATAATATAACTGTTGCTCCTGTGTTCTTCAGTGTGGACGCCAAAGCAATCAAAAATGCTATCCATGTAATGAAATAAGCTGGGATCTGCGTCTTGTTCTAGCGCTTGCTGCTTAAGTTTGTTAGCAATCTCTGGACGAAAAGAATTATATTCAAGTAATTTGTCACGTCCTTCGTGCAACGTTTCATTAAGTGCCCGATTAATAGATTGCGTAGTGTTAATTAAGCTGGAGAGATCATCTAAATCAGCTTTAGGTTGATGAAGTGCATTAACAAGCATTGCTTCAACTTGTGAGAAAACGGTTTGACCCGCAGCACAAGTTTGCTCAAATGCATTCAGACCTTGATGATACCAATGCAGCATGACGGCCTGTGCCGTATTATTTAAATAAGGAATGTGAATATTAATAGTTTCAGTCTGACCTATACGGTCTAATCGACCAATACGCTGTTCCAATAAGTCAGGATTCAATGGCAAATCAAATAAGACCAGATGATGTGAAAATTGAAAATTGCGTCCTTCGCTGCCAATTTCAGAGCAAACGAGAAGTTGACATCCTCCTTCTTTATCCGCAAAGAAAGCAGCGGCACGATCACGTGCAATTAAATCCATATGCTCATGAAACACGGGTATATGCTGCCCAATTATCACTTTAAGCGTTTGGGCAATATCGAGAGCGGTTTGTGTGCTGGCTGTGATAACTAACACTTTCTCAGGACTGAGTTGCTTTAAGATATTCGTTAGCCAAGGAATACGCGGGTCGATTTCAGTCCAGTTAGAATTTGTTGCGTTCTCATTGGACTGATAAAGTAATTCAGGGCAAAGCAGTAATTGAGGCGCCGAAATGCGGTTTGTCTCAAATACCGTTAAATATTCAATATATTGCACCGGTGGTGTGAGCTGAACAATATGAGCTTTTCGGCCAGGAAACCCTTTGATCGTAGCGCGGGTATTGCGAAATAAGATTCGTCCTGTTCCATGTTGATCAAGTAAACGTGCGATCAATATTTCTCGTGCGTACTTGTTTTTGTCCGAATCTATCGGCGTGCTGAGATCGTCGAGTTGTTGTTGCACTTCTTCATCATGAAAGGTTGATATCACCATCTGTATGGTGACACAATCAAGCGGCTGTGCACTGAGCAAGGCTTCAACAGCTTTGGCGATCGGTTTGTAGGATTGTTCTTCTTCTACGAATGTTTCAAAATTAGAGAATCGATCAGAATCAAGTAAACGCAATCGAGCAAAATGACTGGTTTTTCCCAGTTGTTCGGGTGTCGCCGTTAACAAAAGCACACCTTTAGTTTGCTGCGCCAATTGTTCGATCAACGCATACTCGGGACTAACTGTTTCCTCTGACCATTCTAGATGATGTGCTTCATCGACGACCAACAAATCCCATTCGCCGTCTAACGCAGCTTGAAAACGTTCAGGGTCATATTTTAGAAAATCAAGGCTACAAAGAATTAATTGTTCACTATGAAAAGGATTTTCTTGATTATTGCTCTCTTCAATGACATCGCAACGCTCTTCATCAAAAACACTAAAGTGAAGATTGAAGCGTCGCAGCATTTCCACTAACCATTGATGAACCAATGTCTCTGGAACGATGATAAGTACCCGATTAGCACGTTCAGTTAGTAATTGGTGGTGTAGAATTAAACCAGCTTCAATGGTTTTTCCTAAACCCACCTCATCAGCTAATAACACACGAGGTGCATAGCGATTTGCAACCTCATGGGCGATATAGAGTTGATGTGGAATAAGGCTGGTGCGACAGCCCGTTAAGCCATGTAGCGTTGTGTCAGCTAGTTGTTGCTGCCGCTGCAAGGTTTTATAGCGCACTTGGAACCATTTGTCTGAATCAACATGGCTATTAAGTAGGCGTTCAGTTGGGCGATAAAACTGGATAAAACTGGCAAGTTGTAGCTCTTCTAGATGGCGTGATACACCGTCCTGATCAATACCAAAATAAGTTAATAAACCGTTATGATGTTCGACTGATTCAACGGTTAATGCCCAGTCTTCATCACTGGTTACGGTATCGCCCACTGAGAACATTACTCTTGTTAATGGCGCCGATTGCTTCGCGTAGGCACGCGTTTCACCAGCGGCTTTAAAGGAGATGCTGATCATCCGGTCTTCTACCGCCTGAATGACGCCTATGCCTAATTGCAAGTCAGCATCACATATCCAACGTTGACCCAGCTTAAATTCACTCATGCACAACATTTGTCTTTAATTAAGGAGCGTTATAATAGTTGAAACGAGTTGAAAAGTCAGGTTTAGATGAAAAAATCTAAGGAAATTACATGAACAATGATGATGTGGTTTCAAATAAACTAAATGGAAGGGTTTTTGGTGACAACTGATAAATGGGCGCTATTCTTGACTAAGAAAGGCGCCCAAATCAAATCAATTATTTTTATTCTAGAAGTTTAAGAATAAATTTATAGCTAATAGATGTTGCATTTGGTCAGGACGCGGGCTGCTTGGTCGGTTGAAGTATTGGTTCATGTAACCAATTTCGGCAGTAGCAACTTTGCTAACTTTATAAGCAAAACCAGCAAATATACGGTTTTGATTAAATCCACTTCTAGCACCAGTATCAACATTGTTCAAATTTATAAAGATTTCGTCAAGCAAGACAAAACTGACTTTTGGTGATACGGCTGGCATTGGGACAGTCCATTTAAGAAATTGTCTGAAACGATGACCGACGTCCGTACTGCCTTGGATATCAAAGGTACGTTGTTCCATACGAGTACGGCTCATGATAGAGCCAAATGAGTAAGAGTTAGACCACAATAATTGCTGCCAAATCCGGTGTTCGTTAAATGGACTTTGACCTGCGAATGGGAAGCTGGTTGGAACCCAAGCATAGCCCAACCAGATAGTTGTTTTTTCATTAAGTGCATAACCAATACCTGGACGGATAATACCTTGAGAAAATCTTGAAGAATCATTACCAAAACGACCTTGGCCTTCAAGCCACCATTTAATTTTTGGGTTGGAAGAGAAGCTGCCCGTGGCAGTTATATTTCCCCAAGTTTGAAAATCTTCCACTGTATCGTCAGCAACAACGGGGCTGTTGAGCGCAACTGCAATGATAGATGATGCAATTAGTATATTTAGTCTTTTAAACATTTACTTTCCTTTATTGGAGTAACTAGATTCGTAAGTTTTACGTTAAATTATTAATCTCACGGCCTAACGATTTATCGAAGACAACAAGATACATTCCTTGAACGGTTTTCTTTTCAAGTAGACACTTAGCTGATAAGTTAATGTTTTTGAAAAAAATCTTATTAATATGATTTGTTACTTCGTTGCGGAGAATATCATAGAGAATGTCAAAAAAGTGTCAAGAATCAACTCATATTGGACAAAAAGAGGAGTGGTAGCATTAAACTATTATTTGAAAACATTCATATTGAGTTAGCAAAGACAGGTTTTTACAAGGGGCTGAATAAATTCATCACCATAAGCAGCAAGGTATTAATCACCGGGCTTGTTTTATGGGCGGCAATTGTTCCATCTCAAGCACTGTTTGTTTTAAATGCTGTCAAT
Organism: Nitrosomonas sp.; assembly: GCA_021774265.1. GTDB lineage: Bacteria > Pseudomonadota > Gammaproteobacteria > Burkholderiales > Nitrosomonadaceae > Nitrosomonas. The sequence goes on from JAJFJG010000213.1 coordinate 20,906, forward strand.
GTCGCATTGCTAAACACCTTTAATATTTATTATATTTATGTGGTGTCTTTTTTTCTCGTGTTTTGTATTGGGATGGCGGTTTTCCCATCAATTGGACAATTAGTATTGGGAAAACCCGGCGAGAAACCAGAGTTTTCTAATTTCTCTTGGTTTTCTATGATGTTTAGCGCAGGCATGGGTGTCGGTTTGATGGTTTTCTCTACAGCTGAACCACTTTGGCATTTTGGTGGTAATCCAGAAATTATTAAAAACGATATTGAGCCGCACACCGATGAAGCCGTCCAATCATCATTTCGCTATGCATTTTTACACTATGGCCTCCACCCATGGGGTATCTATGTGGCAGTCGGTTTAAGTATGGCGTATTTCTCTCATGTACATAATCTCCCATTGACTGTACGCTCATCTCTGGCGCCACTATTTGGGCGGTACTTAAATGGCTACATTGGGCACCTCTTAGATATTACCGCAATCATTGCAACATTGCTGGGTGTGGCTGTAACGATTGGTTACGGCGTCAGTCAACTGATTACTGGTTTTGATAGTTTAATTGAAATAGATTGGGTTATGTCTTCTGGAGCAAACCCAGCACCAACGAAAGTTTCACTTATGATTGTGTTGATAATAGTCATGCTTTTAGCAACAATCTCAGCAGCGACGGGGATTGGACGTGGGGTTAAATATCTGAGTAATCTTAACTTAGGACTATCGATAGTTCTGTTGTTAGTTTTCTTGTTTTCCGGGTCGTTAATATTTTCACTTAAACTTTATGGTAGCGCATTGATTGATTACCTTCTAACCTTGCCTGCAACTTCATTTGCGGTGTTTGAAATAAACACACCGCTGGGTGATTGGCAAGAAAGCGGCACCATACTGTATTGGGCATGGTGGATTGCATTTGCGCCATTTGTTGGTTTATTCCTTGCGCGTATTTCCAGAGGTCGGTCAATTCGTGAATTTGTACTTGGCGCCATGCTTGCACCTGCCGCCATGTGTTTTGTTTGGATGGCCTTGATAGGCGGTACGGCGGTTAATCTTGAACTGGCTGGGGTAGCTAATGGCACAATCATTGATGCAGCGCCATCCGCGCAATTATTTGAAACACTAAATGTGTTGCTGTCCAGCGGGATGGCGAATCTGATTTCTGCGCTGGCTGTAGTGTTGATTCTAACTTTCCTGATTACCTCGGCGGATTCAGGTGTGCTCATTCTTAATACGATTATGGCGGGCGGCAGTCGACTGCCGACGATTAAACATCGGTTTATTTGGGGGATGATTCTCATGCTGGTTATTGGCACACTGTTGATGGTCGGTAACGGAGGATTGGAGGCTTTGCAAAAAGCCATGATTATTGGTTCGTTGCCTTTTTCAATGGTGATGGTGCTAATGTGCATATCTGTCATTAAGGAAATTCTTGGAAGCAAAAAACGTAAGGCGTTGGCGTCTAGAAAGACATGAATTTACAATTTGCTGAGTTGCCATTACTCTGGGTTGGGTTAAATTTCTGGGCTTAAACTAAGGTTAGTGATATCTTATTAAACAGCCGCATTAGAGGTTGCATTGTTTTTAGTAAAATAAATTGGAGCTTTAAAATGAAAAAATTGAATTTAGTATTCTGCATTTCTGCATTGGCTGTTTTGGTTGGCTGCGGAAGTGGAAGTGATTACACGCCTGCAGTAGATGCTAGTGGTGAGCAAATATTTTCTACTGCTTGTACGGAATGTCATAAGCCAGTAAATGCTGATGTTGCGATGATAATCAGCGAAGGGATGGCAAATAAAGATGCAATTATTAATAAAGTACAGTCAGGGAGCATGAGAATGACAGCTTTCCCAAATATTCAGGGTGATGCGGCAGATCGTTTGGCTGAGTATATATTGGCAAATAGCGCGACTCAATAAAGATTCCCTGCTATGTCTGAGAGTACTCCCAGACATAGCAGGTTCTAGATTGTGTTCGTGATGATACGTCGTTCATTATATTCTCGTAGGTATTTATCAAAAACCATACATATACTACAGATTAACAACCTGCCTTTTGGTGTGACGGTCATTTCTTCATCATTCAACGTTACTAAACCTAGTTTTTTATATTCCAATAGTTCAACCATTTCTGTTCCAAAATAGTGCTTAAAATCTATAGGAAATGCGGTTTCTATTAATTCGAATGATAGTATGGAATTACACATTAACATGTGCATAACCAAGCGTCGTAATAAATCGTCAGTTGTTAATTTCAGGCTGCGCATGATGGGTAGCGTGTTTTGTTTTAATTTGTGATAATACTGATCAAAGTCGCAGTAATTTTGACTATAGGTTGGCCCAATACTACCGATCGCAGAAACCCCTAACCCAATTAGGTCGCAATCAACGTGTGTCGAGTAACCTTGGAAATTAAGATAAAGTCGGCCTTGCTGTAACGCGACAACTAACTTGTCGTCATGTCTTGCAAAATGATTGATGCCAATGTGAACATACTCATGTTTTGTTAGCTGATTAATGGCATGCCGAATGATTTCTAGTTTGGCTTCAGTTAATGGCGAATCTTTTACTTTAATACGTCTCTGTGCCTTAAAGTTTTCAGGCAAATGAATGTAATTTACTAAAGAAATTCTGTTGGGACGCGCATTAATAATTTTTTCTAGTGTTCGATCAAACTTATCGATATTTTGCTTGGGCAATCCATAGGCTAGGCCAATGTTGATGGAGTTGAATTTTTCCTGTTGCGCTTCATGTATGACGCGCAAAGTATCATCTTCATTCTGATTACGATGTGCAGTCTGTTGTACCTCACAGTCAAAATCTTGCACACTCAAAGTAATGCTGTTGAAGCCTATTTCTCTCAGTATTGATATCGAGCCATTTTTTGTTAAGCGCGGGTCGACCTCGATCGCGCATTCTCCATTTTTTGTGAGGCTGAAATATTGATAGATTCCGCTTATTAATCGATACAGCTGATCCTCATTTAGCATGGAAGGCGTTCCGCCACCAAAGTAAACTTGTTCTACAGAAGTGTCATTCTGGAATAACTCTTTTTGTAATTTTATTTCGCGTAAAAGAAAGCTGATATATTTCTCAATATCAGCTTTCTTATTTGTATTGATATGATTGTGTTTGTAATAAAAGCATAACGATCTACAGAATGGGATGTGCGCATAAATAGATAAAGGTCGGCGAGCGCCGCCGATTTTGCGATTTTCAGCCCAATTTTCATGGGCAGATGCATCAAAGGTGTCTATAAAATAATCAATGCTTGGGTACAGTGGATAGTTCGGCATTTTAATGTCAAAACGACGAATAACATCGAGATCAGCTTCAAGCGTTCCAATGGGGTTTAGTGAGTACACAGGGGTGTCTCTTATATTTGTGGTGCGTTGATAAGTCAACGATACAAGATTAAATAACCATTACCATTAAAATGGTACCAATTAATTTAAGATCAACAAAAGGAAAAGACAGGGTCTCCTACGCTTGGTCGACTAATTGTTCGGTTGTTATTTAATTCGAGAATTTTAAAAATATGCCTAAGCAATAACTTTCACTTCAAGAATGCCCTTTTTTACAACAAAGTCGGTAAAATGATACCTGCAGTGGAGTTTTCTTGTTTTGATCCATGTCAATGCAAGGGATAATGAAGAGTAATTTTCTTATTTGAGAAATGCAGTTTTACAAGATACCTTGACACCAAAGCATCTTAAAGCCTCACATATACAACCGAATTGTTCAACGTGTAGCTTGCGAGAACTGTGCTTGCCTGTAGGCCTTGATGAACCAGAAGTCGAGGCTCTTGGTGATTTAGTTAATCATAAATGTCAGGTTAAACGTGGTGAATATTTGCATCGAGCAGGTTCAGACTTTAAGTCACTTTACGCGGTACGTAGGGGGGTTTTTAAAACTTGCATCCTAGAAAAAGATGGCCGTCAGCAAGTGACTGGTTTTCATATGACGGGAGAGTTAATTGGGTTGGATGCGATTAGCACAGAGCGACATACTTGTGATGCCATTGCGCTAGAAGATAGTGAGGTATGCGAAATTCCATTTGCTAAACTTGAAGAAATGGGCCGAAATATTCCGCCATTAATGCATCATTTTCATAAAATAATGAGCCGCGAAATTGTAAAAGATCATGGTGTGATGATGTTGCTTGGTAGCATGAAAGCAGAAGAACGTTTGGCTACCTTCTTGTTGAATTTATCGCGTCGTTATTTTAAGCGAGGTTATTCTTCTTCTGATTTTATCTTGCGTATGACACGAGAAGAGATAGGAAGTTATCTAGGTCTTAAGTTGGAAACTGTAAGTCGTGCTTTTTCCAGGCTACAGGAAGAGGGCATTATTACAGTGAAGAACAAACATATAAATATTAGTGATATTGACCGCCTAAGAAGCAAAATTGGCGGTTAACTAGATAACTCCTTGTAAGTTTGGTCATGTCGGCTCTGTATTTTTTTGTTTGACGTGGAGTTCTCTGAAGACGGATTTATTAATAGCAATGCAACGTGTTCATTTCCTTTTCGTGGTTGTCGGCGTCTATTTGTCTAAGGTCTATTCTGCCTTGAGTAGGCGCTGGAACATGCTATAATGCCGAGATAATTTATGGTTGCGACCGGGAGGTTTGGTGTCCGTAAATTAAATACACACACTCATCAAATAAGATGCACGCGATATATCGGGCTGTCACGATGGGTGGAGGCTTAATCTTAAAGGAGAATTTATGTCGGTCACGATGCGACAAATGTTAGAGGCGGGTGTTCATTTCGGACATCAAACTCGTTTCTGGAATCCAAAAATGGCGCCCTATATTTTTGGGCAGCGCAATAAAATCCATATCATCAATTTGGAAAAAACGATGGTGATGTATCAGGATGCAATGAAGCATGTGCGGCAATTAGCCGCAAATAAGTCGACTATATTGTTTGTGGGTACCAAACGACAAGCTCGTGACATTGTGCGAGAGGAAGCGATACGTAGTGGCTCGCCTTACGTTGATCAGCGTTGGCTCGGCGGAATGATGACCAACTTCAAAACCATTAAGTTGTCTATTAAACGTTTGCATGATATGGAAATGATGGCGCAAGATGGCACGCTGGACAAGCTAGTTAAAAAAGAGGCGCTGGATATTCAGCGCGAATTAGCCAAACTTAATAGCAGCCTGGGTGGTATAAAAGATATGAAAGGTTTGCCTGATGTTATGTTTGTCATCGATGTTGGTTACCAGAAAGGTGCGATCACTGAAGCGAAGAAACTCGGCATTCCAGTAATTGGCGTGGTTGATACCAACCATAATCCAGATGGTCTGCAATATGTGATTCCAGGTAATGATGACTCAAGTCAAGCAATACGTCTTTATGCGCGTGGCGTGGCAGATGCGATTCTTGAGGGGCGTAATCAGTCCATTCAAGAAATAGTCGAAATGAGTCAGGAAGAAATAGCCAGCTAGCATTTTACAAATATAAATATAGAGAAGTTACTTTTCTATATTTATGCGCCACTCAAGTTAAGAAGTATCAAAGATTTTTAGAATAATTTAGTGTCTGGAGTAGATATGGCGGATATTACCGCGAGTATGGTAAAAGAGCTTCGTGAATTAACAGGGCTCGGCATGATGGAGTGCAAGAAAGCTTTAGTAGAGACTAGTGGTGATATTAAAGCAGCTGAGGATTTAATGCGAATTAAAAGTGGCGCCAAAGCGAATAAAGCAGCAAGCAGAATTGCTGCCGAAGGTGTTATTGGTGCACATATTGCAGTTGGGAATAAAACAGGGGCATTAGTTGAGGTCAATTGTGAAACAGACTTTGTTGCTAAAAATGGGGATTTCATAAAATTTTCTAATGACCTTGCAGTATTAGTTGTTGCCAAAAAGCTAACTGACATTGCCGCGCTAAGTGACGCAGAGCTACCAAGCGGAGAAACAGTGGAAAACTGTCGCAAAGAATTAGTTATGAAGCTTGGTGAAAACATTTCGGTACGTCGGTGCGCCTATCATGTTACTGATGGACGACTAACCACCTATTTGCATGGCATAAAAATTGGTGTCTTAGTCGATAGCGTTGGTGGTGATGAGGGATTAGGAAAAGACTTGGCGATGCATATTGCGGCGAGTAAGCCTGTTTGTGTTTCTAAAAACCAAGTGTCAGCTGAATTATTAGAACGCGAACGCCAGATATTTTCCGCGCAAGCAGCTGAGAGCGGTAAGCCCGCCAATATTGTTGAAAAAATGGTAGAAGGACGGGTTGCCAAGTATCTCGCAGAAATAACCTTGCTTGGCCAGCCTTTCGTTAAAAACCCGGATCAAACAATAGAAAAATTATTGGCTGAGAAATCAGCAAAAGTTAATAGTTTCTCGATGTTTGTAGTTGGTGAGGGTATTGAGAAAAAGACAGAGGATTTTGCTGCTGAAGTAAAAGCACAGCAGGAACAAGTTAACGCAAATAAGGCGTCTTAGTCGGTCAATGGCTGAATATAAACGCATTCTGCTGAAAATTTCTGGCGAAGCTCTAATGGGTGAAGACAGTTATGGTATTAATCATGCGGTGATGCAGCATATTGTCTCTGAAATAAATGAAATAAAGCGGTTAGGTGTCGAGTTAGCTATTGTTGTTGGTGGTGGTAATATCTTTCGTGGCATGCAGTCTGCAAATGATGGCATTGAGCGCGTTACTGCGGACCATATGGGTATGCTGGCCACCGTTATGAATGCATTGGCGTTAAGAGATGTTATGAAGCAAAGTGGGCTAGTAGGACGTGTGCAATCCGCTTTGAATATTGAACAAATTGTTGAGCCATATATACGTGGAAAAGCAATACGCTATTTACAAGAAGGCGATATACTTATTTTTGCAGCAGGCACGGGAAACCCTTTTTTTACGACAGATACAGCTGCTGCTTTGCGTGGGATGGAAATGAATGTCGACATTGTTCTCAAAGCAACGAAAGTTGATGGGATCTATACCAGCGATCCCAAAATTCACCCTGAAGCGACTCGCTATCAAACGTTGTCTTTCAGTGAAGCTATTACTAGAAACTTGCAGGTTATGGATGCAACGGCTTTAACTTTATGTAGAGATCAGAAGTTGCCGCTCAATGTGTTTAGTATTTTTAAAGCGGGGGCACTTAAAAGAATTGTGATGGGGGAAGATGAAGGAACCTTTGTCACTGTTTGATTTTTGAACTCACAAGGTTCCAATTACAAAAATACAAACGGGATATTTTTATGATTGTCGATGTAAAAAAAACTGCTGAGCAGAAAATGCAAAAAAGTCTGGAAGCTTTAAAAATTGACTTGAGTAAAGTAAGAAGTGGACGGCCACATACTGGTTTGCTAGATCATGTCACGGTCGATTATTATGGATCACCGACACCACTTAGCCAAGTTGCCAATGTCACTTTGGCTGATGCGCGTACAATTGGTGTTATTCCATGGGATAAGAAAATGATGGGCGGCATTGAAAAAGCCATACGTGACTCTGATCTTGGATTAAATCCGATGACAGTTGGCGAAATGGTTCGTGTCCCCATGCCGCCTTTGACCGAAGAACGTCGACGTGATCTAACTAAAATAGTTAAACAAGAAGCGGAATCTGTGCGCGTTGCGATGCGAAATATCAGGCGCGATGCAAATACGCAATTAAAAGACTTAGAGAAAGAGAAAGAAATTTCAACCGATGATGAACGTAGAGGTCAAGATGAGATTCAAAAATTAACGGATCGCTATATCGCTGAAATTGACAAACTATTGCAAGTGAAAGAAGCTGAATTAATGGCTGTTTAATATGCCGAAAGGTCTAAGCTCAACTCGAGAGGTTCCTAAAACCAATATTGTTCCGCAACATATTGCCATCATCATGGATGGTAATGGTCGGTGGGCAAAGAATCGCTTTATGCCGCGTGTTGCTGGACATAAACAAGGTGTTGGAGCAGTACGTGATATTATCAAAGCTTGTATTGAGCGCGGTGTAAAATACTTAACATTATTTGCTTTTAGTAGTGAAAACTGGCGCAGGCCGGAAGATGAAGTGTCATTTCTGATGCAATTGTTTGTTGGTGCATTAGAGCAGGAAGTCGCTAAGCTTCATGAAAATGATATCTGCTTTAAAGTCATAGGTGACGTATCAAAATTTGAACCAAAAATAATTCGGTTTATCCGTGATGGTGAAAACTTGACAGCTAATAATACACAACTCACTTTTACTATAGCGGCAAATTATGGTGGGCGATGGGATATTTTACAAGCAACCAAAAAAATGATAGCCCAGCAGAAAAAAACACCGGAAGATTACCAGGAAGAGGATTTAGCACAATATCTTGCCATGAGTTATGCGCCCGAGCCTGATTTATTTGTTCGCACAGGCGGGGAGTGTCGTATAAGTAATTTTTTATTATGGCAGCTAGCTTATACCGAATTATATTTCACAGATACGCTGTGGCCCGACTTTGATGTCCACGCGCTGGACCAAGCCATTCATTCTTACCAACAACGAGAGCGCCGGTTTGGGCGTACAAGTGAACAGGTTCTACAGCCTGAGACTAACAAGCCTTCTGAAGTTTTTGCCAAAAGCGAAGCGTAAGCCAACTATCTCATCAATTAGCGTGGACTTTCCACAAGGCACCTTCTTTCAATGCTTAAAACTCGTATTATTACCGCAGCTATCTTGTTACCTACATTTCTTGCAGCATTACTATATTTCCAACCAATTTTCTGGGCAACTTTATTACTGGCTTTAACAGTAATAGGGGCGCGAGAGTGGTGTAAATTGGCCGATTTTTCCGTAAGGAACGCAATAATTTTCATGTTGCTTACAGCATTAATGGGTGGTGAATTATTGTTTCTACTAAGCGAGTCAATTACTAGTGATCATTATACGCCGTTGTTTACGATCATTTATAGTTTATCATTCGTGTTTTGGGTGCTTGTCGCCCCTTTACTTTTGAGATTAACTAAACCAATTAAAACCCCCATTATTTTGATGGTGCTTGGTTGGTTGATTCTTTTGCCAACCTGTCTTGCATTGTATCAGTTGCGAGAAATAAGTCCGAAGATGTTACTTGGGATTATGGCGACTGTTTGGATAGCGGATAGCGCTGCCTATTTTTTTGGACGCACTTTTGGAAAACACAAACTCGCGGCTGTTATTAGCCCCGGCAAAACATGGGAAGGCGTTGCTGGTGCGCTACTGACCGTTTTTGTCTATGCATTTATCTGGTATCAGTTGACAAACGATGAGTCCCTGTCGACCTTTTTAATCCCATTGTTGCTTGTGCTCACTGTGCTAGGCGTTATTGGCGATTTGTTTGAATCTATGATGAAACGTCAGGCAGGTTTGAAAGATAGCGGTAACATTCTGCCGGGTCACGGCGGCATATTAGATCGCATTGATGCACTGACCTCAACACTTCCCGTTGCCATGCTAGCTTTTATCTTCTTTTATTCCGCTAAATTATGAAAACCATACGTCAACTAACGATACTCGGCTCTACAGGAAGTATCGGTGAAAGCACATTAGATGTCGTTGCTCGCCACCCAAGCCGATTTCAAGTTTTTGCACTAACGGCTAACAAAAGTGTTGAAAAAATGTTGGCGCAATGCCAGCTGTTTCAACCGCGCTATGCGGTATTGCTAGATGCTAATAGCGCAGAAAAATTGTCTGTTGCGATACGCAATAATGGTCTTGATGTTGAAGTATTGTCTGGCGTTGAATCATTAGAAAAGGTTGCGTCACTTGCCGAAGTAGATACTGTTATGGCTGCCATCGTGGGGGCTGCCGGTATTCGACCGACATTTGCAGCAGCACGTGCTGGAAAACAGGTATTGCTTGCTAATAAAGAAACGTTGGTGATGGCAGGGCGAATTTTCATGGATGAGGTGAAAGAGCATCATGCAACACTATTACCAATTGATAGCGAGCATAATGCTATCCATCAATCACTTCCTGACCGTTTTAGTGGCAATCTTACTAAAGATGGCATTCGTCGAATTTTATTGACTGCTTCGGGTGGGCCATTTCGACGTTCATCTATAACCGAGTTAGAAAATGTGACGCCAGCACAGGCATGTGCACATCCAAACTGGGATATGGGTCGGAAAATATCAGTTGACTCGGCAACTATGATGAACAAAGGGTTAGAGGTTATCGAGGCGCACTGGTTATTCAATGCTGCGCCCGAGAAAATACAGGTTGTCATTCATCCGCAAAGTGTCGTACATTCTATGGTTGAGTATATTGATGGTTCTGTTTTGGCACAATTAGGTAACCCCGATATGTGTACACCAATTGCTCATGCAATGGGTTATCCAGAAAGAATTGAGAGTGGCGTGCCATCATTGGACATGTTTAAAGTCGCGCAGTTAGATTTTGAGGCACCTGATTTGGCGCGCTTCCCCTGCCTGAGACTTGCATATCAAGCATTAGCAGATGGTGGCAACATGCCAGCCATACTTAATGCAGCCAATGAAATTGCGGTGGAATCTTTTCTCGAAGGTCGGATGTCATTTACAGCTATTCCATCAATGATTGAACAAACCATGCAAACGGTGACTCAAAGTAATGTGACAACGCTGGACGATGTTCTTGAAGCAGATAAATTGGCACGTGAAGTGGCTCTTGAATGGTTGGTCGGACAGGTGTAATTCATTGATTCTAAATTGTTTAATTCTCAAGCGGTCTAAATTGACATGACGATACTTTTTACTATTATTTCTTTCATCATTGCGTTAGGTATTTTGATTACTTTTCACGAGTTTGGTCACTACCTAGTTGCGCGTTTGTGTGGCGTAAAAGTACTCAAATTTTCAATTGGGTTTGGCAAGCCATTATTTCGTAAACAGTGGGGGAAAGATCAGACTGAGTGGGTTGTCGCGGCGATTCCTCTTGGTGGTTACGTCAAAATGCTGGATGAAGGAGAAGGAAAAGTTGAACCTGAAGATTTGCCACGTTCATTTAATCGGCAAACCGTTGGGCGCCGTTTTGCAATTGTTTCAGCAGGACCCATAGCTAATTTCTTATTAGCTATTTTCTTCTATTGGCTGTTGTTCATCATAGGCATGAATGGGATGAAGCCAATGCTAGGACCTGTTGTTCCTGCAACTCCTGCAGCAATCTCTGCATTTGTGGAAGGAGAAACCATCCAGAAAATAGATCATAAATCGGTTGCGAGTTGGCAAGATGTTCGTTGGGCGTTATTAACCCATGCGGTCGATCAGACGCCACGTTTACAAGTAGAAACGGTCAACGAAAAAGGCGAGATCGCGCAGCGCAATCTGGATCTGAGTCATATATCAGCAGATGAATTGGATGGTGATTTTTTGGGGATTATCGGATTAAGTAGTTATCAACCCGCATTAAAACCAATTATCGACCAGGTAATGTCTGGCGGTGCAGCCGATAAAGCGGGATTGCTTGTTGGGGATGAAATTTTAACCATTGATGGTGAAGATATCTATGACTGGCAAGTGCTGGTACAAATCATACAGAGTAGCCCTAATCAATTATTGAATTTGGATGTGCTGCGTGACAACCATATCATCCGCGTTGCAATTACACCAGAATCATCCAACGAGGGTGACCAGAAAATCGGGAAAGTTGGGATTGTTCCTTATATTAATTATTCGGAATTTGAAGATCTATTCGTAGAAGTCAGCTATCCGGCTGCAGAATCTTTTGTCAAAGCCATTGATAAAACATGGGACACCTCTATTTTAACGTTGCAAATGCTAGGAAAAATGATCACGGGTGATGTCTCAATGAAAAATCTTAGCGGCCCCATTTCAATAGCTGATTATGCAGGTCAATCTGCAAAGATGGGTCTGGGAGCGTACATTGGGTTTTTGGCGCTGATTAGCATTAGTCTAGGTGTGCTAAATTTGTTGCCAATTCCTGTCCTGGACGGAGGGCATTTAATGTATTATGTCATTGAAATTTTCAAAGGCAAACCCCTCTCTGAGAAAGCCATGTTGTTGGGTCATCAGATTGGCATGGCCATGTTATTCACCCTAATGACTTTTGCCATATACAATGATATTCATAGGATTTTTTCTGGTTAAGTAATGAAACTAAAGTACCTTGCTGCGTTTGTTTACTTCTTTTATTCTTTTAATTCTTTGGCAAGTGAACCATTTATAGTTAAGGATATTCGGGTAGAAGGCATACAACGTACTGAGGCAGGTACTGTTTTTAGTTATCTTCCTATTAAGGTCGGCGACGCACTTGATGATGTGAGAGCCGCTGCAGCCATAAAAGCGCTCTATGCGACCGGGTTCTTCAAAGATGTTAAATTAAAATCAGAGGATGGTGTACTCATTGTTCAAGTGGAAGAACGTCCTGCCATTGCCGAAATCTCCATCAATGGCGCCAAGGAATTTGAGCCTGATAAGTTAAAAGAGGGTTTGAAGCAAGCAGGGTTATCTGAGTCACGTATCTTTAGCCGTTCACTCCTGGATCGCGCTGAGCAAGAATTAAAGCGTCAATATATCAGCCGTGGAAAATACGCGGTAAAAGTCACAACAACAACAACCCCCTTAGAACGTAATCGTTTGGGAATCAATTTCGATATCAAAGAAGGCAGGACTGCACGAATCCGCCAGATTAATATTGTTGGAAATGATGCATTTAATGACGATGACTTACGCAGCTTGTTCGTACTCAGAACGCCTGGAATGCTCACTTGGTTTACCAAGAACGATCAGTATTCAAAGCAGAAACTATCAGCTGACTTAGAGACGTTACGCTCTTATTATCTGGATCGTGGTTATTTAGAGTTTGGTATTGAATCAACTCAAGTATCTATAACGCCAAATATGCGTGACATTTACATTACCGTCAATATTACTGAAGGTGAGCAATTTACCGTTTCAGAAATTAAGATGGCAGGTGAGTTTCCAGTTCCAGAAGAAGAGTTGCGAGAACTAATACTCCTTGAACCTGGTGCTGTTTTTGCTCGTGAGAAGTTAACAGAATCCATAAAACTCATTACCGACCGTTTGGGTGATGATGGTTATGCTTTTGCTAACGTAAATGCTTCGCCAGAATTAGACAAAGAAAACCAACAAACAGGCTTTACCTTCTTTATCGACCCAGGTCGAAGAGTCTATGTTAGACGCATTAATATCTCCGGAAATGACCGCACGCGGGATGAAGTCATACGACGGGAATTTCGGCAAATGGAAGGCGGTTGGCATTCAACGTCAAAAATTAATCTCTCTCGTCGACGTGTCGATCGATTGTTTTTCTTTACCAGTGTCGACGTAGAAACCCCACCGGTTCCGGACGCGCCTGATCAGGTGGATATTAATGTCAGTGTTGTCGAAAGACCGACAGGTGCCATTATGTTTGGCGCAGGTTTTTCTGATCGCCAAGGCTTGATACTCAATGGTTCTGTATCGCAGAATAATATATTTGGTACGGGTAATCACCTTAGCGTACAGGTCAACACAGGTAGTATTAATAAACTTTATTCCGCATCATTTACCAACCCCTACTTTACTGCTGATGGTGTCAGTCTTGGGTTTGATGTATTTAGGCGTAACCTAAATACAAGTCGTTTATCGAGAGTTCAATCATTTAGAACGAATACCACTGGCTTTACGACACGCGTGGGTATTCCGATTGCCGAGAATGATATCGTTTCATTTGGTTTGGGTGCTGAGCAAACATCCATAGGGACATTTGAAGATAGTCTCCCACGTAATCAGCGGTTTGTTGATGAGTTTGGGAGCACTACCAACAATTTCCCATTTACGATCAGCTGGGCGCGTGACCGTCGAGATAGTGCGATTTATACCACCTCAGGAACGACACACAGGCTCTTTGGCGAGATTAGTGTGCCGGGGGGTGATTTGAATTATTACAAAATAAGTTATGCGCAGAAATGGTTTTATCCCATTACCGAAACGTTTACATTTATGTTTAATGGAGAGTTAGGACTGGGTGATGGCTATTCAGGTAACTCCCTGCCTTTCTTCAAGAACTTTTTTGCTGGCGGAAATAACTCGGTTCGTGGTTTTGACTTGAACTCACTAGGCCCGCGTGAAAGGGTCAACGAGGATAGCCGGTCAGTTGCATTGGGCGGGAACAAGCGCGTTGTCGGAAATTTAGAAATATTGTTCCCTATGCCTTTTATGAAGGATGATCGGTCGCTTCGTTTAAGTACATTTATTGATGGCGGTAGTGTATTTGCTGGTAAGGTTGAATTAAATGAGATGCGTTATTCTGCCGGTTTTGCAGTTTCTTGGATTTCACCAATGGGCCCTTTAAAAATTAGCCTTGCTAAGCCACTTAATGATAAACCAGAGGACAATTTGCAAGTATTGCAATTTCAATTTGGACAGCAATTCTAGTTAAGCGCCAATTAATCAGGAGAATGAATTGATACGTAAATTTAATTGCTCGAAAGTCCTGTTTGCCATTTTCATAATGCTATGGTATGTCGGTGTTTACGCAGTTAATACTAAAATTGGCATTGTTAATACTGATAAAATCTTGCGTGAATCTGAACCAGCCGTCATTGCGCAACTTAAAATAGAGCAAGAGTTCTTCCCTCGTGATGAGCAAATAAAAAAAATGGCCGCGCGGGCAAAAGAACTACAAGCGCAGTTAGAAAAAAAAAGCGCATCAATGTCAGAAGCTGATCGACGTGACATGGAACGTATATTGGCAAACTTGAGCCGCGAATTTCAAAGAGCAAAACGACAATTAAGAGAAGATCTAAGTGTTCGCCAGAATGAAGAGTTTGGCATCATTCTGGAACATACCAATGAGGTGATTAAGAGGATAGCAGAAACAGAGAAATATGACCTTATATTACAGTTGCAAGATTCTGTTTATCGTAGTGAACGGATCGACATCACAGAACAGGTTCTCAAAGCATTAGAAGGCCGCATACGCCAACCGGCAACTTCTAAATGATACACGTGTTTCATTAATCAAAGTGTTTTGTTAAATACAAAAATTCAAAGGGGAAAGTTATGAGTGGCATGGACATTCATGAGATATTAAAATATCTGCCGCATCGGTATCCATTTTTATTGGTCGACCGGGTCATTTCATATGAAAAAGGCAAAGACATTGTTGCACTTAAGAATGTCAGCATTAATGAACATTTCTTTTCTGGTCATTTTCCTCATCATCCGGTAATGCCTGGTGTTCTTATTGTGGAGGCGTTGGCACAGGCTGCTGCTATTCTTACACTGAGGACTGAAGGCTCCAAAGTTGATAAAAATTCTGTTTACTATTTTGTTGGAATTGATGGGGTACGTTTTAAACGACCTGTTATGGCGGGTGATCAATTAATCCTTAACGTTTCGATTGATCGGGAAAAGAAAGGATTGTGGAAATACTCAGCTCATGCTGAAGTGGATGGCAACCTTGTAACCGAAGCGAAATTAATGTGCACGTCAAGAAACGTTTAACCCCATATTTAAATAATTATGTTTTAGCTTGTGGTGTAGATGAGGCCGGAAGAGGGCCGCTCGCGGGGCCTGTTCTTGCGGCATGTGTCATTCTAGACCCCTGCCGAAAAATAGATGGTCTGGCCGACTCGAAAAAGATCAGCGCAAAAAAACGTGAGAATTTGGCGGTCTTAATCAAGAGATATTCTAAAGCATGGGCAATTGCTTCTGCTTCTGTAGCAGAAATTGATCAACTGAATATTTTGCAAGCCAGTTTGCTTGCAATGAAACGTGCTGTTGAAAGTTTACCATTGACGCCCAATATTGTTTTAGTCGATGGCAACCATTGTCCACAACTGAAATGTCCTGTCCGGGCTATTATCAAGGGTGACAGCTTAATATCAGAAATTTCAGCCGCTTCTATCCTGGCTAAGACAGCACGTGATGCTGAAATGCTCGTATTACATTCAAGTTTTCCATGTTATGGTTTTGATCAACATAAAGGCTATCCTACCAAGAAACATGTTGCTGCATTACAGAAATATGGCGTTTCTTGCGTTCATCGGCGCAGTTTCTCGCCCGTTAAATCAATGATCTAGCCTGTGCAGCCTGCTGTCATTATAGTAACGGCGTATTATGAATGATAAGTCAATAAAAATCGAAGTATCTCAAAACTTAGTCCAATTTATTGGTTAGAACAAGTAAACTTATGCTTTAACGATCTGGTCGTGAATAATCTAAATGGATAAAAAACGACCCAATTAAAAAAAGGAAATGGTGTGATTAAACGACTATTCTGGCTGATTCAAATTCTTTCTATCATTTTCCCGATTATGATTTTTATTGGTTATATCGTCATGGCTGAGGGCGATCAATTTACATCAGCACACTACATGATGACCGGACTGAGTGCGATTCCTTTTGTTATTGTTCAATTGCTCAAATTCCTGATGTCCGATGTGCGAGATGAGAGCGACACTGACTAAAGTCGTTAGTGATTCAGATATTGCTTAATGCTGCGTGTAATATTCAATTTTCATCGCGGACTCAACTATGACTGAGTATGAATTACTTAACCTAATAATAGAAAGGCGGAACAAAGGGGTAAATTTGCTTCAATGGTGGGGTGCAATATCAATTGTTGCTGGCTTTTTCTGATCTAAACGAAAGGGGTTGAGTAATATCTAAACAAACCAAGACCATGATTCAGATCCATTTGTTTGGTAGATTATCTAAAGCCTTTTAATGCTGCTTCAATAGTGCGTGGTGCTGTGCTGTGCCTGTTTAATAGTAAAAATTTATTTTTCTATTACTTTCACCGAATAAAACAAAAAAGCACATTACAAAACTTAAAATCTCGGGATAATTTATTTTCTTATTTGGAAGAATAATCTCTTGCTTACGAATTATCTTCCGTCTGTGTGAGTCGTGCAGTATTAGGGGTTATACCTGCAATAAATCAAATAAAGAGTGGTTTTTGTTAAAAAATTAACATATGACTAATCCCACTGTCTAATTTTTCTTAGTCTGGCACTATGACCGTTGTTTTCCTGGTATAGACAGTGACACGCGTTAATTACCAATCATTTATAATACGTTTTTAACGAAAACTTAGTTGTATAAATGCTCTATTTAATACTCATTATTCTGATTGTTGCACTTATTGTTGGCCCCTCTTATTGGGTAAAACACACGCTTAAGAAGTATAGTTATCCTGAGGATCGTTACCCAGGTACTGGGGCAGAGCTTGCGCGGATATTGCTTGATTGGGCAAAGTTACAGTCGGTTAAGGTTGAAATAACCGATGTGGGTGACCATTATGATCCTATTGAGAAGGTTGTTCGTTTAACGCCGGATAAATTTAATGGTAAGTCTTTAACGGCGATTACGGTTGCGGCACATGAGGTGGGTCATGCAATTCAGGATCGTGATGGGTATTTGCCATTGCGATTGCGTACTAAACTGGTGAGGCTGGCGGCGCCAGCCGAGAAATTCGGCGCGGCTATTTTAATGCTTGCGCCAATTGTTTTGATTGTTACGCGAGCACCTATTGCGGGCGCTTTATTTCTGGCTGGTGGTTTGTTAACAATAGGTGCAGCAACTTTAGTGCATCTGGTGACGTTGCCGATGGAGATGCATGCTAGCTTTTCACGTGCGTTACCGATGCTTGAGAAAGGTGGTTTCTTAATAGATGGAGATGCGCCTCATGCGCGGCGTATATTGAGAGCAGCGGCTTTAACTTATGTTTCTGCTTCGCTAATGACTTTGCTTAATATGGGTCGATGGTGGGCTATTTTGCGCAGGTAAGTTTTCTAAAAAAAGCCTGTATTTACAGATATTATCAAGTTAATTGAATGATTATAGGTTATGTAATATGTCTAAGCTTCGCTTATAATTTATAACAAAAATATTTCTGTCATATAAATAGCTTATATTGGCAAGAAACATATACCGTGATGGTAATAAAATTAATCTAAGAGGTTAAAAATGATGCGTTGGCAGACACAACGATATATACAAAATGCACGTGGTTTTACGTTATTAGAATTGCTAGTTGTAATGGTTATTATCGGTTTATTAGCAGCTTATGTTGGGCCAAAATATTTTTCTCAAGTTGGGAGGTCTGAAATCCGTATGGCCCAGGCTCAAATAGATGCTTTGGAAAAATCATTGCATCAGTATCGTTTAGATGTGGGTAGCTATCCATCGACTGAAAATGGTCTTGCTGCCTTGATGGTTAGTCCGAATAATGAGCCGCGATGGAATGGGCCTTATCTGTCTAAAACTCCACCGGATGATCCTTGGGGACGCCCTTATATTTACAAATATCCCGGTGATCGTTCAGAATTCGACTTGTTTTCGCTTGGTAGAGATGGTCAACCTGGTGGTGAGGCTGAAGCTGCTGACATTACAAATTGGTAAATTTTAGCTAATGCGTTATGAGGTGAAAGCTGTTCTTTCAGGACAAGGTACTGTGAAGCTCGAGCTTGAAGCAAACAGCGAGGAAGAGGCGCGTCTTCAAGTTATTGAACAGGGCGGCATGGTACTCAGTGTGAAGCGCAGCTTCACGGGCTTTACTTTCAAATCAAAGACAACTTTCCCGCTGGTGCATTTTAGCCAGGAACTGCTTTCACTGTTAACCGCAGGGCTAAGCTTAGTGGAAAGTATCGAGACCTTGGTTGACAAAGAACAAGATGCAGGCATCCGTAAAGTCATACAAGATCTACTGGCACGGCTTTATGAAGGGATTACTTTTTCAAGTGCATTGGAAGAATACCCGCACGCATTTCCAGCTTTGTATATTTCAACAGTTCGGGCTAGTGAACGAACAGGTGATTTGCCTGAAGCATTAACCCGCTTCATTTCTTATCAAACGCAGATGGATTCCGTGCGTAAAACACTGGTGGGCGCCTCAATTTACCCTGTTTTATTGTTAACCGTTGGTTTGTTAGTATCGATGTTTTTGTTGGTGTTTGTGGTGCCTAAATTCAGTGCAATCTACGATGATATTGGCTCTGACTTACCTTGGCTTTCAGTGTTGCTCATTCAGTGGGGACAATTTGTACACGAGCGTGGCGGAGAATTGGCTGTTATTGCAATCGCTCTTTTTAGCGCTATTTTTTACGGGATAACACGTCCTAAGTTTAAGGCCTATGCCATGCGGCAATTATGGCGTATACCGGCTATTGGCGAGAATATGCGCGTGTATCAATTGGCTCGTTTTTATAAAACGTTAGGCATGTTGCAACGTGGTGGCATCCCAATTACACAAGCACTAGACATGGTCAGTGGGTTACTACAACCGCATTTTCGGCCCAGCGTCGAAGCTGCAGCCAAGCATATTCGTGAGGGTAAGACCATTTCCAGTGCAATGGAAATGGAGGGACTCACCACAGCCGTTGGCAACCGTATGCTACGCGTGGGTGAACGAACGGGCTTAATGGGAGATATGATGGAACGCATTGGTAATTTTCATGATGAAGAGATTGCGCGATGGGTTGAGTGGACAACCAAGCTTATTGAACCCATTTTAATGGCGGTCATTGGAATCGTGATTGGCGGTATTATTATTCTTATGTATATGCCCATATTTGATTTGGCGGGAAGTATTAATTGATAGAACCCCCTATGCAACCAACTGAAAAACTGCCAATTAGTGCCAATTTTCTTAGTGAAGCACGACAAGAGGCGTTAAAACAAGGTGTTTCAGTCATCAAAGTGCTGGAAGAAAGTGGCGGCTATGCGCCAGATGATCTTATCCAGGAGCTAGGGCGGCTGCTTCATATTCCCGTGTTGACTATGGAAACCTTAAGAGCGCTCAACCCCGCTTACGATAAATTGCCCTTTTCCGAAGCTTCACAACATGAGTGTGCTTTATTTAGTAAAGATGAAACTTATGTGCTCGCAGTAAGCGATCCTTTCGCGCCAAATTTACATTCATGGTCGGAAGAGCGTTTTGATGTGGATGCGATATGGCATTTGGTGCACCCAGCTGATTTGACCGCTTTCTTTGCTCAGCAAGAAAAAACCATGCGTGCTATGGATAATGTGCTGGGATCTTCCGAACTGGATATTATCCAAACTGGTGTTGAAGACCTTTCTCTAAAATCGATTAATGAAGGCACTAGTCAAGTTGTGCGACTAGTGCATTCCACATTGTATGACGCACATAAGTCTCAAGCCAGTGACATTCATCTTGAGATGGTAACGGGTGCATTATCCATTAAGTACCGCATTGATGGCGTCTTGATGTCCATCGGTGTCATGCAGGGTGCGGACTTGGCTGAACAAGTTATTTCACGTATTAAGGTAATGTCTGAGTTGGATATTGCTGAACGGCGTGTGCCACAGGATGGTCGTTTTAAAGTGTCGATACAAGGTCGGGAAATTGATTTTCGCGTCTCAATTATGCCAAGTATTTTTGGTGAAGATGCAGTGTTGCGTATTCTTGATCGGCAGGCGCTCTCCGATCACGTCGAGGGATTGACACTCAATCAACTGGGTTTTAACTCGTCGGCAATAGCAACTATTCGTCGCTTGAGCTCTGAACCCTATGGTATGTTGCTAGTCACTGGTCCTACGGGTAGTGGTAAAACTACATCGCTCTATGCAGCAATTTCCGAAGTGAACAAAGGCAGTGATAAAATCATCACCATTGAAGACCCGATTGAATATCAGTTGCCTGGCGTGTTGCAAATACCTGTCAATGAGAAAAAAGGGCTAACCTTCGCACGAGGTTTACGCTCAATTTTGCGCCATGACCCAGATAAGATCATGGTGGGTGAAATTCGCGATTCTGAAACTGCACAAATAGCGATTCAAGCAGCACTCACAGGCCATCTTGTGTTTACAACGGTTCATGCTAACAATGTATTTGACGTGATAGGGCGTTTCTCACATATGGGGGTTGACCCCTATAGCTTTGTTTCTGCTTTAAATGGTATTGCAGCGCAGCGATTGGTGCGTTTACTGTGTGAACACTGTGCTGTTGCAGAGCGCCCTGATGATGAGATTGTAACTGAATCAGGCATTAGTCTTGATGAAGCCAGTGGTTATCATTTTCGCGCAGGAAAAGGTTGTGGGCAATGCCGAGGTAGTGGCTATCGTGGACGTAACGCCATTGCAGAGATACTGATTCTAAATGATGAAATTCGCGAATTGATAGTTGCACAAGAACCCATACGGAAAATAAAAGAAGCCGCACAAAAGAACGGTACGCACTTCTTGCGCGAAGGCGCGTTGGACATGGTCAAGGAAGGATTAACTAGCTTAGAGGAGGCCAATCGTGTCACCATCGTGGCGTGATCAAATACATGTTTTTTTTGCACCTGGGCGTGTTGACCTAGTGCGCTGGTCGCGTGGTTTTAAGCCGACACAGACACCTAAAATTACGCAACTATGCAAGAAAAATGATCCAGGGAAATTTGCCTGGGATGCGCCTTTGCATCAATTAGGGCAAATGCTGGAAGATGCTAGTGGCGCGGAGATGATTATTACGCTCTCTAATCATTTTGTTCGATATATTACCTTGCCGCCACAGGCAGAAATCACTACGCCAGAAGAAGTGTTTGCTTATGCTGCTTTCCGTATGCGTGAAGTTTATGCTGACCGGATTAATAACTGGGAACTGAGTGTCAGCGCTTGGAATCCATCTAATGGCGCTATTTGTGCTGCGATAACGCGTGATTTCTTAATGCAGCTACAACAACTGGCAGTTCAATATAATGTCAAATTAAAACGCATTGAGCCTTATTTGACATCTACATTTGATCAATGGCATCAATCATTTAGTAATGAAAGAACATGCTATGCGTTGATTGAAACTGGACGCGTTTGCATTGCATTATTAGCTGATGGTGTCTGGCATGGCATACGTAACCAAAAAATAATGCATTGCCTAGCTGATGAGCTACTTGCCGCGCTTGATCAGGAAATTATATTTTCAGGACATAAGTCAGATGTAGAGGAAGTTCTTGTTTTTGCGCCGGAGCACCCTGATTTGGCATTGCCGAAAGATTGTGGCTGGAAGATTATCCTACCATCGGCTGATCTCACGGTTCCCGTTCACTATCCTTCTGTTATCAACCTAAGTGATGAGGCGAATTCATGCGTCGCTTAAAGCTTCAGTTTCCCTATGTTGGCCAGCATTCACAAACAGTTGATTTTAGTTTGCTACTTATTGGTTTGTTGACATTGGTTATGGTGTCATACCAATTTACAACCTCTGCGAAAGAAATTGATTATTGGGAGACACGCGTTGCACGTGTTGAACAACAGCGACAACAGCGTGAAGCAGCACCTAGACGGTCATCACGGCAAAATCAGCGAAATATTACTCAAGAAATTCGTCAAGAGATACAAAAAGCCAGTGTCGTTATTGATGAGATGAATCTGCCTTGGGAATCATTCTTTGATGCCATTGAGTTTGCGTCTCACGAAGATGTGGCGATTTTGTCATTGCAGCCGAGTATTGCTAACAATAATATGCGAATCAGTGGCGAAGCAAAGGATATGTCAGTATTGCTTTTGTTTGTTGAGGCACTGGAGCGCGAACTTGTTTTTGAGAATGCACACTTACTCAACTACAAAATAAAACTGGATAACCCACATAAACCGGTTGTTTTCTTACTGACAGCATCATGGAAGCATGTGTCGTGAAAATTGACTTGTTAAAAATTAACATACCCCAAATATCTCAGCAGGCAAGCTGGCAAGTTGCACGACTTGGTTCTGTTGGGAAAATTGGCGTTGGTTTATTCGCTGCAGCTATTGTTTTTTTTCTAGCGGCTGTTTTGCCACAGAGCTCAATGGTGTCTGAACTCAAAGAAAGAGCGGATGCGGCGCAAGTACAGGTTTCAGCTCAGGATGGGAGTAGCCCTGAGAGAAGAATCGGGGGCGATCAAGCGTTGCAAATATTTTATGATTTCTTTCCGCGTGTTGACTCATCACCGTTTTGGGTTAGAGAGTTGGTGCGAATCGCGAAGAAAAATGGTGTTGAAATGAATAGCAGCGATTATCGTTTGGTTCATGAAAACAATGCACGTTTGGCTCGATATGAAATGATCTTGCCCATACGTGGCAAATATCCACAGATACGCTCATTTATAGCTGATTCGTTGCGGGATATTCCTGCGTTGGCGATTGCAGGTATGGTCATCAAACGAGAAAATGTTCAGACAGAGCAACTTGATGTGCGCCTTGAAATTAATCTTTTCCTGGATGAATGATGGCGATGGATAAAGCAGAAATTAAACGCAAGTCAATTCTAGGTGTCGTATTACTGGTAACGTTAATCGCGGTTGTTATGGTTGATGACGAAGAGGAGGAAATTATTGTTGATGCCGTACAAACAACGCAATCAACTCGTGCTTCATCAGGGAAAACGCGTGTCGAAGCAGACACAGAAAACTACCTGGCGGTCGATTTACTAGGTCAAAGACAGTTTAGCGCTGAAGCAGGTAATATTTTCAAATCAACCTCATGGGTTCCTGCTCGTCCACAAGCATCTATTCAGCAACAACAAGCGGCTTTAGCCAGACAAGCAGATCAAGCAGCTCGCCGCGCAGCTGCGCCACCGGCACCGACAGCGCCACCATTAGAGTTCAAATATATTGGCAAAGCAATTTCTGGAAATGAAACCTGGGTTTTTCTTTCTGAGTCGGGAGAAAACCATGTTGCCAAATTGGGTCGCCAGATTGACGATAGGTATCGGGTTGATACCATGGATGATGAAACGGTCACATTTACTTATCTACCACTAAATGCAAAACAAACGCTTAATATTAACGATAATAAGATTGCAGGGAATTTTCGATGAGAGTTAAGAAATATGTTGTTATGGTCATAATGTCGTTTGTGCTTGCTGGCTGTGCGATTAATAATAAAACATTTGTCACCAGAAGCGAAGCATTTGATGAAGGACAAGAATTAATCTTAAATGGTGAATTAGTGCTTGGGTTGCAAAAACTAGAGCAAGCAGTGCAAGAAAAACCAGAAAATAAAGAGTTTCAAGCAGTGCTCATGCGTCAGCGTGATGAAATCCCCATGCAAATGGTTTATCAGGCAAATAGTCTTCGTTTGTCAGGTGACCTGGAAGCCGCTGAAAAAATGTATCACTATATTTTAGAAAATTTCCCGGGTTATGAAAAAGCTCGATTGGGCTTGGAAGCACTTGAATTGGATCGTCATCATATAGCTTCGCTAGAATACGCTCAGGAACTATTGGCACTTAATGATGTTGTAAGCGCAGAGAAAACAGTCAGAGCTGTTTTGCAGGAAAACCCGGAGCAGCCCCATGCTCGCCAACTTATTAAACAAATTAGCACTCTAATTGCGCGAACTGAGAGTACTGGGTTAACAATAGAAACAGCGTTTAAAAAGCCTTTTACAATAGAGTTCCGTGATACTGAGTTGAAGACCGTATTTGAGATTATGGCTAAAACAGCCGGTATCAATTTTGTATTTGATAAAGATATACGCCAAGAAGCCAAAATGTCTATTTTTGTACGAGACAATAGTGTTGAAGATATTTTAAATTTGATCTTGATGACTAATCAATTAGCGTACAAATCCCTCAATGATAATTCATTATTAATTTACCCTAATACTCCGGCCAAGCAGAAAGAATATCAGGAGCTAGTTGTGCGTAGTTTCCCCATTGCATACACTGATGTTAAGCAGATGGTAGCCATGGTCAGGGGGCTTGTAAAAGCAAAGGATATCTATGTGAACGAAAGCTTAAATCTGTTTATTATGCGGGATACGCTGGAAGCTATTCGGGTGGTAGAAAGATTGGTTGCTCTGAATGATTTTCCAGAACCCGAAGTGATGTTAGAAGTCGTAATAATGACTGTCGTACGTGACAATACTTTTCTTTTAGGCCCGAACCTTCCTCAGTCAGTAACTTTTGGTGCTGCGGTCGATGCCGCAACAGGCCTGCCTTTAACTGGAATTCGGCAATTCAGTGATTTTGGATTTGATGGATTGAAAAGTTTTGCCGCGTCGAGTACAGCAGCGATAAATTTCACACATAACTTAACAAATGCCGACCTTCTCGCGAATCCACGTATTCGTGTAAAAAATCGTGAAGCCGCGAAAATTCATATAGGTGATAGAGAGCCGATATTTACAGCGAATGTTTCAGGTGTTAATTCTGTCGTTACGGTAACCCCAACTTTTCTTGATTTAGGTATAAAACTGGAT
>JAJFJG010000214.1 GCA_021774265.1 Nitrosomonas sp.
AGGACATGAGAATGCTTCTGGACCTGCGGGCTTTGGTTCGCCATTTGAATATATGGCCGCACACAATACATTAATTATTGGAATTGGTAAGTCTTATGATGTGATGACTCAGGTGCATCACATTGAAGGAATCATGGAAGACGAATTTCCCGTACCCCGGAAAAATCCAGAAAATGGTTCAAGCCCTGAAGTTACTGTCATCGATGGCGAAGAAGAAGTGCCGGTTACTCTACAAGGAGGCGGTATTCAATGGCGGTTTAATATAGCAAAACTACCTGCACTATTGAAAGAGGACGAACTGAAATATTGGAAATTTCATAATGTACCATTGTTTGCTGCCAGCGCTTCCAAGGTAACTTCCAGCTTAATAAAAGCGGCCAAGGATGGCAAGACATTGTACGATCCTATTTAAAACGAACAAATCTTACTAAATCAAAAAGTTTTAACACGAATCATCGGTCTATATTTCTTAATTCACCCAACATCACATCACTCGCTGAATCACATTTTATGGGAATAATGCTCGATGTCTGATCAGTTTGCATTCGAGGGAGGCGAGGAGCCACAAACTTGAATTCTTGGTGCATTGCGGTTAATTGTTTACATAATGCCTCACCAGCCCCTTTAGCGACCGCATACTCAGAAAAGCCCTTCTCCGGTTGGTCTATAAAGATAGTCGATGGATAAAAAAAAGTAATTGGAGAATTTGATTTCTTTGCGTCTTCTGCATAACACTTCACTGTTTTATGAAATGCATCTAGATAAAACCGACAGAATTTAATAAAAAGCTCATTATCCCAATCCTTAGAATTGTTCGCTAAAATATGAGGAGAAGCAAAATAATAAATATGAGTAGGTAACAGCTGACCTTCGAATTGAATTAAAGGTTGCTCGCTCAATGAAGTAACATCGATCGCTTGAGTACGACAACGAGCGTTGGCTTGGGTGATTTCAGTTGCGACCCTATCTGCCTCTTCCCGCCCTTTGTTATAGGTAATAATTACGTCTGCTCCACCTGCCGCAAGAATCTTTGCTGTTATCTCACCCACTCCCCTAGACCCACCAATAACCAATGCCCTTTGTGCCGAAAACATATTATCGGCAACCTTTAAACACACCTCTGAATAGCTTGGTTGTGCCACCGGCGTTGGTCGAAAAAACGTGTCCAATGAACCCTTCATCCCTTGTCCCTCAACACCTAGCTTAAGGATACTGAAGCGCTCGTCTTTGTGAGCTTCGAAGTAATACAATGAGTCTTTATTGACGACCTCAATATCGGGATTAAAGTCCAATTTGATTCTCGAAAAAATTGAATTTAACCCTGGACATTTCATTCCAACAACACGAGTACAAGCCAATATTTGTGCTAATAGATGAGACGGAAGGTGTTTAAATAACCTTGGAAAAGATTTTTGTGCTATCGCAGTATCAAGATATAGCTGACATTCTCCAGCGCTATGTTTAGGTGGAAATGTTTGATCTATCGGCGCTTCTACCGGCGGCAAAGATTCTAAAACAGAGCTATCCACATGTACTTTCGGAAGTGAAGCAAATTGCAGAGAAAGTGATAATATCACCTGACCTTTTTTGTTATAAGCCGTTAGAGCGACACCTAACCCATCGGGGGTAACTTGATAACTGTATTCTATCGGTTGGTTAATACTGACAGGGTTAGGAAACGTTGCGTTTAACTGCGTTAAATATGCATTTTCAAGACGGGGCAAGTCGAGATACGCTTCATCCCATGTCCGCAATAAATGATGGATGCCGTGAATGACGGGTTGTCCAAACTGCAACCGTCGAGAATACACTTCGTCCACATGAAGCGGATTATAATCACCCGATAACGCCGCAAATTCTTGGTTTTGTTGCTTCGATATAGTGAACTGTCCCATTGGTTTGAGCATAACGTAATATTCCTAATTAGGCCTAGTTTTCAGGTCAGAAACCTGTTAATGATATAAAAACTGCCGAGTAATTTGTTCAAGGTTTCGCAACCCGGCAGGAAGCAGTTTTCCTGGCATTATATCTGGCTGCGGTTGTATATTTTGCGGGATAAGACCTTGAAATCCAGTCACGTTAAAACGATCCCTATTGTTATCTAAATATTGACAAAAACGCCTAAAACGACGTATTGCAAACTTATCAGCCCGCGTTTTATCTCCACTAAGCAATTCAAAATTGTGGGTAACAACGACAACAGAGTCCCATCCCAATTCAAATGCGCTGTTCAAATAATTTACAAGCTCGGTATACGAAAAAGCATTTATTTGGACATTCCTATATGCCTTCCGAATGGGGTCTTTAAATACCGAGACGGGGTACTCGTAAACAGTATCAATCAACCGCGGTTGATTCAAAAGCTCACCTGGCGCCATATCTGCAACACCAACTAATCCTGAAAGGTTGTAACTGGTATCAAATGTCAATTTATTATCGGCCACTGCCCGCAAAGTATCACAATTAGCACCATAACTCCCGGCTCTAAAAGCATTGATATTATCGACGCCCGCTTCGGCCATTCGTTCTATCCCCCACTGAATAAGATGGCTCTGCTGCTCTCTTGAACAATGTGTAAGATCACTAAGTTTTTTCGTAATCCCTGGAAGTAGCTGATCTCCTACCTCATCTACCCATTCAGAATGCATGTGTAGTTGAATTTCCTGGTTCTTTTCTTGAAGAATCCCAACAATCTCTTTTAGTGGCTCTAATCCAAACCTAGCAGAAAACAAAGGCTCAACAAAGAAAACCGCCGGAATATTATATTCTTCCAAAATAGATAGTTTGCCTGGCAGTGCAAAGTCGCCATCTGCTGTTGGGCCATAGACATATTTCTTAAAATACTCAGGAAATTTTTTATCTAGGTCATTCCAGCCGTTACACCAGACCTCAGTATCTACCGTAACAAATACATTTAACATAAAACGCCCTATAATTTAATGGCCCAGCCAGAAATTTTGTTTTTGCATCATTCTAAAATATTCCGCCTCTCCACCTTATGACACAGAATTAATCCAGCGTTTAAATTCCACCAACCTGTGAAGTTTGCAGGTTAGCGCAAATATAGCACGAGATCATCAAAAACAGAGGCCATTAAAAACATGAGATTTGTAATTGAAAACCCACACATATTTTTCTTTGGAACCCTGTCAACACCAGCTACAAACAATATTCCGTAATCAATTGAGACAAAATATCCAAACAAGATTAAATATTCGATAAGCTGAGAATCCATCCGGATGATGGGCCTGTGCGATATTGCCGGGGCTGAGAATGACGGTGTCGATACCGAGTTCTGTTAGAGAGGGGCCTTCAGTGCAAGAAACGACCGCATGTGCGGCTGCGTGGCTATGGCGCTCACAACTTTTACAGTAGGTGAACACATTATTCGTCCGCGCAGGTGGCGTGCCATGTGATAGCGGTAAAAATTACCAGCGAAGCCCATGCCATTACATTAGGGTTATCACCACCATGAATACGGCCTAGCTTAAACATTACTACTTGTTGCAGGGATTTAATGTACTGGTGCAACATTCAAGTTAGGTACAACGTCGGAACAGGAACGGTAAAACGCTCGTCCTGATAACGACGTTGGCAAGTCTTGCGCCATACTTTTTAACCCCATAGGCTTTGAAGTTGTTCCCATACATGCGACATGTCGCACTCCAGCAACTTGCCCGCTTTAGACGATCAAGCAGACAAGTCGATTTAGGATTTCGTTCACAAATTTTGTGCTTATAGTAACTTGATGGGACTATCTGAATTGCCTGCAGACCGGATCAGTCAACTCAGAACAGAGCAATAAACATTCTATTGGCTTATTACGTATTTTTATGAGATTTAACCCGGCATTCTACGGCGCAATGCAACCATACTGAATAGACCCAAACCTAAGAGAGTCAGAGTCATGGGCTCAGGAATAAGAGCAAGTCTAGCCTGAGCATTGAAGGTCACTTCTGAAAGAGGAAGAGGCTGACCAAATAAAGCCTGTGAAAGCCCATTCAAATTATCATCAGAAAAGAACTTAAATGTACCAAACGCATTGGTAGCTGTAGACGCTGGATTTAACACATTTTCCCAACTCAAATCAATACCAAATGACCCTGGCAAGGAGCCCGTCACTGGATTGGCACCAATGGCAAAAACTAAGCCTGAGGCAAGCCCCCAAAGTGGGTCGGTTGTTAATGCCGAAAATGAAGGAAATGTCTTAGAACGAGTATCATTAAAATTAGTTGTTCCGTTTGTTGCGCTTAAATTTGCAAACGCACTGAAAGCGCCGTCATCGGTTAATGGATCAAAGGCTGCTGATAGTGTGTTAGTAAACACAAAAGAACCTGTCGCGTATTCCTTGTGACTCGAATCTGTATTGCCACATCCCGTGGCTCCGGCCGCTCCGGCCCCAAAAGAGAAACAACCGCCCGTGATGTCCAGGCTGATCATTGGTGTAGCCGTTGCAGGGGTTGTCACCAACGCTGCTACGCTAATACCTGTGATGACAAAAACTTGCTTTAGCTTTGATTTGAGGCGCATCTTATTAACTCCCTGTAAAAGTTGAGACTTGATGTCTAGTGCGGTGTCAAAATTCAACATGTAGTGATATTTTTATAAAAAAAAACTCAGAAACACAACTCCGAGTCACGTTAAATGAATAATTAAAGGTAAATCCTCTAACAAGACCTTAACTTATTGAATAACAGCAATTTTCGTGCCAAAAATTCGCGTTCATTTAAAATCAAATACTTGAACACGCCATCTTATAAGAAATAACGGCTACTTGTCGCTAATTTTTATAATAAAAATGACGGTAAATTATAAAACATTGTTTTTTAACACATATTTTTGTCTCTCAATAGAGACAAAAAAGCCCATCAGACAGGGCAAATTTGCGAAGCACAAAGACCTTACGAGTCACTAAAAAATCAGTCGTGAGTCCGCTCACTTGTAACCACTTGGATTCAATGACTGCCAATGCCAATGATCTCTGACCATCTCTGCCAAACTATATTCAGCTCTCCAGTTGAGTTTTTCTGCACTCAGGGAAGGATCTGCAAAACACTTCGCTATATCACCTGAACGCCGACTTACCATTTGATAGGGAATTTCACGGCCAGAAGCCTCAGCAAAGGCATCTAGCACCTGTAATACGGAAAACCCGTTGCCCGTGCCAAGATTATAAGCCTGGCAACCATGGCTTGGGCTCAGTGCATTCATCGCCTTAAGGTGTCCAGCCGCAAGATCCATGACATGAATGTAATCACGGACACCCGTTCCGTCAATAGTGGGGTAGTCTCCACCAAATACTTTCAGCTCCTCTAATCGACCAATCGCCACCTGAGCAACATAGGGCATCAAATTATTCGGAATTCCGTTTGGATCTTCCCCTATCAGTCCACTAGCATGCGCTCCGACCGGATTAAAGTAACGCAACAGCGAAATTTGCCAACCAGAATCCGCAACAACCAGATCGCGTAGAATATTTTCAATGATCAGCTTGGACTGGCCATACGGATTAGTAGCAGAAAGCGGAAAATCTTCGCGAATTGGCACTGAAGCAGGGTCACCATAAACCGTAGCCGAAGAACTAAATACCACTCGTTTACAATTCACTGACGCCATCACTTCAAATAGACTTAGTGAACCTCCTACATTGTTCTGATAGTAAAGCAATGGTTCTGTTACCGACTCTCCAACCGCCTTCAAACCGGCAAAATGAATCACACAGTCAATATCGTACTCTGCAAACACCTGCTGCAACGCAGCTTTATCACGAATATCGCCTTTTACAAAAACAGGCGCAATTCCCGTAATCTGATTTATCCGATTGAATACTTCGAAATGGCTATTACAGAGATTATCAAACACCACAACCTCATATCCCGCTTCTTGCAATAGCACCACCGTATGACTACCAATGTAACCAGCACCTCCGGTTACCATAGTCGCCATCATTAATCCTTATAATATGATATCAAGTTGACGGCGCACTCGCGTTTCGCACAAAGTAACCACTTTCTCAGTCGAATACCCCACAGCCATCTAAAGCCGTCCTGCAAGTAACAACAATAAATACGGTATTAAAACAAGCTGTCTTTTCGCGCGTTTTGGACTCTGAAAAAGCCTATAAAGCCACTCGATATTATACCTAAGCGCCCATTCGGGAGCACGTTTCACTAAGCCCACATAAACATCATACGTTCCTCCAACACCCATATAAAATGCAGTTGGATGCAGTTTACGGCACATCGCAATGAATTTTTCTTGACGAGGTGAACCCATGGCAACGGTCACTATTTCTGGCTTAAGTTCAACAATCCTATTAAGAACGGCTTGCTCCTCACTCTCATCAAAGAACCCATCTTGATATCCAACAATATTAACCTGCTGAGTTTTTACTAGTTTATCGACAACAGTCTCTAACACGGAAGACTGAGCGCCCACCAAAAACACACGGGTACCATGCTTTCCTGCCCTTGCCATTATGTGCTCCCAAAGCTCACATCCAGCAATTTTTCTTGACATAATACCCCTACGACGCAGAGCCAAAACCACACCAATACCATCCGCATAACGGAGCGTTGCCATTTTGAGTACTTTGTTAACCATCGGGTTTGATCGAGCACTCATCACCTTTTCAGCATTCATGGCGAGTGCAAACCCGGGAATCACCTGATTTTCCAGGGTAAATACGTAATTTACCGCTGCTTCCATATTATTAAAAGCAGTAACATCAATTCCTGATATAGGTGCTGATACTGTTTTACTATCTATCGACGCCATTAATTTTGAACCTCGCTAAAATAATTCGATGAAAACGTATTAAAAGTATGTTGCTTTGTATAACAAGCCAAGAAATCATCTAACTTGGATAATGAATACCGTGAAAATGCTTTTGGATGACCAATGGCAACAAACTCACCTTCAGAATACTGTTTACAATAATGGTCAAATGCCTCAGCTAAAAATGATGATTTGTAACCATCCACAGAAACAACGGAATAGGTTGGCGTTAATAGCATTCTAAGTTTATCAAAAAGACCACCACCCGCCGCACCTCCGTCGCCATACGCGGCATGTAAATCCCCCCCCAATTTTTTTGCAATCACCATTCTCCAAAAAAAGAAAGCGGTCACTTTATAAGAAGCTATCGGCACTTCGAGAAAGTTACCATTTTCACATTCTACTAAAGGATCATCTTCAAAATGATAACGGAACTTTTCCGGCATTCCTGAGAAATTGTAATAATGTGTCTCAGAATTTGATCTGCCATTCAAATACAAGGTGCTATCAAGCCACACCTTATTCTCTAGCAAAGCACCCTTAATTTTATCAAATGGTTGAATACACCAACCTCCAGCACGATAAGCAAATACATGCTCCGTATCTTCAATCACCGATGTCAACTGTTCTTTATACCGTCTGACGATGCTCCTCACATCTTCATCAGAAAAGGTTGCAAGCCGAAAGCGGGTGGTGTCCATTACCCACGCGCCATTTTGAGAAGAACAATCTTCCCAATGGGGATGAATGTGTAGTTGAACACTATGACCTTCGCGATAAAGCTTCTGAATATTACGCTTAATTGCATCGTATTCAGATGCAACATCACCTGAGCTATCCGCGTATTCTTCTAATTTACAAAGATAGCCCGCATCCACAAAGAAAGTCGCTTTCACATCATAACGATCAAGGATCGCCAGCAAAGCTTCTACAGGCTTTAAAATTGAATTTTGGTATGTTCCACTTCGACGACCAAAATATAATTCATAATCAAAGGTCAAGAAAATATTCATCACAGTTTAAATTTGTTTATCAACATCAAAGGTAGCGTTAGCAAATAATAAGTAACAGACTTAAGCTTCGTAAACTTTTTACGCCATTCTAAGTCCTGGCGGAATTTAATTGCGCCGTCGTTTTTTAAACGATTTCCTCCGATAATATGACCAACAGCAAAATCAGAATTTGTCGAGATGCGTTCTTTAACCTCGGTAAGATCAAGCGCTAAAAAATTTGAAATTTCATCCAATACTGCATGCGGTTGCTCAATAAAATGCTCATAACACACCTTCATAACCATTTGCTTAGGCAGCATTCGGTATACCAATTCACCCACCATATTGATGACTGTATAATAAAAAATAGCGCTAAGAGGAGAACGCGATGTTTGCACATTCTTCCCAAACGAAAGTATTACACCTCTTACATCACGCACCACATAAATAATCTTCAAATTTATGTGACTTGATTTCCTTAAAGCAACAGCCCGCCCAATATATTTGGAAGAATCGACTATATAAGGCTTCCCTGAGACTTTAGTTAAAGCCGTAAAAAGTGATTCCTGACGACGCAGGTAGTTTTCTAATTCCTGACGAGGATAGCGATTAAATATATGTTTAAATATAGATCCGTGCCTTTCAATATCACAGTCACGAGATTCAATATCACTTATATCGCCATCATTAGAATAATTATTTTTTATAACCGCCGCTAACCAAAACTCACATTCTGAAAGAGACTTACCACACGAACAGTTCTTTCCTGCAATAAGGTGCTCATTTAGCTGGTGCAATTCGCCAGCATTAAAAATATATTGGGAATTACCTAGGAATGTTGCCAATGCCGTGGTACCACTCCGACCGGCACCCATCAAATAAATCACTTTATTCACTTGCATTTCTATACCTGATAACTTTTGCTGGGTTCCCACCAACTATTGCATAGTCAGGGATATCTTTGGTGACAATTGAGCCCGCACCAATAATGGAATGACTACCAACATTCACCCCTGCAGTGATCACGACATTTGCACCGATCCACACATCATCTCCAATTGTTGTAAATGCTGAGCTTTTTCCTTGTAGTGCAATTGGTTTTGTTAAATCACTGAAAATATGATTTCGTGTATAAATTTTAACGTTCGGCCCCATAATGACATAGGAACCCAGCGTCACATCCGCATGAATTAAACAATGCTGGCCAAACTCAGAAAAATCTCCCACGCGAATGTTAGGTGAAATATCACAATTATGCTTAACACGTAATTGCTTACCGCATTCCAACAGAAACATTTCTGCAAGTTTACGTCTAAGCAATGGAAAAAAAAGCGAATAGGGACGGTAGTCCTCGGGTGTGAATCGAAAAAAAGCAATATAGAAAAAATAAGATAATCTACGTTTAATCTGCTTCATAATTATCCTTCATTAACACTAATTGCTCTCAATTTTTATTAAGGATCGATATAATTTAACCAGACGATTAGTTATATTTTCTAGAGAATATAGTTCGTTTGAAGTGGCTGCGTTGGCTGCTAATTGTTTATATTTAGTTTCATCTAAACGCGCTGCATAACTCATTTTTTCAGCTAAATAAGAGGGCGTATTTTCAGTCAAAATAAATCCATTAACACCATCAACAACTTGATCTTTCATTCCTCCAACATTAGAAACAATTACAGGTGTACCGCAGTACATCGCCTCTGAAACAACTAATCCAAATGAGTCCCCTCTTGTGGGCAATACCAAAAAACGAGACTGCGCATATAATTCTTGTAATTGAGATTGGGTCTGATCGTTTCTAAGATCAATGTTATAAAATTTTTTCAACTCGTAAATATCAGAATCAAAAGATCCGCTACCAACAAAGCAGTAACTTAAAGCAGCATCATTCAATATTGAAATTGCTTCAATTAATATATCCGTTCCCTTTATTGGGTAAAACGAACCCACAAAGATATAGTCATATTTCTTATCTATACCTTCTAAAGGGTAAAAAACTTTACTATCTATGCCCGCTGGAATCGTATAAACAGGATTTTTTAAGATGGTTTTCTTTATTTCATTCGCCTGCTGGGTACCAACAGCAATGAAACAATCGATATACTTTGGCATAATTGAAAAAATAAATTTGCCAATATTTCTACTGTCTGACCCATGAAGGGTTACCACTATCTTGGTATCGCGATGAAACAACTTGTAGATCAATGCAAATAAAACGTGATAAGAAAAATAATGGACGTGGATTACATTATATTTTTTCGTTAAATAGCCACCAAATTTCACAAAAAAGTTTAGATACTTCAGTACGCTCCCTACTCTGCTAGTAAACCTTCGCTCCATAAAGCAAATATCAACATCGAGCGAATCGGAGTGATTCCTTAATGAATCGAATTGATTCTTTACAAATATCCCACTATAGGGTTTTTCATCTGACGGATACATATTGGAGATAAGTAATATTCGAATCATGGATTAATTAGCTATATATTTAATTTTTGACTAATTGCTCTTTTATTATGATTGGCAGCACATTAAGCAAAGCAACAAACATCCCGTTCATCGCCGAAAAAAGAACATGACCAGATGTTCCTGCTAGGAACAATAAAAGGATATCGATAAATAACACAGCACGTGCAATTCGTACCTTCGGAACTAGCATAGTAACTGAGCACAAATACCATGCCCAAACAATTAAAACTAACACTAACCCAATCAAGCCATTCATCATAAAAATATCCACATAATCAATTTCAACAATTTTTTGATAACCCAAGATACTTCTCATGGCTTCCATATAACCTACCCAGCCAAAACCAAATAGCCAGTCAATATGACCATAATGTTTCTCCAACACATCCATCGCGACGGAAAAAAAATTACGACGGCCAGATATTACTGCCGCAAGAAGACCACCTTCCTCATTATTTATAACTGTTCTACGGAAAATAGCAGAATCACTTGATATTAGCCACGATAACGCTATCGCCCCAAATGCCAGGCCAGAGAAAAGTGGAATTAAAGGGCGTGGATTAAATCTCCACTTTGATATTACTCCAGTCATTGAAATTGGAATACCAATTACCAAAATTATAGCCCCAACAATAACCGCTTTTGTTTGAAGCATAATTGCAAGAACCAATATAGCGACAGAAATAATTAAGTAATTAATTAGCCTCCAATTAGACCAAGCTATGATAAGAATAATGCCGACTACAATCAAAAACACAGAAGATAGATCATTTCCCGCATAAAAAAAGCCTGTCCACCCTGCACTAACTTCACCTCCCTGTGTATATGAGGCATATGTGCTGTACCCAAAACCAAAAACCCCAAGAGAAATGTTTATGGCAATAACAAAAAATGAAAACCAGATGATGAAGAAAACGAACTTTTCAAGTCGAAACAACTCCGGTGTATTTTTTTTTATACGCCGGATATATCCAACCAAGAAAAGGTAATAAATAAAATGTGCAAATAATGAAAGATTAAAACGAAAATCTTGTAAAACTGAGGAGAAATTGGTCGCTGAGAAACTGTGCCAAAACATAAATATTAACAGTATAGCGAGTAAACTAAAGAGAAACTTAAATCCACTTAGCCAGAACCAGGCCAACCAAGCAAACATAACAATAAACATTCCTGATTTATACATCTGCGACAAGCTTATCGTAAATGACGTGTTCAGAAACATCCAACCTGTAATACTATCAATCAATAGTGATGGCAACATTAGAAATATAATAATCTTGCCAATGGAAACTGGATTAAATGCGGTTTTCATTTTCTCTTGCCGAGTAAAACCTTACTGGGCACACTTAAATATGCTGCTACTTTTACGTTTAGAATTACTGAAAACTGAAACTCGTCAAATGACGTGATCAACTTATACCGGGAAAATCAGCAAAGCAACTTATTCCATTTTTTCGCCTCTGTCTCATATTGGTTTGTGCTTCTGCATCCCAAACCTAACAGCGCAGTTAGTGGCTATAGTTAATAAATATTGCATGGAAAGTAAATACGCTTGTTGGTGCAAGGCGCAAACTATCAAGTTGGCGTATTTACCAGAACATCGAACATATGAACCCGAACGTTATGATAAAGCTGTCATCCCTTAAAAAGTTTTGTCTTAATAAAGTAAGAAGCATTAATATTGATGCTATCTATGACAAATAACCGAATTTTCTTTGTAGCTTTGATAACCTGAATTGCTTTACTTGCACGAATATCCAATGTGATCACAAGATTATTTCCAGTTTCCGGCGTTGAAATCCCGTCTAGCGTGGGCACGATATTAATAGCAAGTAAAATTGACGTAAGATTACACTACATTTGTTTGAGTTCATCACCAAACCCTTTTTCTTTAATTACTATTTTCTTTACAAGCCTATTACTTAGCTTTGCAATTCTGGCATAAAGAGGAGTCATATTGGGCGTATAGCCAGAATCACTTTTTATTTTAGAATACTTTACATCAATAGGTTTCCAAATTCTCACAATAGATTGATGTGAAACTGTTTCCAAGTTATCTAAAGACATGAGGTTTTCAAAAATAGATTTAAAGAAAAACATAGGAACAACACTAAAAAACTGTGATTTCATAGTTATACCACCATGAATTATATAACGTGCACCTCTTCCATATAACATTTCATATAATTTTAATTTATCAAGTTTTGATACCTGTAATGGATCAGTCTTAACTAAAAAATCATTATATAAATACATAAACTCAGATTCGCTCAAACTTAAATATCTGCTTCTTAATATTTTCATTACTTTATTATCATTTATTTTTGAATAAAATAATTTGGGAAATAATTTATAAAGATTACCCATTTTTGTTCCGAAGGTAATATATGTTTCTCTTTGAAGCACATCTCCCAAAAAGCCATCATAATCAGCTAAGCTAGCTGGATTTTTTGACTTTACGTTTTTAAAAGCAAAAAATAAACCTGGAAGGGGATCTGAAGTTAAACCATTAAAAATTTGATTAATTAATTTTTTTTGATGTTTGCTTGGTTGCTCTATGTCCTTCAAGGAAAATGCAGTCATATTTTTAACTGCCCACCTAAATTTATCAGCAACTTTTCTATCACCGCTAGATGAAGGACCATAGCAATACCCAGTTTTAAATTCAGAGTTAGCCAATATAAAACGGCTATCTAGACCACCACTAATGGGTATTATTCTCTCCTCATAGTCCCATAATTCTGTATTTTGTTTAAAATCCTTAACTAATTCTTCAGAAGAAAAGTGTTTTTTGTTAAAGTTGTCTAAACGATAATAGCTAAAAAAAGACGATGGTGTTTCGTATATACTGCCCGGATTAAGTCGCTTTATATTATCGTATCCAGTAAAATTGCCAAACAAATGTTTTTGTTTATTTATGATGGACATAAAAATTTCATTTTCCTTTTTATCAGCTATAAAATAAGGAAATGGAGCAACAATATAGTTCTGAACATCATCTTTGATAAAATGCATGCTTAAACTGAATAAATCATTGACAATATATGACTGTCTTTTATATTCGAAATAAAAAGTAAATATACCACCCTCTATTTCATTAAAAATATCGAAACCATTTAAGATAAAGTCTTTAGCTAATTGCGTTAAGTTATTTTTATGGCCTTTATAAACAAACCATCCATAAACGGCTATAAATAAACCATCATCTTGATAAACTGGTTCCGTCTGCCACTCTTGTGGGTCATAAATAATAATACCGTTGTCACTTACTTTATCAGGGAAAATATATTCTTTATACGTAATTTCCAATTCTCTAAGTACAGAATAAATCTTCTCCTTATTTTGTATATTTATATATAACCCTCTCATAACAAACCTTTAAATTAGTATTTTTTAATAGAGTTGAGCCTTTCTGCAAGGCTCCAGATGACCCTGCTGTATATGCGGCAACAAATAATGGATTGATTAAATCAATGTTCGCTGATCGTTTCCTTTTTACTTTCTTTTTTCAAGTAAAGCATCTAATACTTTTATTCTCAATTGTTGATTTGTATCGTGTGGACACCATAATTCGCAGTAATCTCTGCTGTGTTTTCTTCCTTTAGAGTTTCTAAAACTACTTTTACTTTAGTTGTAATGGTCAATTTTGTTAGGCTATTACAACTAAAGTACTATGCTTTCTTCTGTTGGTTGTCATCACCGGGCCCTTTTCGAGAGCGAGATTGCATCTTATGTCGGTTTAACTTTTGAAAAGCACTATAGAATGCTATAACTCAATTCCAAACTCATCTTTCATATTCTTTATATCATCTTGGAATAATACATGCATGGCAGCATACCTCGACTCTTCTAATGCAGTATTTTCTTTATCAATCATATTGAACCGGATAATTTTCGTAAGTATG
Organism: Nitrosomonas sp.; assembly: GCA_021774265.1. Taxonomy (GTDB): domain Bacteria; phylum Pseudomonadota; class Gammaproteobacteria; order Burkholderiales; family Nitrosomonadaceae; genus Nitrosomonas. The sequence continues at coordinate 14,147 of JAJFJG010000214.1, forward strand.
TTCTTCCTTATCCAAACTTTGAGTTGCGATGGCAATATGCCTCCTAATAATTTTATTACATGTGAATTTTGTTTCAATAAAAATGATTGCAAAAACCTGGAACGAACAGTGCCAGCTTTATTAAATTCTTTTGACATATCAATCATTCCCGAATAGTCTTTAACTCCCAAGAATAAAAATATTTTTTTTAGTACGTCAGCTGGACAATTCTTTAGTTCAGCATCTTTAATCAACAAAAAATTGTCTTTTGGAAAGTATTTCTGCCAATATTTAATATGTTTGTGATACTGTCCATTTTCAAAGTACATTAAAGAATATTCTTTATTTTTCACTCTTTCTTTTTCCAGCTTCGTAGTTTCCTCAAAACTATTTCTTTTATCCTCCCACCCATTTTTGATTGCATAGTTATAAGCTGAATAAGCTCTTTCAACTGGATCTCTGAGCATAATTATAAACTTCATATCAGGATTATATTTTCTTACTCGGTCAGGACATTTGACACATGGAAGCATGTGCACATATGCGCTTGCCACAATACTTTCACCATTATGTTTTTGGAAAAATGAATGGTAGTAATCTTCTCCTTTTGCATACAATTCATCTTTGGCAAAATACATTACTTCTTTAATTTCTGAAAAATAAATATCTTCGTGTTGCCGAATATATTGATATAAAGAGGTTGTGCCCGCTTTTTGCGTACCAATAATTAAAAGGTTTACTTTATTATTTACCAACGCTTAATACTCCATACTTTTAAGATACCGAAGCTTCCCAATACCCCAATTACAAAAAAAAATATTTTAGTATTTCTGTTATATAACTTTATTTTTTTTCAACAAAATTAGACTAGCTAAATTCCAAAAACTCATTGAAAAGAAAGTCGCTATGGCTGCCCCATTAATTTGGTAGACAGGTATTAGCATAATGTTTAGTACAAAATTAATCACCAACCCAACCACCAATATTTTCATAAAATCCAGCTGATGATCAGTCATGTTTAGCAAATGCCCCACTGGACCACATAAGGCATTAATCAAAAACGCAGTGTTAATTATCAATAGCGCAACTGTAGCTTTTGTAAACTCTTGTCCAAATAGCCCTAAAAAGAACTCAGGAAATCCATATAGCAGTATAAAGATGGGCAAGGAAGCTAGCACTATAAGCCTTACTGAGTCTCGATAAATCTTTTTCACTTGTTCTGCATCACCCTTCGCATGAGCCTTTGATATCTTTGGCGCCACAAAACCATTGACAGAAGCAAGTATAAAAGTAATTACAAAAGACAACTTGAGACAAGCACTATAAATACCTACTTGAGCTTCATCAAGATAATAGCTAATCATGAAACTATCAACATTTCCCATCATAAATATCATTGATGAAGTAAACATCATGGGATAAGAGTAAATTAAAATTTTCTTGTGATAAATTCCTTTATCAAAAAGAGAAATATCCTTTTCTTTTAGAAAGCTATAAAGATGACATGCCATAACTATGGAAATAAAAAATAGTGCAGCATAAAGTACCCATACTGGATCAAGCTTAATATTTAGAGAAAATATATAAAAAGCTAGAATTAAGAGAACCAAAAAATTCTGCGCCAAATTTCTATAAAATGAATAAATCTTAATATCCTGGAACCCTCTAAATATTTCCGGCATTACACTAAAATATGTAAAAGGTATTATTAGTACTGCTAGTACTATGAGATAACTTGAAGCATCAAAGCTTTTAAAAATATATTGATTGATCAATGATGATGAAGATAAAAAAAGAAGCGCTGAGACAATTGACCCAATAAATAGCAACTTAAACACTATTTGTATAAACCCAGCTGCAAGTGCTTTATCATTTCCTATCTCTGGTAATACTCTTACTACGTACATATCCAGACCAAGCCTCGAAAAGATAGCGCTAAATGTTAACAAAGCCAACATAAGGTTAAATACGCCCAGCGTTGAAGCGCCATAATGCCTGGCTATTAATAAATGCACCCCGAGCAGAGACACAGCTCCTGCCACTTTAAAAAGGAATATTACGGCAGAGCCTTTTAATATATCTTTCAATGATCGGCTCTAATTCTTAGATGTGGCGTAATAGCAAATAGAAACCGACACACTTTTAACTTTATCTTTCATTTTAACTTTGTGCTCCTTCAGATAAATATCGACGTATACCCTTAGCTTTTCTGCATTATTGACAAAACACATCTTGTAAACACTTTCGTGCCCTAAAATATCAAGTTTAAGGAACACCCGATGTAAGGCGGCCGTCCAGATTCTTACAGGTTGCCATTGCAAAATAGCCTCACTGTTCCACCCAAAGTGTAACTATCGCACTTTATAGTCGCCTCACGAAAATAATCAACGCGCGGAAAAAATTGATTTGTATTGGATACTGAATCATTAGTGATGCAAATACTAATCGTCAGCCTTGTGATTTGTGCATCTGTGATATTTTCACCAACCACCGTTTGTATTTTACTTACGTGACGGACATTACTATATTACAAAGCTCCCATCAGAGCTGGGTGGCGACATAGCTTGAGTAACGTCAAATGTAACTTCAAATACCTGTACCTGAAAACCCAAATTGTGTTGATCCGAAATACGTCGATTCTTAATCCGCTCTTCAGTGCCGGCTCGCTCCGCAGCGCGCCGCTGCTTGATACTACGACGACTGCTACTCGAGGCGCGTCTGTCTGCTTCACGCTCATCCAAAATAACAGGCAACTCTTCACTAGCGCTCCGCCTACTGTGCGCCCTTCTATCGTTAGTGCGCGCAACAAACTGACGTAACTGAATACCCTGCCGCTGCAGTCTTTGCTGTAACGAAAGAACAGATTGCTTAGCCTTATCGTCCGTGTCCCCACCTTCTTTTGGCAATCGGATGTTAAGTGAAACGGCATAGCGCTTGCCAAAACTGTCACCCACTGATTGTTGCTCAAAGACTTTCACCCAATAATCGACACTGGAACCAAACGCTTTACTGATAATCTGAATTATTCTCTCAGCATCTTTGGTTGTATAGCCACCTAGAAAAACGCCACTATTCGCTGTCGTTGCAAGCCCAAGTCGCGTGTGAAGACGACGTAAAACCGGCATAAAACGCCAAGAAAACATGGTCAGATTGAGGTAGCACAGAGAAACCAGAAAAAAACCAAGCAGCATTATGAATTCAGATATACCCAGGTACAAACCAGCGAGACCTACCGCCCCAAGTAGAAAATGTAGTGACACCATAACAACAACAACCTCTTCAACATGAAAGCCGGCACTTAATAATATGTGATGCAAGTGATTGTGGTCTGGGGTAAACGGAGATTTTCCCTCTTTTATTCGGCGGAGCATAACACTGATGGTGTCCATAATTGGTATAGATAGCAGCCAGAGCGCCGCCACTGGTTGCATGGCTGGTTTGGGGCCTTGCGAAAGATCAATCAATAGCCATGCAATCAAAAATCCAATTAGCATACTGCCGTTATCACCCAGAAATACCCGTGCACTGCGCTGCGAGGGATAACGAAGATTAAAATATAAAAAACCCATCACGCCACCCGCTAACGCGGTGGCTAACAGCGTATTATGCAAGTCACCTGCAACAAACGCCACAGCACCGATCAACAATAAGGTTACAAACGCAACCGACCCCAAAAGCCCATCGATACCGTCAATCATATTAAAGGCATTAATACCGCCAATGACAGCAAAAACCGTAAAGGGTATCGCCAATATTCCAAGCTGCCATGGTAGCCCAAAAAATAATTCACCGAGATCATTAAGCACCACTTCCCCAGCAAGAATCATGATCAGCGCAACGATAGCTTGAATAACAAAGCGTAGTTTATAGCTGAGCCGCCGGACATCGTCTATAAAACCAGTGATAAAGACAATAGTCGCGCAGAGCCCTAGAGCAAAATATTGCAGCATTAACTCAGAGTGAGTATTCGCCTGTAATGCCATTGCTACGCAAAAGGCAACAAATACCCCTGTTCCGCCGACAAAGGGAGTGCTCATTTCATGCAGCTTGTGCTCACCGGGATCATCAGTAACACAGTAAGTTTGTGCCAAATTTATCGCAAAATGGATAACGACCATAGAAAGGACAACACAGAGCACAAATAGAGAAATTATGTCAATCATAATTTAAGACTCTTCCTCGTTAATTATAAAACCAATTAATAACAAAGCGCCCGTCGCAAGCAGCGGGGCATTAACTACGCTCTTCAATCTGAAGGTTTTCGATAGCTTTCGCTCCAAGAGGCGAGGCATTGAAGCCAGGCAAGGTTAAAAGGCTTTTCAATTGCCATGAAGCAATCAACTGAGAAAAACCGTTAATTACAATACGGCATGGTGCAATTTAATTTAGTTTATTTTTTATAACTGTATTGATAGACATATCGGCTGTAACCACGTCCTTTTCCGTAACGCGATGATGATATTGGCATATTGTTAAACACAATGCCTTTCATATTAGCACCACCTTGAACCAGTCTTTTTACGCTCTGTTCTAATTCTCGCACAGGGTGCTCACCAGCCTTTATTACCATGAATGTCGCACTGGCCATACGACCGATAATGGCAGCGTCGGTAACAGCCAAAATAGGCGGTGAATCAACGATGACAAGATCATACTCTTTTTCAATGTCTTTCAAGAAGATACCAAAGTGCTCATGAAGCAATAATTCCGAT